>CALFCG010000085.1 GCA_937951315.1 uncultured cyanobacterium
ATGATATTTGAAAAAAATAAGAAATATGAATAACTGAATTTTTGGGCTTCGCCGTAATCTGTAGTTAAATATACAGCCTTCTGATTGTGACCATTTTAAGCTTAAATTAAGCAAAGTCTGTTTTAATGAAATGCTAATAAAAGTCGATAGTAGTATTTTATTGATCTTTGCCTGATTCTCTCTTGGTTCAAGTGTGGTAGAGAGTAGTTTTTTGAAATTGTAAGTCTGAATGAGTAATGCTTGCTTTGTGCTTTTGGGTGAATAAGTCCGGTTTTGGATAAGGCTAGCAATTAGACGATTTAATCGAAATTCTAAATATTGCGATCTGAATGACTGACGTTAATCCAGGGAGCAAAATGATTATTACAGGTTATCAAGGTCTGTTTCTGTTCTATGTTGGAGCAGTCTTGCTTTTAAATGGTATCTGGCTGTTAGGACATATCTCAAATAAAGAGATATCACTCATGAACTTTTTTGCAGGTGGGGTCGGTGTGTTTGTCTGTATTTCTCTTCCGACTCGAGCCGAACTCACTGAGCTTTTGCCCTTCGAAGTAACGGCATACATTCTTTTATTTTCATTTACATACTTTTTTGTTGCCATTAATCAATATATGGGCAACGACGGGCGGGGGTTGGGTTGGTTTTCCTTTTTTGTTGCTGTGACGGCTGTACCAGTTACCGTAAGGCTATTTTTGAATGCCAATGGCCAACTTTGGCCAACTTGGCTGGCTATTTGCTGGGCTTCTTGGGCAATATTATGGGCGCTTTTTTTTGGACAACTAGTTCTCAAGATGCCAATTGGGAAACTGAATGGTTGGGTTTGTATTACTCAGGCTGTATATACGGGATGGTTGCCAGGCTATCTCTTGCTGACTGTACCTAGCTTTGGTGGGCTTAATTTCTAGTTGAGAAGTTTAGTTATGGAATCTGGGCCTTGTCAATATCTGAGCTAAATGTAATGTGAATAATAGCCTCCTTAATCACGATCTGGAATCGTAATCCCCTCAATGCGGTCAGTCTCTTTGCCTGAGGTGTTGGGGGCATGGTCAATTAAAAAACTGATGCCCTGGGGGTAAGACATCAACCATGACGTTGTGTATGCTCGCTTGGGTCTACCATAGATTTCTTTAACTTGCGCTCGCGTATCCCCCAAACGAATCCCTTGCTCTGTTTTGCCCTTGAAGGGGCAGCGTTTGTTGACACACTCTATTTGTAATCTGTCTAGCAGTAACTCTGCTTCAGGTGTTGTTTCACCCGGGTTCCGTTCAAAGAAAAAACTCAATCCCTTGTCTTTGTAGTTTAGCTCGACGGTTGAAGTGCTTGGCTCAGGAATGGGGCATTCAATAATTTGGCAATCTTCGTATGTATATCCTCCATGCACTGTACGTTTATTGTTGCGCCCTAACTTTTCGATCACTTCTGCTAAGGTTGTTTGGCGAATATGAATATCTCCTAGGCCAACTCCTGGTAGAACCTTGGCTTTCAGGTATTGTTTGGCGGCCTGTTGTTTCGCAAGGGTGCTGCATCCACTGAAAAGTGAGGCGAGACCGAGCAGCGTTCCGATCGTGATTACAGGGTGACGAAACTGAATAATAGACATAGGAAACCAGACAATACGCTTGCCACAAGCTATTGATTCTAAGATTCCCGGATAATTGTGTTAAATTTCAGCTCAAGATGAGGGCTTACTTTTGTTCGCTGACTTCATCTTTTTCGATTTGCGCCGACGCTTCCAAGTCTTCTTGCAGGAACAACCTCGCAAGCCGATTGTAGGTTCCGGGGCCCATAAATTGTGGATAACGGTGAAACCGATCTTTTACCCAGATCAGTTCGTCATCTTCAAGAATTCTGACTTCTTGAAAGATACCTTTGTAGTTGGGAACTAGCGCTTTTGCTTGTTCTAGTGCATCGGTCCAGCGGTCGAACTCCTGTTCAAACTCGGGGGCTGTGACTTTGAATACCATGTGCGATCGCAACTCAAACCTATTGTTGTATAAACATCATCACCCTAGAAGCTGCACAGGAATACCCTCCGAAGGCATAAAAGCGATGCCTCGCCTTACTGGGACTGCAGGGCGTTTACTCACCAACGAAAGCTGAGCGGAACTGAGCATCTTTGCTAAAACAACTTTCATCTCAAAAAGAGCAAACGTATATCCCAAGCACCGTCGATTACTACCGCCAAAGGGAATGAACTCATAGGCAGAAAACTGTCTTTCTAGGAAACGCTCTGGCCTGAAGGATTTGGAGTCAGGATAGAGTTCAGGGTGATGGTGCAAAAGATAAATGCAGGGAGCCAGCATAATTCCAGGTTCTAAGTGGTAGCCCATAAAATCAAAAGGCTGTTTCAGAATGCGCCCAAACGTAAATAAAACGATAGGGTAAATCCGCAGCGTCTCATTACAAACCGCTGTCAAGTAAGGCAACTTTGCAATCTCCATCGGATCTGGATCGGTTCCCAGCTCTGACAGCTCCGCCATCAGATTTTGTTTCACCTCGGGCTGGGCATGAATCCAGTAGATGGCCCAGGCTAGCGCCGATGCCGTCGTTTCATGGCCTGCGAACAAAAGCGTCATTAGCTCATCCCGCAGCTCTAAGTCCGTCATTGCAGAACCGTCTTCATCTCGAGCGGCTAAAAGTAGACTCAAGACATCATCTTGGGGAGATTGCTGGCGGCGATCAGCAATCTCATCTAATATAAGCTGATCAATCTTCTGCTTACATCGCCGAAACTGTCCCCAAGGACTCCAGGCTCCTAAATCTTTTTGCAAGGGCTCTATAAATAGGAATGTTGATTTCCACGGAGAATTGAAGAAGTTTGTGAATTCACAAAGTAAGCGTTGCAACTTCTCATAGCGTTCCCCCTCTGCTAGCCCAAAGACGGCCTTCAGAATCACTCGTAGAGTGATGGTCTGCATTGAAGAATGAACCGGGAAGGTTTGTTCTGGCTCCCACTGAGCCATTACATTTTCCGTCACCTCTGTCATCACCTCGCCATAGCGTGGCACACTGGCTCCATGAAAAGAGGGCATCATTAATTTCCGTTGGCGCTTATGTGGCGCACCATCAAGCTGGATCAAGGACTGCGGACCCAGTAACGGCCGTAGTATTGTGTTGCCGCTTCCCACTTCAAACAAATTGGTGTCTGCCCCTAACACAGCCTCGATGCTGGCAGGATCGCTCATGAATACCATGGGTGGGAAGCCCATACTTTGAGACCGAGTTATCTCGCCATTCCGTTGGCGCGATTTCTCTAAAAGCGGAATGGGATTGAAGACCGCCTGCAATGTCTGTACAAAAGCCGGCGCATTGGATGAGGGGATATCTGAAACGCTCTGAAGGGGAGAGTCTGGGCTCTTATTGCTGTTGCTGTTCAATGTTGTGGTCATGGTTCCCTCGCAACCAGCACGTCTCTTTGACTATAACGAGATTGCTCAGCACTGACCGCCATCGCCTCAACAGAACATTACAATATATGAAGACCTTCAGAGATCGATCATGCAGCCCCAAGCTCAAACCTGGAAGTGGCAAGACTTTCAAATTCGTTACCAAGTAGCAGGCATCCAGGGACCGGCTGTTATCTTGATTCATGGCTTTGGGGCATCTAGTGCGCACTGGCGTAAAAACATTGCTGAACTCGCTGAGACTAGTTGTGTCTATGCCATTGATTTGATTGGCTTTGGTGGTTCTGATAAACCTGTGCCTGGCCCACTCCAGCCAGGAAAGAATGTGGAATATATTTTTGATATCTGGGGACAGCAGGTTCTTGATTTTTGCCAAGAAGTTGTGGGTAGCCCTGCCTTTCTGGTGGGGAATTCCATTGGTTGCATTGTGGCACTTCAAGCTGCGGTTATGAACCCGAGCCAGGTTTTGGGGGTGAGCATGTTGGACTGTTCATTGCGCCTATTACATGAACGCAAGCGTCAAGAGATTCCATGGTATCGACGGATGGCAGCTCCGATTTTGCAGAAAGTATTGGCGTATCGGCCACTAGGCGAAGCGTTTTTTAAAGGAGTGGCGAAACCCAAAGCCGTCCGTAACATTTTGCTGCAGGCCTACGGCAGAAAAGAGGCCGTCACCGATGAGCTTGTTAACCTGCTTTTGGACCCAGCATTTGACGAGGGCGCACCGGCTGTATTTCTTGCATTTATTCAATATTCACAAGGTCCACTCCCTGAAGATTTACTTCCGCAAATCACTTGCCCTGTGTTGATGCTCTGGGGGCAGGAGGATCCTTGGGAGCCGATTGAGCAGGGGCGTGAGCTGGCAAAGTTTCCAGCCGTTGAAGAATTTATTGCCTTAGAAGGCATTGGTCATTGCCCCCAAGATGAAGCTCCAGAAATCATTAACCCTTTACTACAAACCTGGATTGCAAAACATACGACCGGTACAAGCGAGGTCAAAGATGCGGCTGTGGCTTCAAATTAGGCGCGTATAAAGTACAAACGAGGCGGACATCTTGGTTTGTCTGGCTACCCCAGGATGCTCTCAATACGGAGTGATGGCAGTTTTAAGGGGGTAGGAGCTGTTCCCCCTGTTTCGGTATTGTTTGATTCATGAGAACGTTTTCGCTTTCGGCGTAATCTCGAATCACATGAAAAATGGTTTCATGTGCCTTGGTTATCTTCCCTTGACTCACTAGAGTCGCCACAAGTTGTTAGAGCGTCTCTTTTTGAGGGACTTTTGCTTGTTGATTAAACAGCGATTTGGGGGTGTCTTAGTCATCTCAATAGTCAATACGCCAGACATGAGAAGAATCCTCTCTCAATAGCAGGGTGATCCTAATCTAGGTCATACCAATAGACCGAATGAAAATATCGGCATGATGAGAGCAACGGTATTATTTGGGCGAAGCCAGAGGTTGTGACTCGGCCCAAAATTCGGGCACCTATCAAGTCATCAGACTGGATAGACAACTTATGAGATTAGACTAAGAAATCACTGGTATCTAGGACAGCTGTCTGCACCCCTTCTAGAAGCACTGTAGTGTCTGGCCCGAAAACGTTACTTGCGCGCGTTAAGTTGATCAATGCATCATTCCCGATTTGTTGAGCACCGCTAATCACAGCCCCTAAAGCAGCCGAATCAAGGTTTAAGGCACTCACATCGATCACATCAAGACCATCTTGGAAGTCAGCGATCACATCTGCACCCGTGTCATCTATGCCGATGACAAATGTGTCAGTACTGAGGCCACCCGTCAGAGAGTCACTCCCTTCTCCGCCTATCAAGGTGTCACTCCCGCGACGGCCATCCAGGACATCGTCACCTTCGCCGCCAGTCAAGATATTCGCATCCGCATTAGCAATGATGGTGTCGTTATTTGCTGAACCCAGAACATTTTCAATACCAGAAAAGGTATCAACAATCGTATTGCCATCAACAACGTATTGAGCAGTTCCTGAACCATTGTTATTTGTCAGGGTAACCTCTACGTCAACCCCAATGTCATCAAAGCTGAGGGTGTCAATACCTACACCACCACGAATCAGGTCATCTCCGCCGCCACCTTGCAGAAAGTCGTCACCAAAGCCACCGTTAAGAGTGTCTCGACCTGCACCACCAAGCAAACTGTCATTCCCTGCACCGGCAGTAATAGAATCATCCCCAAGACCACCCTCAAGGGAGTTATCAACCTCACCAAACGTATTGATAATGTCGTTGTTGTCGGAACCCAACACGTTTTCAATATTGATAATATTATCGACAACCGTATTGTTGCCGACAACGTATTGAGCGGTTCCTCTACCCAGGGAATTGAGAGAAACTTCAACGCCTACTCCGATATCCGCAAAGCTAATGGTGTCATTTCCCAGACCACCAATAACAGTGTCATTGCCACCGCCCCCTTGCAGGAAATCATCACTGCGCCGACCATCCAGACGATCGTCCCCTGCTCCACCTGTCAAAGTGTTGTCATCTGCATTAGCAGTGATGGTGTCATTGTTCGCTGAACCCAATACATTTTCAATACCAGAAAAGGTATCAACAATCGTATTGCCATCAACAACGTATTGAGCGGTTCCTCTACCATTGTCATTTGTTAGGGCAACCTCTACGTCAACTCCAATGTCATCAAAGCTGATGGTGTCAATACCGTCGCCACCACGAATCAGATCATTCCCGCCGCCACCTTGTAGAAAGTCGTCATCAAAACCACCGATAAGAGTGTCATTCCCTGCACCACCGATAAGAGTGTCATTCCCTGCGCCGGCAGTAATAGAATCATCCCCAAGACCACCATCAAGGAAGTTATCAACTGAAAAAAAAGTATTAAAAATGTCGTTGTTGTCGGAACCCAATATGTTTTCAATGTTGACGATATCATCGGCAATCGTATTGCCGTCAACAACGTATTGAGCGGTTCCTTCACCCGCGCTATTTAGAGAAGCTTCAACACCTACTCCGATATCTGCAAAGCTGATGGTGTCATTCCCCAGACCACCAATAACAGTGTCATTGCCACCGCCCCCTTGCAGCAAATCATCACCACGCCGACCATCCAGAAGGTCGCCCCCCGCTCCACCGGTCAAAGTGTTGTCATCTGCATTGGCAATGATGCTGTCGTTGTTGGCTGAACCTAATACATTTTCAATATTGACAAAGGTGTCAACAATCGTATTGCCATCAACAATGTATTGAGCGGTTCCAGAACCGTTGTCATTTGTTAGGGCGACCTCTACATCGACCCCAATGTCATCAAAGCTGATGGTGTCAATACCTGCGCCCCCATCAATGGAATCATTGCCACCGCCTCCCTGCAACACATCATTCCCTGCACCGGCAGTAATAGAATCATCCCCAAGACCACCCTCAAGGGAGTTATC
>CALFCG010000086.1 GCA_937951315.1 uncultured cyanobacterium
AAAGAGCAAGTTTCGATTGATATGACTGATTCCATCGCCTCCGAATCCCAAGCGAGTGCTGCGGGACTCACGGCAGAACAGCATCAGCAAAAAATGCGGCGACGCAAGCAAGTCCAAGATCAGAGGGTCGCTGAGCGCTCAAAAGAAAAGGGTCTTGTCATTGTCCATACCGGCAATGGTAAGGGGAAAACAACAGCCGCTTTAGGGATTGTTTTGAGATCTCTGGGACATGGCTATAAAGTTGCGATTGTTCAGTTTATTAAGGGAGCCTGGGAGCCTGCCGAGAAGGCGGTCCTGGAGCAGTGGCCAGACCAATTGGTGTTTCATGCGATGGGTGAAGGCTTCACCTGGGAGACTCAGGATCGGGAACGCGATACCCAAAAAGCTCACGATGCATGGCAAACAGCCCTCGGTTATATCCAAAACCCGGAGTATCAGCTCGTGTTACTCGATGAAGTCAACATCGCGCTCAAGCATGGGTACTTAGACATCGATAACGTGCTCCAAGGACTCACAGTCAAGCCTGAAATGTCCCATGTTATTTTGACCGGCAGAGGTGCACCGGAAGCTCTGATTGAAACAGCGGATCTGGTCACGGAGATGACTATGGTCAAACATCCCTTTCGTGAACAGGGCGTCAAAGCTCAGGCCGGGATTGAATTTTAAGGAGACACAATGCAAAACCCTGATTTAAAACTGCCCATTGCGAGACAGCGTCCTTGGAAAAGCATCACTGCTGATGTCATTCTTGCGGGCTTAGTCAGTGGTCCCTTAGCCGCACCTTTTCTCGCTGCGGCACCGCTCCCCATCTTGCCGCAGATTGCTGACATTATTTACTTCATGGGCAATCATGTTTGTCCCCAACCCGAGATGGGATTGGTACTTTGGTCACCTAATCTGATGGCGGTCTGTATGCGCTGCTTCGGGACACTGATGGGCTTAATTGCAATGCGATATTGGGTCGCTCAAGATCAGGGGCTCGGCAAATATTGGCTTCACCAATATGGCCTAGCAGGCCTAGTTCTAACGGTGCTACTTTGCTTGGTCTATCCCTTCGAACTATATGCCCAAATTTGGGGGTGGTGGGACTATAGCAATCCCGTCGTAACATTCTTTGGGGCTATTTCAGGGTTAGGCCTCGGTGCTTACATCATGCCCTTGCTCCATGGCCCCTCCCGTCAAAACGCAACCCGAGGGTAAGAGGGGCAATTACAATCGATGGACTTCACTTTGAAGACTTGATAAAAATAGGTCTAGTCGCGCAGCGAGTCACAGGGCATAACGAGGTCATTCCTCTGTTTCAAAAACGTTGTTTCATGAGCTGATAGGGTCTTTGAGTTATCCAGGAATGCACTTGAAGATGTTTAACCCCTTGCCTGTATTGTTGGAATCCAGCTGGAATCATCCTGCACGCGTTTTTCTGCAATGGGTCGAGTTCAACACCAGACCACTTAACGCTTTCGTCCAGGCTTGCTAACGACAACAGTGTTCGCGAGCCGATCACCCAATCGCTGTCGTTTAGACGAAGACTGGATTAATATGATGCCTGTTAAATAAGGTAAAAAGAAGGGGATTGCATCAATAGGGCGCAGGATATTGCGGATAATTGCCGCAGGTAAATCAATAGGAAAGCCGTTCGTCTTGACAATCTTCTGGCCCATCAACATTTTACCAATGGTTGCGCCTAAAATTCCTTCTAAGCCAATTGAGTAGACAAAAAATAGCCCCACCCCAATGATGGCTGGAGATAAAACCTGCACCCCAGCTGAGGCCACGGGCGATAAGAGTAGGGCAACGAGCGCATTCATCAGGACAAGAATGACGAGGTCAATGAGGCCGGCAATCAAGCGAGGGCCAAGACCGATATATTCCATTGTGGAGTACCCCAATACGGCAAAAATGGCTGGAATAATGGCATTCTAGCGACTAAGCTGCTCAAAAAGAGAAAAAAGCCTCTATAGCGAGTGAATTCCCTGCTCTCTATAATAGTCCCTGGTCCCACCCTTGGTGTTTTTTAGGCTCATCTATGGCAAAGCAATTTGATGCAGCAGCTGCTCAGCAGCGCATTGACCGACTGTGGCAACTTCCCGCTAGCTTTGGAATGGAGCGGAATGCCTATCATAACTATCTCAATGAGATTGTTAGCGATCGCTATGCTCTGATCAAAGGACTCCAGCTCCTGCGCGATGAATTGCAGCTAGCCTCCCCTGGAAGTTCAGATATCCATGCCTGTGGCGCAGATCTAAGCTTGCCCAGTGTGGTGACAACCTTGGCATATACCAATTGTGGCGATCGTATCCATCAAGGTGAGGCTACCAAGCGCTATCGGGACGTAGTGGCCTCTCGGTTTGCAACGCTCTCTGAAATCGGAGAACTGAAGCTGGAGGCCTTTTTCCCGGCTGGGGGAGGAACCGATAATGGAGCAACGCTGGCCCATGTAACCGTTGCCCACCAAATCGATCAGCAGCTTCGCCAAAAACTATATTCAGGGAACGCACAATCAATGGTGTTGGTGGCGATTGATCTGAAAACCCATGTGGGACGCCTACGGGAGGGCAAGGCAGGACATCGAAAACGCACCTATGGTAAGACCCGAGAGTCTCCGTGGCGGGAACCCAGAGCCGCCTGTGGTGCGATCGCAGATACACTCGAAAATTATCAGCCCCATAATATGATCCATCGACGTATAAGGGACGATCTAGGAGAACAGAATTTTCAGTACTTGGCCCGTCAAAAGATTCTGATCGACGAAGGGATTGATATCACCATGGCGGTGGCAGCTGCAATTGTCGCCATCCGAGGGATTCGCAATACGGCAATGGCCTTGACCCAGGAGCTGGATGAGCGCGGAATGGGACATTTGACCGCCAGTGTCACGGTTAATCGACCTTCACGGGATGATTTGGTGATTTATTTAGCGAGGGCAACGGTTTTTGGGGGCCAGGTGCGGTTGCAGTGCTTGGGAACGCATGCAGAAAAGTACAGTGGCAAGCTGGTGGAATATGCAGGGGAGCGGCGTCTGCAATTGTTATACAACGATTTAGATTGCGATCATTTACCCGTTGAAACGATCGCCTATCCCATTCAATGGTCAGGTTTATGACGGTTCCATTCATCCCTCTAGCGATCGCCCGGATATCACAATGAAGCCTGCAGGATTTTGTTCTCCTATGGCTCCAGGCCATCAAAACACCGGTCTTTCTCTTTAAAGGAACGCAACAGCCGAGTAACCTCGATTCTCTACAAAAACTGGCCCAAACATCCCGGAATTCTATGCTGCAGTTCTATCCGGTGCCGGGGCCGGACCCTCTCGTCATCCTGGCACCTGTAACACCCATCATCGCGAACAAAATCCTGCAGGATAATGCCTCAGAGATGAACATAACCTTCACTGATGCGGAGCTCAATCATCTCTTTTAGAATGCAGCATCAATATTGAAGCGCGCGATACCCGAACTTATGCCCCTGCCGAATTGTTGTATACCATGTACATTCCAAAGAGGTATAAAACAATCAGGGTTACCCCATCCCAAGTCACATATTGCTGCGATTCTTTCACGGCTGCACGGTAGACCAGTCCGACAATTGCAACTGAGGTCATAATCATGGCCACCAATGCCGTATTCAGGTGTACTGGATTGATGACGGCCAGCAGATCTCCCTTCCAGTAGGCCAGATCAAAGATACCGAGAATGCCAAGGTTGAAAACGTTAGAGCCGAAGACGTTGGAAACGGCTAAGTCAACGGCATTGAGACGGATTGCTGAGATAGAAGTGACCACCTCCGGCAGTGAGGTCGTGGCCGCTAATAATAATGCCCCGATGAAGCTTTCCCCGAGACCCGTGACGTCAGCGATGCGATCGCAAATGCCCGCTAGCCAAATACCTGTCAGCACAATACCAATAGAGAGCACAACAAAGCGGAGATAGGAACGTCGAAGCCGCATATGCTGATACTGGAAAATTTCTGCTTCTTGTTCTAGAACCTCAGTGCGGCGCTCAACCTCGCACTGCGCAATCATACGGCCACTCAAGAAATACACCACCAAGAGCACCACACTAAAGACACTAACCCACCCCACCTTAAAGGGCTGATCCATCCCCCCCGTTACCATCCCCACGGCTGCAACACCCAGCAATACACAACCTAAACCGGCTGCCAAACCGTGGCTCATTTGAGCCCGCTGAAACAGCGGATCAGGGCCACAGACAAAATCTAAGATCGCCAGAATAACCAGGTTAAACAGGCAACTGCCCAAAATTGCTCCTGCTGCTAGATCCGGGGCGTCTAGTACAGTGACAGAGCTGAGACCCGTCGCCAGCTCAGGCAGTGACGTCACCCCCGCGAGCAAAATGGCCCCAACCCAGGTCCGCCCCAAGCCTGACTTTTCGGCAATGACATCTGCACTTTTGGCAAGGCCAGATCCCAAAAAGATCACCAGCAGAATTGAAACGCCAAGTTGCAGCCAAAGTAAGATGCCCATTTTTTATGCTGCCGCTGGTTTTGTAATCAATGCGAGATCAATGCGATTCTCTTGGGGCTGCTCTAAAACAGCTTCAATACCAGGTCCAAAAAACGTTGTAATTTTTTCCTGCTTTGCCTGCCAAGCCTCTAGCGAAACATCCTGAGACTCAAACTCTAAAACCAAGGTGTAGGCATCTCCGGTTACTTTTTCCTGCAACCCCACCAACGACGGACAATCTTCATTCACCGGCCTGAGACCAATACGCCCCAATTGCTCATCTAAATGACCATCAATACCATAGCGATAGCGCGTTACATCGTTGCGCACTTGATTCTGAATGTCAGTGGCCTGCTGCTCCCGGAGAGCAAGAACGGCCTCAGAGGTCGGCTGTGTAAACGGCACCGGCTTGAGTTCTGTGATTTTTAGGGCTAAGCCCCCCAAAAACAGCGGAAAACCATAGAAAAACCCGGCTAGGTTGAGGGTGGAATTGCGAACAATCAAGCCACCAAATCCCAAGATAGCGAGGATTCCCCCAATAATCAGACCGAGTGTAGCGAGAGAAATCTTACGAAACATAGAGTTGAAGAGCGTGCAGTGAATCTGAGTCTCTGGCTGGATTCAGCCTGATTTTAGCCCAGGAGCCAATCCTACCAAAAGCCCACGGCGGCGAAAATAGGCATTTAACGCAAAGCCATGCATACGCCTATAACTTCAGCGATCACAGCGTAACTGATCTACAATGCTTGGGGTGTTTATGAGCGAAACAATGGGCGCGATCGCGGTAGCAATTTTAGCAGCGGGTAAAGGTACCCGAATGAAATCTAGCTTACCGAAAGTCTTGCATCAGTTAGGCGGACGCTCCCTCGTCGAACGGGTTTTAATGAGTGCCACAGATCTAAAACCGTCTCGTTCGCTGGTGATTGTAGGCTATGAAGCCGATCAAGTTCGCTCTGATCTCCAAGCCTTACCGAATTTAGAATTTGTTGAACAAACACAGCAGCTCGGGACTGGGCATGCCGTTCAGCAGGTACTGCCCCCTTTGGAAGGATTCGACGGTGATTTACTGGTCCTCAACGGAGATGTGCCACTGCTCCGTCCCCAAACGCTGCAAAATCTGCTGAAAACGCACCAAACCCACGGGAATGCTGCAACCATTCTGACCGCACAACTTGATAACCCTACTGGCTATGGCCGGGTCTTTTGCGACCAGAACTACCGACTTCAGGAAATCATTGAACATCGGGATTGCACCCCTGAACAACGTCAGAACCAAAGGATTAACGCTGGCATTTATTGCTTTCGTTGGTCAGCCTTAGCAGAGGTACTGCCAAAACTTACCGCTGATAACGATCAGCAAGAGTATTACATTACCGATGCCGTCAATTACCTCGATCCCGTCATGGTGGTTGATGCAGAAGATGAGCAAGAAATCTTGGGCATCAACGATCGCAAGCAGCTCGCGACCGCGGCTAAAGTTTTGCAAAATCGCGTCAAAGATCACTGGATGGCTGCAGGCGTCAATCTCATAGATCCTGACAGTATCACCATCGATGAATCCGTCACCCTCAATGCTGATGTGGTGATTGAACCCCAAACCCATCTACGGGGCACAACCATCATTGAGGCAGGCTGTCGCCTTGGGCCGGGTAGCCTGATTGAGAATAGCCATATCCATGCCAACGCCAGCGTTCTCTACTCAGTGGTTTCCGATAGTCAAGTGGGTGAACAAACGCGAATCGGTCCCTATGCCCATCTCCGCAATCAGGCCCAGGTGGATAACAACTGTCGAGTCGGTAACTTTGTTGAACTCAAGCAGAGTCACATCAGTCAGCGAACCAATATCGCCCATCTCTCCTATCTTGGCAATGCAACGCTAGGCGAACACGTCAACATAGGGGCAGGAACGATTACTGCAAACTATGATGGTAGAGAGAAGCACAAGACTCACATTGGAGATCGCACCAAAACCGGTTCCAATACCGTACTGGTGGCTCCCCTCACCCTTGGTCCTGATGTCACAACGGCGGCAGGATCGACCGTGACAGAGGATGTGATAGGTGATGCCCTTGTCATTGCCCGAGCCAAGCAGGTGGTCAAACCCGGCTGGCGCCCAAAGGCCAGCAAGGACTGATCTTGAGGTGAGCACGTGATTCTTGCATGAGGGGGTGGGACCTCTGCAGCAGCATCGAATCACGAAGTTGATTGAAGACGAAATATGGCGAGACTGAGTGAACAACCGACTTGGCAACGGCAGCGGGTCCGCAAAGTTAAGTTACCTCGTCCAACTCACATAAAAATTCGCCGACGGTGGCGCTATTAC
>CALFCG010000087.1 GCA_937951315.1 uncultured cyanobacterium
GGTGTTTAGAACAATCAGGGGACCCGACACAGACTGACTGGAACCAACGGCCCGAAACTCAAACCGATTGCCTGTAAATGCAAAGGGAGACGTTCGGTTGCGATCGCCAGAATCCTTCAGGAATGTGGGTAACGTATCGACCCCTAAATCCATGACATCGCCAGGTTTACAACCCGTCACATCGCACTTCTGAATTTGCTCGAAGATATCCTCTAGCTGAGATCCTAGGTACACAGAGATAATCGCGGGTGGCGCTTCATTGGCCCCCAATCTGTGATCGTTACTCGCGGTGGCAATAGCAGCCCGCATCAGGGGGCCATACTTATGAACACCCCGAATAATGGCACCACAGAAGGTTAAAAACTGAAGATTCTCGTGGGGCTGATCGCCGGGATCCAACAAATTCCCCTGGGTTGCATTGCTCACTGACCAGTTCACGTGCTTACCAGAACCATTGATGCCCGCAAAGGGTTTTTCGTGCAGCAGGCAGGCAAAGCCATGGTGCTTCGCAGTGTTTCGCAGAATGGTCATGATCAATTGCTGGTGATCGGCGGCGGCTCCGGCTGATTCGAAGATGGGCGCAATCTCAAATTGCCCCGGTGCAACTTCGTTATGACGGGTCTTGGCCGGAATGCCTAGACGATACATTTTGCGTTCAACTTCTTGCATGAAGACTTGAACCCGCTCTGGAATGGCACCAAAGTAATGGTCATCAAACTGCTGACCCTTGGCGGGTGCTTTACCAAATAATGTTCTGCCTGCCAGCAAGAGGTCAGGACGGCTGTTGGCAAAGGCTGAATCGACTAAAAAGTACTCTTGCTCTGCACCACAGCTAGAGTTGACCCGAGCCACATCCTTACAGCCCAGAAGCTTCAAGACTTTAGTGGCAGATTTATTCATAGCCCCAATGGAGCGCAGAAGGGGAATCTTTTTATCGAGGGCTTCCCCAGTCCAAGAGACAAATACCGTGGGGATGCAGAGCGTGACCCCATTATCTGTTTCCATGACGTAGGCGGGACTGGTGAGATCCCAGGCGGTATAGCCTCTAGCTTCAAAAGTGGAGCGAATGCCACCATTCGGGAACGAAGATCCGTCAGGTTCGCCTTTAATGAGCGTTGTGCCTGAGAATTCTGAAATCACAGTGCCGTCACTCTGCACGGCAATAAAACCATCATGCTTTTCAGCGGTGGCATTGGTCATGGGATAGAAGACGTGGGCATAGTAGAGTGCCCCCTTAGAGAGTGCCCAGTCTTTCATGGCGGAAGCCACAACATCTGCAACGCTGGGGTCTAGCTTGGTATCGGAGACAATGGTCTTCTTAAGAGACTTAAAAACGCTTTTAGGGAGACAAGCTTGCATCTTGTTCAAGCTAAACACATCGCTGGCCCACAGCTCATTCAGGGATTCTGGAGGTTGAACTGTAATGGGGGTTCGATGCGTAACTTGATGGATGGCTTGAGTTCTTGGCTCGTATCCCATGACAATGGATTCCTTTTAGGTTCGAATATTTGAGTCTAAAGATCTTACAGGGTTGCGATCTTGATAAATGTCAATTTTGTAACCATATTATTTTGTGGCGAGATAATTTTTTTTTGAATGGGGCCTTCAATAGACTCGAGGCACAAAGTTTTGCATCGACATGGGGGGACGGACATACTCAGTTGCTTCTTGGCGAGGGGGTAATTCCACTGGCTTCGGCGTCAGATCCTCGTAGGGCACTTGACTGAGAAAATGCGTGATGCAGTTGAGCCTTGCCCGTTTCTTGTCATCGGCTTCTACGACATGCCAAGGGGAACGGGTGGTGTCAGTGGCCCCGAACATATCGTCTTTCGCCTTGGAATATTCTACCCAGCGAGCACGAGCTTCTAAATCCATGGGGCTGAGCTTCCAGCGCTTGGTGGGATCTTTGAGGCGATCTTTGAACCGCTGCTCTTGTTCTTCATTGCTAACGGAGAACCAATACTTGATCAAGGTAATGCCGGAGCGCTGCAGCATATGCTCAAACTCAGGACAGGAGCGTAAAAACTCGATGTACTCTTGATGGGTGCAAAATCCCATGACTCGCTCGACGCCGGCGCGGTTATACCAGCTGCGATCAAAGAGGACAATCTCTCCGGCTGCCGGTAAGTTGGCAACATATCGCTGAAAGTACCACTGTGTTTTTTCCCGTTCTGTGGGCGTTCCAAGGGCTGCGACTTTACAGAATCTAGGATTCAAGCATTCTGTAATGCGTTTGATCGCTCCTCCTTTGCCAGCAGCATCTCGACCTTCAAACAAAACAACAATTTTAAGGCCCTTCTTCTTGACCCACTCCTGGAGCTTTACGAGTTCAATCTGGAGCTTCTGTAGTTCTGTCTCGTAAACTTTTTTGCTTAACTTCTTGGGCGACGGACTTTTCTTCTGGCTAGCGTTTTTCCCTTTTGCGGCGCTGGCCTTGCTCTTGGTTTTCGTGGATTGTTTGTCTCCGGTTTTGTCTTTAGCCATCGTGTTGACGCTTTCAGTACAACGTTGATGTCTAGGATAAACGCCAACGCAGAACCTTGAGGGGCAACGCTTTAGACGACGGCCCGCGATCGTTCCCAAAGCCAAGCCACGAGGTAAACCCCTAAACCCGCCAGCATTCCAGGCAGGACTTCGTAGATAGAGCCTGAAAACTGCAGGGCTACATTCCAGTAGGCGGCGACGGCGACGCCCGTGATCATCATGGCCACTCCTACCACAGGACGGAGAGGGAGGGAAAAGACGCGCACCATCAACAGGGGGCCGAGGCCGCAAGAGAGGGCTGACCAGGCAAAAACGCCGAGGGCAAACATGTTTTTGTTGCTGGTGAGTGCGATCGCAACTATCAACCCTGCAGAAATCACCGTCGCCCGTTTAGCCCACCTATAGGAGTTCGCCCATTGGGGAAACAAATCCTGGGTCAAGGCTGCCGAGCAAGAGAGAATCTGAGAGTCTGCTGTTGAAATCACTGCAGCGAAAACCCCTGCCAGAATCAGGCCCACCAATAGCCCTGGCAAAAGTTCCGTTGCCATCAAAGGTAGAGCCAGCTCTGGATCGCCGCCATCTAGCAATCCCGGTACTAAAACCCTTGCGGTCAGACCCGTAATCACGGCGGCAGCGGAAAAGATTACGTATAGCCCTGCATAGATATTGCGTGAAATGCTCATCTGTTCGCTGGACTTGAGGACCATGGCTCGCACCATGATGTGGGGTTGTCCCACAACACCGACGCCTCCCATCAGCCAGCTCAGCAGAAAGAGAGCGAAGCCAAACTGGAGGTTTTGCGGCACCGGATCGACTAAAGCGACATCAATCCCCTGCAGCTGAGTCCACATGCCGCCGAAGCCACCACACGCGGCTAAGGCGATCCCCATGAGCAAAAACATGGCACCCATCATGACGATGGACTGCACGGCGTCGGTCCAGATGGAGGCTCGAATGCCACCCGAAAAGCAATAAAGAACAACGATCAAAGCACCCAGAATAATCCCAATGGAATAATCCCAGCCAAAGACGACGTGGAGCGCTTTGCTACCGGCCAGCAGTTGAGCGGCGGCATAGCAGCCAAGGAAGGCGAGGGTGATCAGGGCAGAGAGAGAGGCGATGGCACGATTGGGCTTTTCTCCGGTTGCGATCGCACCTAAGAAAGACCCAAAGGTATTGGATGCTGTTTCAGCGGACCGTTCCCGCAGTCGTTTATGGATGAAAAACCAGGTTAAATAATCTCCCAAGAACCAGCCGACAAGTAACCACACAGACGAGATTCCAGCGGTGTAGGTATAGCCAATGGTGCTGATGAACATGCCGCCACTGTGGGCGGTAGCAAAGGCCGATAAGCCTGTTAGCCAGGGATTAACATTTCGACTTGCCAGCAGGTAATCGGCGGTGGTGTTCTTTTTCTGGGTTGCTGAATAGAGGCCAATCCCTGTGAACAGAAGTAGAAAGATGATGAAACTGATCGCAACGAGCACGTCTAGGCAAGTCCTTTAATGGAGCATATGCTCAGCCATTCCCGCTAGATAGATGGCCTTGGCGATCACTGTACAGCCTAATCTTGATAGGAACCTGAGAGAGTGGCTGCACGAGGTGGGGAAGGTGTTCCTCATATAACGAACGCACTGGAAGACCCTATTTCTGAATGGCGCTCGTATCTATGCATAAACAGGTCTGTTTCCAGCGCAAAAGACACAGGATTAAACGTTCCGAGACATCATGAAGCTGTAACCGATATTGTGTTGATTAACATCAGGCTGGGGGAAATGGGGAAATTTGAAGATATTTA
>CALFCG010000088.1 GCA_937951315.1 uncultured cyanobacterium
CTTGATTCAGAGGTAAAAACCAATGGAATAGAGATCACCATCTTCTCCTCAGAGCCATTAATCAGAGGGGACTTGAGGCACTTTCGCAGCATTCGATAAGCCCTGTTTAACCTCAGCTATTAAATGGTTACGAGATAGAGATAAACAAAAGACAATAAAAAATCAGTATATTTACGGGGCCACATCGATACAACATGCGGGCATGGTAGATTTGGGTTCCTGTTTTCGTTTATAAACACAGCGTTTTTAAACAATAGGATCGACGATCACACACTTGTGCAAATAGCAGAAGCAAGGTAACTTAACTTAATGCTTCTATGCATAGGGTGGGTTACCCCATAACAAACCCAATTATTAAATCAATCTTAAGATTTGATAGTTGAGTTAGGTAGGCTTTACGGGTCTCAGCCACGCCAAAACGCTAAGAGCTTTTAGGAGGTCTTCTTTGAAACGGGAAATTCTACAGGGGGTTGATGTGCGGCAGCATTATACTGACAGCCTTGAATCTAAATCAGGACAAAGCCGTCAGAACTGGTCGGCCTTCTTACGTGGAACTCGTTATTCTGCAACTCTTGGCTTATCCTTTTCGCTAGCGGCGATCGGCTCCTTATCACTACAGGACAAAGCAACTGCTGCATTCCGTCCTTTGCAAGGAACAAGCGTGGTTAACGTTAATCCCCTTGCTGACTATGAAGTAGAGTCCTCTGATGTAGATGAGTTGGCGACGCCAACGAAGCTATTAAGCTCTTCTGATCTAAGCGCAATTGAAGACGTTGAATCCTCTAAGTCCACAACTTCAATTAAGAGCATCAAAAAAAGAGCTGAGCTCGACATAGACATTTCCCAAACCATTATTCCCAATCACCAGCGTTCTGCCTTAGCCAATGCAGGGGCCGTAGTGCATAAGGTCAGTTCTGGGGAAACATTGGCCGAAATCTCCAAACGCTACGAGGTCGACGCCAAAGATATCATCCGGGCCAATGGTCTGAGTAAATCTGAAGATCTCAGTAACCATGATGTCCTGAGAATTCCAACCCACCAGGATCAAGCCGATACACCAAAGATCAGCTTAAATTTAGATAAGCATGAGCGCATTGAAGATGACCTAGAGCTTCTAGATGCTCCAACATTATTAGCAAAGAGTGCTGAGAAAGAGCCACAGGGCCAAGCCAGTAATCGTCCTGAAATAAATGTCCCGATCGCCAAGCGAGCGATCTTCCCCAAAATTCCAGCATTAGACCTGCCTCCCCTTTCATCGGTTGATACTTATTTGCCCGATGAGATGCAAAGCGGCAAGTTCCGTTACATTATGCCTGCGAAGGGTAAATTAACGTCTGGATATGGTCCTCGTTGGGGCCGAATGCATCGTGGTATTGACATTGCAGCACCCGTCGGAACCACCATTGTGGCCTCAGCTCCCGGCGTCATCAAGACAGCAGGCTGGAACAGCGGTGGCTATGGCAAGCTCGTTGAAGTTCGTCATCCTGACGGCAGCATCACACGCTATGCTCATAACAACCGAATTACAAGCAAGGTCGGGCAGTTCGTTCGCCAGGGTCAAAAAATTGCTGAGATGGGTAGCACAGGTCGCAGCACTGGACCTCATACTCACTTTGAAATTCGTCCCGCAGGTAAAGGCGCTGTTAACCCCATGAACCTGCTGAATCGTGGCTAATATAGCCTTAGCCTAGAAATCTTTGTTATGAAGAGAGAGGAGCATCCCAATGCATCCTCTCTTTTTGCTTTTTGAGACGATGAGATTGACCAAGCTCTGAATTGAATGTGACCTAAATCTATGTCTCCCGTTGAAACCCCCTGTAATCAAGCCTCTACTGAATTTTTTGGAACACCAACCTGGAAAGTGAAGCTACTTTACGATGGTGCTTGCCCACTCTGCTTAAGGGAAGTCAACTTTCTCTCGCGCCGGGACGCGGGTCGAGGTCTAGTGGCTTTTACAGACATCGCCGCGGATGAATATGATCCTTCAGAAAATGGCGACATCGATTTTGAGGCTGCAATGGGACGCATCCATGCCATTACTGCCGATGGAACGATTTTGAGAAATGTCGCAGTCTTTCACTACGTCTATAGCGTCTTAGGACTGGGCTGGGTTTATGCTGCAACCCAGTGGCCGGTTCTCGGCCCCTTCATTGATAAAATCTACGAGGTTTGGGCAGACTGGCGCTTACCCCTAACGGGGCGTCCCCCACTTCAAACCGTTATACAAGAACGAGAACAGAGCCTGCAAAGATGTCGCTTAGAAAAGTAATTTCTTAAGAAGCCTGTAGCCAAGTCAAGGTTGTACCTGGATAAAAATGATTGAGAATCTGTTGATAGTCTAACTGCCGCTGCGCAAGCTCTCTTGCCCCGTTCTGACTCATGCCATAGCCCTTATGAACCTTGCGAACGAGATAGAGGGTAGAGGCATACAGTGACTCCACAACAGCTCCTTTATGGGAAATGAGCAACCCTTTTGTACTGTTCACAGCCTGGTGCGTTCGGTCCGCCTCTGTCTTGAGACCTGGATAGGCTTGCCAGCGAGGCGTATCGCCAAGGTCATAAAGAGGGCTAGCGGGGTTGCCAGAAATGCGAGCAAGGGCATAGGAACGGGCCGCAACAGCTTGCGCCTTGAGCGCTTCCATCGGCCAAGAGGGGGACATCTCCGCGCCCACTACGCTGTATAGATAGGTCTCAAGATCTAAATGGTTGACAGCAACTAAACGCTGCCGGTCTTGAATGATCTGCACTGAGCCTCGATACCAGCGTCCGTTGATGGCAATAAAACCATCTGCATTCGGTTTGATCCAGATATCGGGAGGCAACTGTAGGTTACCAACACTGAGACCCGCGCCCCCAGGTTCAATGGAGACAGCCGTATTCGCAGAGAGTTCTGCAAGCTGCTGACCGGCAGCATCCATAATGAAAGTCGAAGCGGAAGTACTCAGTTGGAGTTTTGGGGCACGCCGGACGAGCCCAATCCTCACAGGGATAGAGGGCAGATTCTCAGGTGGTGTAACTTGGGCAGATAAAGATAAGGACGACGACTCAGCGGTAGGGTCCTTGGGAGCAGGAGGCTTTGCAGCAGGAGGTTGGGTCGAAGAGGACTTTTTGTCCGATGGATTAGCACGGCCATCTGCGGCTTCTGATTGAGCAGGAGTCAGATCAATCAACGGGGATTGAGCAGAAGAGGTCGGTGTAAGGGCTAAGTCCCATAATGGTGATGGGGGAGACGTTACGGGTATTTGAGTGAGTAAATCTTGATCGACCGCTGTAATGGACTGAGGCAGTGGGGTTAGATTCAAAGATGCGGTAGAGCTGAAGAACAAAGGCAATCCCACAAAAACGGCGCGATTAGACCATAACCACCGCTTGATTGCAGACCCCAGGTCTCCAGAGCCGCGCATCTGCATCAATATGTTGGTCCGTTCGTGCATTTGGGCCATCCTATACAATCTCTCTAGCAATCTAGAGACTGAAGCTCTTTTACTAACTTACAGATTAGGGGGGTGACAGTCTTATCGTTCCCACCCGTTGTTAGGATGGGGCATCTTCACAGCGGGTGGTGAACAAGCAGTATTTTGTACAAAGATTAAATTCATCCTCGGATTCGGCCTATGGACGATCGCATCGTTTTAAAGTATGAGTCTCCAAAGAAGTTAAGGATCATAGAGAGATGGGTGAGCGGAAGCGAATTGGCATCCTGACCAGCGGTGGCGATTGTGCAGGGCTTAACCCTGTGATTCGGTCAGTGGTCCTGAGAGCAGATACCTATGGATGGGAAGTTCTGGGCATCCGCCAGGCGACCCACGGGTTAATGTCCGATCCACCCCAGGCAACGGTCTTAAACCCCAAAGAGATGTACCCGTTGCTCACGGCAGGGGGAACAATGCTGGGAACGACGAATAAAGGCAATCCCTTTGCATTTCCAATGCCGGATGGCACGTTGGAGGATCGCTCGGAAGAGATTATTCGGGGCTATCACCAGCTGGGTTTGGATGCCATGATTGGCGTCGGAGGCGACGGCAGTATGGCGATTATTCGCAGACTCGCACAGCAGGGCAACTGGAATCTAGTTGGCATCCCTAAAACCATCGATAACGATGTAGGGGTCACAGAGCGGTCAGTGGGCTTTGATACGGCTATGAATATCGCCACTGAGGCGCTGGATCGACTCCATTTCACTGCAGCCAGTCACAGCCGCGTCATTATTTTGGAGGTCATGGGCCGCGATGCCGGCCATATTGCCATTAGCGCGGGAATTGCTGGAGGTGCAAATATTGTGCTGATTCCTGAAATTCCATACAGCATCGACAAGGTTTGTGCAAAACTCCAACAGCGGCAAGAACAGGGTAAAAATTACTCTCTGATTGTGGTGGCCGAAGCCGTGAAGTCCGTGGGTGGCGAAGCCATTACCATGACCGATGGAGGAGGCGAGTGCCGCTTAGGAGGGGTAGGGCAGTATTTATCTGAACAAATTTGTAACCGGCAGGTGGCAGATACCAGAGTCACGGTATTGGGACATGTCCAACGAGGCGGAATTCCTTCACCGCTGGATCGGTTAATTGGTTCTGCTTTCGGGGTCGCTGCAGTGGACTTGATCGCGGCCGGTGAGTTTGACCGGATTGTGACTTGGCAAAACCGAAAGGTGGTCAGCGTGGCCATTAAAGATGCGATCGCACATTACCGAGATGTCGATCCCTATGGCACTCTCGTAAAGACTGCCAGAGGATTGGGAATTTACTTGGGTGATTAGGCTTCAATGCTTGGCTGGTTAGTGTAAAACATCACATAAAGATAGAAAAGACAAATCCAGTAAACGCAGCATTGCAAGGTTATGCTTCTGACAGATAATTTTTTGTCAGTCTAGGCTCTGTGTTACTGCTCAGGTTTAAATCATTGCGGTGAGAATCAAGCTCTGACTGTTTCTGGAGCGATGTTTTCAGTCTGAGCAGTAACGTTTATTCTTTCAAACAAAGTTCAAATCGAATGTAATAGTTTACTGAGACGATAAGATTACTGTCCGCCAATCTTACTTGGCGATATATGAGTGAGTTCTTAAGGCCACGCCATTAACGTTGTCCAACAAATGCTGTTGGCGGTCTTCTTGGTAATTTGTCGTTGTCATTGCAGTGAGGCAAGCGGTTAGGACATTTCTCATTTCTAGAGCCCTTTCTCTGCTTAGGTTCAAGGGAGAGACGCTGCTCACACGACCTCCCGACTTGCACTACAAGATGCTTCAAGTGCTGTTCCTGCTGTCGATGACGAGTTTTTAGCGGCTGCACAATTGGTTATTAAATGTAAATCTGATGCTAAATATCAATTCAAGTAACGCTGATTTGATATCTAATCTAACCATGCGGTGGGACACTCTAAATACGCAACGGCTTATGCCTTAAAGTAACTCTCAATTCCCTGAGGGGGTCGCCATTGAGCTTGGTTATCAAATTTGTTCAGTGTCACTTAAGAGAAATTGTAAATAAGCATAGGTCTCTGGTGCTGAAAGTCGCAGGGTTTCTTGATTTCGGGTAATGATATATGCTCCTGAGACCTCACCACAAGCTGTGCAGGTAAAAGAACCCTGGTCTAATACTGCAATACTGAGCTGACGAATTTGGGCCACAAGCCAGCGATCGCGTTTCTCGATTAACATCGCCAAGGAATCTTGAACAAACTCTTTTTCTATTGAATTTTGCATAACGGCTTTAACTTCATTGCGAGGACTCCAATCCATTCTGTCAAATCTCTCTGTATTTGTCCCTCAAGGCTGTTTCAAACTCATGAGAGCAAAACCTAGGCTCTTATGCATGCGTGCTTATCCAACGATTGAGTCTATTGCTGTGATAGCGCATCCACACAACAACGCGGTCAGAAAGGGTAAGGGAGTCAAGCCCCATTCACGCGCCAAAATGTTGAATGGGAAGGGACTTTCAATTTCTCTAGCTCTAATAGTTCACACAAAGTATGTCGATCCTCCTCAGCAAAGGTGTGCAGCGAACGAGATCCTTGATAACCAGCCCAAATACCCATGACCATCAAGAGCAACAGAATCCACAAAGAATGATATCTGCTATGGGGTTGGCGAAAATCAGGGACTTGCTTGAGTTCATCGATGAGAGTGATCATGAGTCAATCCACTATCGTGATGTGGATTGCTCCTAAATATTTGTATATGAGAAATTTTAATCAGCCCTGGCCAGACTCTAACATCACATTTATTTTTCAAAATGGCTTCCCTGTATTGCCATTGAGAGAAGGGAAGGTTATGAATTGCTGAAGCTTCTAACGTTTTTGCTTCGTTCACTGGGGCTTGGGTTTCTTCTCGCTATATTTCGGGAGTACCTTTTGCAGATTTGGAGTGATCGTCTCTAGCATGCAAAGTTTGCCGTTTTTGGGCGGGGTCTAACAAAGCAATTCAAAGGAACACTCGAATAACTCTAATGGTTAGTCTTGGTAAATGACTTCTCGTGCCCCTGAATAATTACCTTAAGGCGCTACTTCTCTAAAGCTCTTCGAGTTCCACTCATGAACCTAAAATCTGATTGTCTAGAGAGAAATCGACATCTCTCTGATCGCGACCAGAGGCCAGATAGCCCTTTTGAAATGAATCCTTGAGGCCAGAGACTAAATCAAATTCAGGCTTCCAGGCCAGATCGGTCATGGCTTTGTGAATGTCAGCAAAGAAATGCTGAGGCCGAAGAGGGAATGCCTTCTGCTTGCCAAAATCGAACGATTTAGGGTCATAATGCACCAGTTTGGGAACGGGCTTACCCGCCGCCTCAGCACAAGCTCTGGCAAGACCATCAAAGGTCACATAGCGCTCTCCACTCACGTTGTAGATTTGACCAATCGCCTTGTCGTTACCCAGCACTGCAGCCATTGCCTGGGCGAGATCTGCAACATGACCAAACTGCGTAAAGTGAGCACCAGAACCAGGAATCGGAATTGGACGATCTTTCACAATACGATCGAAAAACCAGGCTTCTAGATCGTTGTAGTTGCGAGGTCCATAAATATAGGTGGGGCGAATCGCGGTAAAGGGAATCTCTTGCGCAGCGAGATAGGTTTCAGTTTCAGCCTTTCCGCTGTGACGGCTTTGGGGATC
>CALFCG010000089.1 GCA_937951315.1 uncultured cyanobacterium
AGCGAAGGCTGCGGCCTAAATTGCGGAATCGTGGTCAACAAATCACACTGCTCAAGATCATGGCGACTGAGGCCCGATGTTTCGCCTCCAAAGACCAGAGCGACTCTCTGCACGCTGTCCGCTTTATCGCTGAGGTGCTGGGGCAGGTCTCGAATCGAGAGATAGGTATACTTTTGCAGCCGGTGCCGGGTGGTGGTGGCACAGGAAAAATCTGTATGCTCAAGAGCTGCAGCTAAATCATCATAGATTTTGGCTGTTTCTAAGAGATGTTCTGAGCCGTGGGCGAGGGCTTTCGCCTTCCCGCTGACGGGGTTGGCCTTGGGACGCACCAAGCGCAGATCAGAATGTCCCATTGTGTTCATGGCTCGGGCTGCAGCTCCGATGTTGCTGTCGTTTTCCGGTTCAACGAGAATGAACGAAAATTTCTGCAGGTCCGCCATTGCTTAATTCTTGAAAGGTCTATCCTCGTTATTATCTATGAGACAAGCGACGAAACAATGGAATCGAGAATGTCATTGCTTTGCTTCCAGAGCAACGCGCTTGTTTCTCTGTCTTGGGAGTCAGAATAGGAGGCTTGAGGAATGTCAGATTGGAATGCCCAAGATTACGAGCAACATTCTTCTGCCCAACTCAAATGGGCCCAGGAACTGATTGCCAAGCTGAATTTGAAGGGCCATGAGAAAATCCTTGATCTCGGCTGTGGAGATGGCAAAGTGACTGCAGAATTGGCTCGTCAGGTGCCCAGCGGTTCTGTGATCGGGGTTGATCGGTCAGAAGCCATGATTGACCTAGCCCAATCCCGATATCCTCAAGCTCAAGTTGTGAATCTGCAGTTTCGGCAGATGGACGCCCGTCAGCTCTCGTTTCGAAATCAGTTTGATGTGGTGTTCTCCAATGCAACCCTCCACTGGGTTGATGATCATGATGCTGTTCTCAAAGGGCTTGAAGCCGGACTATCTGCCCAAGGGCGAATTCTGCTGCAAATGGGGGGACAAGGCAATGCCGCCAAAATTATTGAAGCTGTTAATGCGGTGATTCAGTCTGCTCAGTGGCATGCGTATTTTGAAGACTTTACCTTTCCCTACTGTTTTTGTAGTCCTGCAGAGTATCAGCATTGGCTGCCGAAAGTTGGCTTGATTCCTCGGCGAGTGGAGTTAATTCCAAAAGATATGACTCACAAGGGGGCAGAAGGACTCATGGGTTGGATTCGCACTACCTGGTTCCCCTATTTGCAAGCGGTTCCTGAACAAATGAGGGATGAGTTGGTGACCGCTATTGTGCATAGGTATCTACAGGAGCACCCCATCGGTGAAGATGGGATGACCCATGTCGATATGATGCGCTTGGAAGTAGAAGCAGAGAAGCCTTAGAGAGAGTCCCGTTTCTATAAGGCGCTATGCCTAGAGCTATTTCTAGATTTTTATGCCTAGACTTTTGGGCAATGTCAATTGGCCCAGAACTTGAGGTGGGACGTTTACTGACCTAAGCCACCAAAACCGCCCAGCAGAGAACCCAAACTATCGTTAGACTTCAGTAGTTTTTGCATGGCCTTGGCATCGAGCGTCAATGTAGGGGTGGGATAGGCCTCTATAAAGCTCAACACCCCCAGTCCCTCTTCAGAGCCAGCTGCGAGAACCAGTCCACTGCGCATCGCTAATTCCTCGGTATCTCCAGGCAGAATAGTGACTTTAGCGACTTGAGGCAATAACTGAGCGCCCGGACCAGAGCGCAAGAGCTTATCTACCTGAACGGCTTTAAAGGGAAGTTTGACATTGAGCCCTTTTTGCAAAGATTCACGTTGCTCTGAGCCCACAATACTGAGGACAGAAGCGAGTTCAGGTGAAGCCTCTGATGTTTCTGCATAGGCTCGCAAATCATCCACAGAAACGGTACGCCCAAAGGGACCAAATTTGATGGTTACTTGCTCAGCCGCTTGGCTCGGGGTACTTGTTAAGCCATAGCCCAATAGGGTTAGAAAACCAGCCAGTCCGATGACAGTACGACGGAAAGAATGCAACATGGTTAAACTTTGTCCTTGTTCAGAATGAAAACGGAAAATTTAGTCTGGGGGCTTACCGTTGCTCAAGTATGCAGGAAGCTTGCAATTCGATCAACGGCGGTTTTCAGGGTGTCAGGGTCCTGTACGAGAGCAAAGCGAACATAGCCTTCTCCTGAGTGACCAAAGCCCGCACCGGGAGAAGCTGCTACCCCTGTTTTAGCCACTAATTGCTTACAGAATTCGACTGACTTTTGTTGCCAAGGTTCCGGCAGGGGGGCCCAAACATACATCGTGGCAGTTGGCATCTTCACGGGCCAGCCAATTTTCTGCAGCGCTTGTACGAAAACGTCTCTGCGTTCTTGGAAAATATCCACGAGCTGGGTGACAGTTTCTTGGCCGCTACTGAGTGCTTTGCTAGCACCATTGAGAATGCCGAGATACTGATTAAAGTCCACCACTGCTTTGATTTGTCGTAGCGCTTTGATCAGTTCTGCGTTGCCGATGGCATAGCCAACCCGAAAGCCGCCCATACTGTAGGACTTTGACATCGTGAAAAATTCAATGGATCTGCGACGATCCTGATCGGCTTGTAGGACTGAGGGGGGCTGATGACCGCCGAAGGCAATATCGACGTAGGGGAAGTCGTGGACCAAGACCAGATCATGCTGATCGCAAAATTCTAGGGCTGACTGGAAGAAAGAGAGAGTTGCGATCGCAGTTGTTGGATTATGGGGATAGCTCAACACCATCATCCGGGAACGGGCACAAATTTCTGTCGGTATGTCCGCAAAGACAGGTAAAAAATCATGTTCTGCTAGCAACGGCATCCGATGCATTTCTCCGCCAGCTAAAGCGACGCCCCCCCGATGTGAGGGATAGCCCGGATCTTGCAGCAAAGCGATATCTCCAGGGTTTAGGATCGCGAGGGGCAAATGGGCCGTGCCCTCCTGGGAACCGATCAGCGGTAGTACCTCCGTTTCAGGATCTACCGCTAGCCCAAAGCGTTGTTCGTACCACTGGGCTGCAGTCTCACGAAACCCACGAGTCCCGTGAAATAAGAGATAGCCGTGAGTCCGGTGATCCTGCAATGACTGACTGATTACGTCTAAAATTGGGCCTTGGACGGGCAAGTCAGAGGAACCCAAGGATAAATCGATCAGAGTTTGACCGGCAGCGCAGGCTAAACTTTTGGCCTGATCCATGTCGGCAAAGACATTGGCCTGAAGGGACTGTAAGCGATGA
>CALFCG010000090.1 GCA_937951315.1 uncultured cyanobacterium
GCATTGTGTTGTCGGCCAGTCACAATCCTGGTGGGCCTCAGGGAGACTTTGGGGTCAAATACAACATCGCTAATGGTGGACCTGCACCGGAGAAGGTGACAGATGCGATTTATGACCGCAGCAAGGTTATAGACAAGTACCAGATTCTGGATAACGACGACATTGATCTGGATCAACTCGGGGTTGTCCAACTGGGTTCAATGAAAGTGGAGGTTGTGGATTCCGTCGCGGACTACGCGGAACTCATGGAGTCTCTCTTCGACTTTGGCAAAATCAAGCAGTTGGTTTCTTCTGGAACGTTTCGAATGTGTATGGATTCCATGCATGCGGTGACGGGTCCCTATGCCCATGAGATTTTTGAAGGTCGCTTGGGTGCCCCTGCGGGTACGGTGATCAATGGCAAGCCGCTCGAAGATTTTGGTGGTGGTCACCCCGATCCAAACTTGGTCTATGCTCACGAGCTGGTGGAGATTGCCTTTGGCGATAATGCGGTAGATTTTGGTGCGGCCTCCGATGGGGATGGCGATCGCAACATGATTCTGGGCAAAAAGTTCTTCGTTACTCCCAGTGATAGTTTGGCGGTGATGGCGGCGAATGCCCAGTTAATTCCAGGTTATAAAGACGGGTTGGCAGGCGTTGCGCGTTCCATGCCCACCAGTCAGGCGGTGGATCGCGTGGCGGAAAAACTGGGGCTGGATTGCTATGAAACTCCGACAGGTTGGAAGTTCTTTGGCAATCTTTTAGATGCGGATAAGGCGACCCTTTGCGGCGAAGAGAGCTTTGGTACTAGCTCTAACCACATCCGCGAAAAAGATGGTTTGTGGGCGGTTCTGTTTTGGCTCAATATTCTGGCTGAACGCCAACAATCTGTAGAAGAGATTGTCAAAGACCATTGGAAGACCTATGGCCAGAACTACTATTCTCGCCATGATTATGAGGGTGTTGCCTCCGATAAGGCCAACACCCTCATGGATAATTTGCGCGCTGCGCTGTCTTCTATGAAGGGGAAGCAATTGGGCAGCTACACCGTTGAGTATGCAGATGATTTTAGCTACACCGATCCGGTGGATAGCAGCACCAGCGCCAAGCAGGGAATTCGGATTGGGTTTACCGATGGCTCTCGGATTGTCTTCCGACTTTCTGGGACTGGGACACAGGGAGCAACGGTTCGGGTTTATATCGAAAGCTATGAAGCGGATGCTGCCAAGCATGGGATTGATCCGCAAGAGGCCTTGGGAGAGCTGGTTGCGATCGCAAATCAGGTTGCCCAGATTCGTTCGCTGACTGGCATGGACAAACCAACAGTGATCACCTAGAAAGATTGACCTGATTGCTCCACTGCACAACACAAGTTAGAAAGTCCGGCGATATTGGTGTATTGACAGCAAGCGCTGCTTGAGACTCCCTGTCGAAAAATCCGGCTTCCATAATCCCTCAAAAGCAGCCTGAAGACTATCCGCGCTTAGCTATTTGTCCACAGGTTAGCGTCCCTTTTCTTCTTCCCCACCCATCGACGCTAGTGATCATGGGTGGGCGATATTAGCCACCCAAGTACTCTTGAAGGAATGCTCATCCGCAGGGCGCTTGAGACGATCTGCTCTGCTATGGATAGCATTATTTATTAAGATTCCTAAAAAATCGAATAACTCATAGTGGTTTTAGAAGAGAAGTACATAGCTTACACATGATTTTTTTTGGGTAAGCATAAGTAGAAATTAGAATCCAAGTATTGCCCAGCCAATGAGCTTCCTCGTCATGATTTAGCCTTGATTAAATTTCACCTTTATAAAATGGTAAAAAACTTATCCCTAGGACAAGATTTACCTGGTTAATACATGCTTTAAGGAATTTTTTCTTGTGTTTTTTTTGGACTATTTAAGCGCAAGATTACCTCATTGATAAGAGGAGAAGCAGAGGCTGAAAATGCTGCGGTAGCAATAATCTTATTTCTAGCTTTATCAATCATTGGATGAGATCTTTAGGAAATAATTATGACGACTTATCAACCTGAGCGAGATTTTCACCTGCGAAAAAAGCAAGCTGCAGAAATTCGTGCACTCACTTATCAGGATGCCTCCAATGAGTTTTCGACTGCACAGCCTGCGGTTAATGGTGACGAAGAAAAATTCAAGCAACTGGGCTACCCAGGATTTGCTTCTTTTACCAAAGCTTTATCCCATAACAATAATGGTTTGGTTCAAGAACAGTCCTTTACTTCCCTTCTTTCTGCCATTCAAGCAGGTACACAAGAAGCCTTTGAACGTGTCCAGCTTGGGGGAGGCGACCGGCTCCTCGCGAATCCCCTCAATGCATATTCATTCCAACTAATTGGGAATGATTCAAACGGTGCCCGAATGGCAGCGGCCCCCACTTTCTCCAGCCGTAACAGCGCAGTGGATCTGGTGGAGCGTTATTGGATGGCACTTTGTCGAGATGTGCCTTTTGATGAATATGACAGTAACTCTGTGATTGCCGATGCCTGCCAAGACTTAAATGGTCTGGGCTTCGAGCAAGAATTTGGCTTTGAATGCACCCCTCAAAACATCTTCCGAGGCCCTTACGCTGGATGTGATGTGGGCCCCCACGTGTCTCAATTCTTGCTTCAAGACTTCAATTTTGGCAACCAACCGATTCAACAGCGACAGCGCTATCCCCGAGAGGGATTGGACTACCTCACTGACTTTGACAGTTGGTCTGAGGTGAATAACGGTAATGTCGATCCAACGAATACGGATGACTTAGTGGGCGAACGTCGCATTATTTCTCTGCGAGATGCCGGCCAATGGGTTCACATTGATTTGCCTTATCAGTCAGCTCTGTGGTCTACCCTCATATTGCTTGGACTGTCGGGTACCCGTGGTCTTTCCGATGCCAGTCCCTACGTGAATGGCAATATCACAACCGCAGGACCGTTTGGTAGTTTAGGTGAGCCTGATGTGACCATTCAGCCCGCCTTGGCCGCAGTCTATGGCCTTAAGCATGCCTGGTTCCAGAAATGGTGTGTTCACCGTCGTCTGCGACCAGAAGTTTATGCCCATCGACTCGAGCTATTCCGTCGAGGGGTACTCGGCTCTACTCCTAGTGACCCGCTCAATGATGGGTTGTTTAACCAGCTTTTCGGCGCAGGAGCGGATGTCTGGAGACAGTCTCAAGTCCTGGAGCGCATCTTGGAACATAACCAGATGCAAAACCAAATGAATTTCCGTTCTGATCCTGACGGTAGCTGGCTTCTGCCCATTGCTTTCCCTGAAGGGTCCCCCACGCACCCTGCCTATCCAGGCGGTCATTCAGTCTTTATTGCTGCAGCCGCGACTACCGCTAAGGCCCTGTTTCAAGATGCGCCGTTTCGTAATCCAGTCATTCCCACCAGCGATGGGAAGGGCTTGAGGCCTTATACCGGGACAGATTTGACGATTCACGGTGAGTTGAACAAGCTGATCGCTAACATTACGCTTTTCCGGGACGGCGCTGGAATGCATTGGCGCACAGATGGGACAGCCTTTGGCCGCAATACGCCTCCAGACCGTGAAGGGCTAGGTATTGAAACGGGCGGGAACCTGTTGGGTGAGAAGCTAGCTATCAGTATGATCAGAGATACGAAACGCACCTATCGCGAAGAGCTGGGGACCTTTGAGTTTCAAGGTCTGAGCGGAGCGCCCGTTCAAATTTAGTGCTGATAACTTTTTGGTGAGTGAAACGCCCTAAAAACGTCACATCAATTATGCTGTGACGTTTTCTGTGTAGAGTTCTACCAGACGAAGGTGGAGCTCTTTGAGCTTCCTGATATTGAGTGGGCACTCAGTTCCCATCTCTGCGAACTCTTCTACCGTTAGAAAAGTGGACAACCACCCGAAAAACGAGCGTTAAGGCACCTGCCAAATTCGTTGGTGATAATCGGCCTCAGTCTCAGTGCTCATCGCTCCATGATGTCCGTGCCCGTGAGCATGTCCATGGTCATGACTGTGACTGTGGGGCTCTTCTCCATCCAGTGCAGCCAATCGGAACTTGCAGAGTTCGCAGTTCATATTCACCTGCCCCAACTGTGTCTCTATCTCCCGCTGACGGAGCACCTTGAACAATTGCGGATGCATGCCCATTTCGGGCAGGCAGCTAATTTGAGCCTCAGGATATGCTGCTTGCTGTTGCGCAGAGATATCAAAAATTTTCTCCATCAGTGTGCCCGTGAATAAAAAGTAGGGCAGCACAATGATCCGCTTGGGTTCGTACAAACGCGCCCGCCGGAAGCCTTCCTCTAGTCGGGGATGGGTAATGCCAATGAAGCAAGTTTCCACCGTTTGATAGCCGCTGCCTTCCCACACAATGCGAGCCAGCTTCGAGACATCGCTATTGGCATCTGGATCGCTGGATCCCCTACCTACAAAAAGCAGAGTTGTTTTTGAACGGGGAATATGGTCAGGATTGTGCTCTGGTGAGTCTAGGGCGTCAAGACGGGCTTTCCAGAGATCGAGAATATCGGGGGTAATCCCAAAGTGACGCCCGTAGTAGTACTTGAGTTGCGGATGATCTCGACGGGCTAGATCTAGCTCATTGGTCACGTCGAATTTGTTATGGCGAGCCGCAAATAGCAAAATAGGCAGCGCCGATAGCTCTGTGTAGCCCTCGGAAGCACAGTGAGCCACCACCTCTTTAATACTGGGACCTGTGAGTTCTAGAAAGCAGGGAAAGACTGGCCGTGAAGCATCCAGCTTTTGATAGGCTGCAGCAAAATCTAAAAAGCACTGGCGCCCCGATTCATTACGTGTGCCATGGCCAATCATCAGCAACGGACGCTGCAGCGCTAGAGGTGGGAGCTTTAATGCGTCTAAAGATGATTGCAGGTCAGCCGGTGACCATTGCTCCGGTTTAGAAGCGGGTGTCATTATCATGTAGAGTCCTTTCCCGTGCTCGCAGGAGCTTGTAGTTATTGGGGTGGGCTAAATGCCTCCCCAAGAGGCACGAACGACAGGCATTCCGACTTAACAGATTGAGATGCAGGTCTGGCGGCACTCTCAGCACCCCCTATGTTAGCTTTGATTTCTCTCAATCGCTCACGGCTGCGGCACAGCACCAGAATTCCTTAAGAATTGACGTGCGTCAATTTGACGCTCATCAGCTCTAAGGGCACTGGATTTTCCCTGAACGCTCGCCGCTATTATAGGTCGCGATGGGTAAAGGATTTCGCCTGTTCACCAGCATAGGTGGCAACAATATGTCCTTGACCCTGGAGTAGATATTTGTAGGTGACTAATCCTTCCAGGCCCACGGGACCCCGAGGTGGCATTCGCTGAGTGCTGATGCCGACTTCTGCGCCAAAGCCATAGCGAAAGCCGTCGGCAAATCGAGTGGAGCAGTTATGGAACACACCTGCCGCATCCACTCTGGAGCAGAAGGCAGCGGCGGTTTGGTCATTGGTGGTCATGATGGCGTCGGTGTGCCCAGAGCCATAGGTGTTGATATGTGCGATCGCATCTTCCAAAGAATCCACCACCTTAATCGACAGCACCAGATCG
>CALFCG010000091.1 GCA_937951315.1 uncultured cyanobacterium
ATTCCAAACCCAAAGAAACTGGAACACGGCAAAAGATGCGATCGCAGGTGTCGAAAGTGGCACCACCAGCCGCGTAAATATCTTCAGGTGCGAGGCACCATCCATTGAGGCTGCTTCAATCAAATCCCTCGGCAGCGACCCAATATAGTTCCGAAGCAGATAGATCCCAAGGGGCAGTCCGTAGCCTGTATGGGCCAGCCATACCCCCAAAAATGTACCGGCTAAGTTGGTATCGTTGTATACCCGTAATACAGGGATTAATGTCATCTGCAGTGGAACCACCAAAAGACCCACGATTAAAGCAAACAAAGCCTGTCGTCCAGGGAACTCCATCCAGGCAAGGGCATAGGCTGCAAAAGTTGCGATCGCAATGGGCATAACGGTAGCCGGAATCGAAATCGCCAGGCTATTGAGAAACGCCTGTCCCATATCCTCCCCCAACAGAACATCGGCATAGTTCTTGAGTTGGAACTGCGTAAAGTCAAAGGGGAGTTGAAAGACGGTCCACCAGCCTGACTCTAGGAGAACATCGGGGGCGCGAATTGAACTGATGAGTAACCCAATAGTCGGTAACGTCCAGAGAAATGCGATCGCAACGACCGCAATATGAACGGGGGCATGACTCACAAGTTTCTCTAACTTGCTAGACCGCTTTTTCTTCAGTGAAGTAGCACTCATCGACTCACCTCCTGCTGTCGAAAGCGACGGATGTTCGCCACCATTACCGGAATCACCGCAATTAAGAGAATCACGGCAATCGCACTGCCTCGGCCAAAATCTCGGGACTTAAACATCTCCTTAATCATGCGACTGGCAATCACATCAGTGTCCAGATTTCCCGCCGTCATCACAAACACAATATCGAACACCTTCAGCACCAAGACCACCACCGTCGTCGCCACCACCGTAATCGTGGAGCGGATCATCGGGATCGTCACCCGCCAAAAGATCTGCAACTCATTAGCCCCATCCATCCGGGCCGCCTCCAGCACATCACCGGGGATACCCTTCACAGCAGAGGATAAAAGCACCATACAAAAGCCCGTCTGCAACCAGATCATGATCGCAATTAAGGCAAAATTATTCACTGACTTGTTCACCAGCCAACCAATCGGCTCAATGCCCACCTGCACCAGCAGCGCATTCAACAGGCCAATCTGCTCAAACTCTGGGGGGGTATAGGCATAGACAAACCGCCAGATCACACTGGCCCCCACAAAAGAGATCGCCATGGGCATAAAGATCAGGCCCTTGGCAAAGGCTTCGTACTTAACCTTATCCACCAGCACTGCAATCACCAGACCGAGGGCGACACTCACCCCCGTCACCAACACCAACCACAGCAAATTATTACGGAAGGCCAACAACATCGAGGAATCAGTGAAGGCAAAGATATAGTTCTCCAAGCCCACAAAGTCTTCCGACCGGCGATCGAAGAAGCTAATATACACCGTCCAGATCGTCGGCAGAATCAGATAGGCCACCAAAATGATGATGGCAGGACTGATATAGACCCAGGGCAACAGCCGTGATTTTCCTTTGAACGGGAGCGCCATCACCAGGGCATTCATGGCATAGAAGAGGGCAATCACGCCTCCAGAGCCCAACACAATGGCAATCAGCGCCCCTAAAATTCGATTGAGATTTTCGGCATCCATTTACTTTGGCCAACTTGACTCAATTTTCGACACAACCTTATCCACCGGATCACCATTGACGAAGTCAACAATTCCGCTCCAGAACGATCCAGTCCCCACTGCACCAGGCATCAGATCAGACCCATCAAACCGGATAGCTTCGGCATTGGCTAAGATTTCGGCCTGTTTCTTAGCCACATCATCGGGATATGCTTCCAGCGGTACCTCTTTATGGGGAGAGATAAAGCCGCCACTCTTGGCCCAAATCTCATGGGGTTCAGGGGTTGCGAGGTACTGCATCAACGCTTGGGCTTCCGGGGTGTCATTGAACATGCCAAACACATCCCCCGCCACTAAGATGGGCAACCCATTCTTGGCATCAATCTCAGGGAAAGGGAACACATCCACATTCTCTCCAGGGGTCACATCCGAGGAGAAAAAGCTGGAGATGAAATTCGCCTGCCGATGGAGATAACAACGGGGTGGATCATTAAACAAGCCTTTTGGGGAATCTCCAAAGGGCGTTCCAATAACGCTTACAGCACCACCCGAGATATATTTGGGCTTGCGAACCACCTCACCAAATTTCTCAAAGGCCGCTTTCACAGGGGGCGCATTAAAGGGAATTTCATGGCTCGTCCACTGGTCATAGACCTCAGGCCCCGCCGTCCGCAGCATGATGTCTTCAACCCAGTCGGTGCCCACCCAACCGGTTGCATCGCCACTTTCCATGCCTAAACACCAGGGGGTCTCGCCATCGGCGACAATCTTATCGCTCAGGGCGATTAACTCCGTCCAGTTCTTGGGAACTTTATAGCCCTTAGCGGCAAAAGCCTCAGGGTTGAACCACACTAAACTTTTAACGGAAGCACGATACCAAACGCCGTAGGGCTTATCATCAACCGTTGCCAACTGCAGCCACTCTTCAGGATAAGCCGCTTCGAGGGCCGAAGGCTCCATAAAGTCCGTGACGGGAATCAGCTTGCCTGACTTAGCAAAGTCCTGCATTAAACCCGGCTG
>CALFCG010000092.1 GCA_937951315.1 uncultured cyanobacterium
ACTTAACATATTGCCCCACAATAACGCGCTGCAGGGCCAGAATCGCAGGATTAACTTCAACATACTGTCGATCTGGATTGGCTGAATAGGTCCGCTGTTCACTTTCCATCATCTCAACATCCTGCAGCAAGAACTTCATGAGAATTTTGTCCAGGATGAGTTTTTCGAGACCTACCTTTGCAGCAGCTCGCAGCAAACCGCTAGGGACTGGCAACGTGAGAAACATCAATGAAAAGGAGCGGGTCTCAGTGGGGCCCACCGGGGAACGCATCAGATGCAGTGATGAGACCCCTTCCATCGTGCTGTGATAATGCGGGTACCGGTAGTCAACAGAGACCACACGGGTGGTGACCCCCTCATTCTCTTTGCTCAGCCCCAAGACCTTTGTCATGATGCCTTCATAGGAGACCTGATAGTTAGCTTTAACCCTATCCTCTGTCTGTTTAAGGCTGAGTAAGACGGGATCAAACCAACCCTGCAACTCTTTATGTAGGTAGCCATGAAAGACATCCATCGTATTTTCATTACAGATGGAGAAATGGGCCTTAAACTGTCCAGGGATCCTAACCATAAAGTATTTTGGATCATCATATTCGGGCACCTCTGGCAAGGCGTTCTGCTCTGCAAGCTGTGGATTACCCGGAAAAACCCAGACAATGCCGTACTTTTCTTGCACAGGAAAGCTTCGGGCCTTAGCACAGGGAAGTTTTTGTTCTGGTGGGAAGTAAGGTATATGGACGCACTCCCCATCCCCATTGAATTGCCATCCATGATAAGGGCATGCAAGATGTTGGCCCTCAACTTTGCCGCGGTGAAGGGCAACACCTTTATGGGGACAGGCGTCTTCTAAAGCCTTGAGGATACCGGCCTGATCTCGATAGAGGGCGATCTCCTGCTGCCAAATCTTGACTGGCCTAACCGTGCCAGCAGGAACTTTATCAGCCCAGGCGACGGGATACCAGTGATCAGGGTTAATGCCCACTTCACGAACACGATTTTGAACCGTTTGTCCCTGCAGAGTCGTTGCTAGTTCCATAAACTCCACTTTTTACTGTGCCTATCCCTGAATAGTCACCATAACGGATCCGTATGCCCCTATCGTCCATTGTGGGGCAATTTTTGAACCGTCACTGAGAAGTTGAGCAGCCTTCGACTCTCGAGCAGAATAGGGATTAATGAATCATATCCAGAGTTTTTAAAATTCAAGCAAGAGTGTCTCTCCCGCGAGAAATTACGGTTGAGGCTCAGGAATGACTCTCTCACTGAGTAAGGATCAAGTCATACATTGACGTAATTGCGTCTTGCCTCGAGTGAGGTATAGTCGCAACATTAGAATCACCCAACATTGACGAGAACTCAATTTTCTATATCCATCATCTCATTTTTTCGTGACTAAACTGACTTCCGCTCGGCCCCCGCTAATGCAAAAACCCCGATTGATCCCAAAGCCACGCCAACGCGTTGCTCTCTTGGGTGTCTTACTCGCTGCAGGGTGTTTGAGTAGCGCAACCGGGTCAATCGTCGCCCCTGTTTTTCCAGTGTTGAGCGCTCAGCTTAGTTTTGATCCCGACTGGAAAGGGTTGTTGGTGGGCACTCATACACTCACCACAGCTTTAGCGACACCATTATTGGGTCTCTTAGCCGGTCGAATCGGAAAGCTCAGGGTTTTGGTCTTTTCACTCGTTGGCTATGCGTTATTCGGAATCTCTGGAGCCTTTGTCAACAGCTATGGCATGATGATGCTCTCTCGCGGCCTAGTGGGGGCTTCGAGTGGCGGCATTGCCGCAGTCAGTATTGGCATTCTCAGCGATATCTACGACGGTGAAGCTCGATCGCGAATGATGGGCTATGTCACTAGCGCTTTAGCCACTGCAACCGTCATTTTTCCAGTTCTGGGGGGCTGGGCAGGAAACGTCAGGTGGCAATACGCCTTTTATCTTTATGTCATTGGCCTCCCCGTGGCCCTAGCGGCGTTTTTGATCGTGCGTAAAGAACCGGCAAGTGACACACCCGCCGTTGATCTTAGCCAAGCGGACGGCATTGGCAAATACCTACGACAATCTCGCATCCAGGTGCTTTTACTGGGTTTAGCTTTAACGTCGGCTCTTTTCTATGTGGTGGTGGTCTATGCACCGGAATATCTGACAGAAGAGATTGGAGCAAGCCCCATTGTCAATGGTGGGGTTTTGGCGGCTCGGGCAATTGGGGCCGCAGTGGTCTCGGCCTGGGGAGCCAGTCAACTTGCCAAAAGAATTGGTGCCAACGCAGCAATCGCTGTGGGCTTTATGCTAATGGCCGGTTCACTAACCTTAATTCCGAATCTTCAGGACCCGCCGATTATCGTTCTAGCAGCCCTGCCTTTTGGGATTGGATTTGGTTTTGTCATGCCGAATCTATACAGTGCAATCGCAGATTTAACTCCCCAGGCCCAGCGAACCGGGATGCTCGCCATTGGAACGGGGATTTCATCCTTTGGGCAATTTGTATCTCCTGCTGTTTTCGGCCCGTTATGGCGAAATATCGGAGCCAATGTTTTCTACGTTGCTGCAGGATTAGCGCTTGTGATTAGCCTGCTCAGTCTGTCGCGCCGCTCCATAAATACTTAGCGGTCAACCGGTGGGGAGGCTGGCTCGCTGGCCGGTGAAGAAGATCGATGCGAAAGTAGACGTTTCCCAGCAAAACCGAGCAATAATAACCCAATGAAATAGGGACTAAAGGCGAGGAGCCAAATCCCAAGGGACATTAATCCGACCGTGAGTTCATACATAGCACGAGTGGAATGTGACCAGGAGCCCTGCAAGCGATTGCCAAGGTCTGGCTGGCGATTAGAAGATGCGATCGCATCTTCCAGAGTCAATCGCACAGTGGAATAGGCGACCTGATTTTGGAGCCGCTGCAGTTGTGCATCAATTTTTTCAATTGATTCTCGAATCTTACCCAGCTCTTGAGTAACCTTTAGGACATCAGCTACAGACCCCGAACGATCGAGAATTTTTAAGACCTGCGCCTCAGATTTACGTAAATTTCGCAGTCGCGCCTGGAAATCGACCAGTTGATTCGAGACATCTTCAGCCTGAATAGAGCGACTCTGTACTTTACCCAATTGAGTCAAACGGTCCAGCGTCGCGTCTAACTTAGCTTGGGGAATCCGCAGTTCCAGCGAAGCCGTTTGACGGCGAGCGGGATTGGAAGGCACCTGATCCTGCAGTGACAATATATCTCCCTGCTGCGCCTTAACCACTTGATAGACGGACGTGATGGCATCTTCCACCACTTCAACCTGGAGAAGCATATCTGCAGTCTTGATCAGCTGGGGCCGCTGACTCGGCACTGAATCAGCCTCACCACGACTCAAATCCTGTTGGGGTTTAGCAAGTGCACCATCAGCTTGGGCCACTAAGGACTCAGCAGCAGTCTCATTTGCTGCAGGGGGCGAAGATATCCCCTTGTTGTTGGCAGACGAGCAACTCACGATCAGGATGCTGGTTAGCAGAGGAGCGATCAGGAAGACGGTGGGTCGCTTTGTTAATTGAGATGAAGCCATGGCGAATCAAATAGCTAACGCTGATGCAGTCATTATGACTTGGCGATAGAATGCAACACGCCAGGGTTACCGTTTATGTAACGCGAGACCTGCACGACCGTCCTAAATTCTTCTGATCCCAAGGGAAAGGTAATTTAGCCCGCCCAACTCATATAGGGAAGTTGAGTGGCCGTCTTTTTAATGTTTTCGGCCTGTGCAACAAGTTGACCACAGGCATCCCATGTTCCCGATTGCAGCATTTGACGGGGACCATCTCCCATATTGACAGCGGCGGTTAGCTCACCAATTCTGACCTGTAGCGTTTCTAGATCCAGCTCTACCGTGGCGGATGGATCCTGCTCTATACCTGTGTGCAGCTGACTCACGGTAGCAGCATCAGCAGTAACGCAGGGAACACCCATTGCAAGGCAGTTACCAAAAAATATTTCGGCAAAACTCTCGCCGACGATGGCTTCTATCCCCCATTTGGCAATCGCCTGTGGGGCATGTTCCCGTGAGGAGCCACAGCCGAAATTACCATTGACAACCAAAATTTTGGCCCCTTGATATTGAGGTTGGTCAAAGGGATGCTGGCCCTGAGCTTGCTGACGATCATCGGCAAAGACCTGTTCTCCAAGCCCATCAAAGGTGACGCAGCGCAGGAATCGAGCCGGTATGATCCGGTCAGTGTCAATATCATTACCCCGTAGTGGCATGCCGGGTCCAAAAATAGCTGTGATTTTAGTCATGGGTATTCTCGCTTCAAGATTCAAGAGGTAGAAGGGTTCAAAGCTGACCGTTGATGGCTCGCTTCATTTCTCGAACAGCCCGCTCCAGACCGACCAGAACCGATCGACTAATAATGGTGTGCCCGATGTTCAGCTCTTCCATGCCTTCTAGACAGGCGACAGGATAGGTATTCCAGTAGGTAAGACCGTGGCCAGCATTTACTCGCAATCCTAGCGCAAGGGCTTGCTGACAACCCTGCGCCAGAGTTTCCAATTCCTGAGCTTGTGCCGCTTCTCCTTTGGCGTCTGCATAGGAACCGGTGTGTAACTCAATAAATTTTGCACCGACGGCAGCTGAGGCTTCAATTTGGGCCCTGTCGGCATCGATAAATAGACTGACGGGAATCTGAGCGGCCTGCAGTTTCTTCACTACCTCTATGAGATAGGACTGCTGACCAATAATATCTAAGCCCCCTTCTGTGGTGACTTCTTCTCTCTTCTCGGGCACAAGGGTCACATAGTCGGGCTGAATATCAAGGGCAATGCCCACCATCTCTTCGGTGGCAGCCATTTCCAAATTCAAGTGGGTGCGAACCGTTTGGCGCAATA
>CALFCG010000093.1 GCA_937951315.1 uncultured cyanobacterium
TGCTTCTAATGAGGGACGATTGTGAGAAAATCCGCCCCAGGCTCCAGCGATGGCTGGACTCACTTGGGTACCATTCGGGGCCGTTGCGACGACTTGCTGGACTTGTTTGGCAATACAGTCGGTGCTGGTGCCGCATACGGCGTAGGCCATGGGGGTCCACTCAATATTGGTGGGGAACTGATCCCAGGGCTGCATGCGTGAATCAAACCCGCGTCCGACCCGACGGTTTGCATCGGGGAAAAATACAGCGCCTGCCTTCATTCCCTGTTGCTGAACGGGTTGGGCGGCGGCGGTCAAAAAGTCAACAACACCTTGATAGGCATGGGCAACGCTCAATAACCAAAGGTCACGATTCAATCGCACAATGCGGGATGAGGCTGACGGCAACTTGGTGTATTTGGGCACCTGCCGTCCTTGCCACATGGCAGCTCCATCACTGGAATAGCGCTGATCGAAGGCTGCCAATGTGCTGGCGGAGAGTGCCCCTTGGGCCATGTAATGTTTCAGGACTGCCTGACCCTTGGGGTTGGTTGCTCTTGAGAGAAAGACATTCTGAGAGGCTCTTCCAAAGATCCAGAGATCGCTGGTTTTGCTGGCCACGGATGCTCCACCCGTTTGCCGAGGGTAGCGGATGTAGTCAAATAACATGCCGTTGGGTTTGCGTTTTGCGATCGCATCTAGCATCAGACGAAAATCTTGCCGCGCCTGTGGACTGTAAGGATCCACAAATACTTTATCTGTATCACCTGTGATATCAACATTGGGATCGGCAGAGCTAATGATGGTAGAACTGGGTTTTCCACTGCCATTGCGAGCTAAAGCCCCTTGGCGATCCGCACGTTTGCCATATTCATAGCCATAATTCAGACTGAAGCTCCAGGCATAGGGTTGCAAACCTCGCTCCCGAGCTTTTTGCATCGCCTCTGCTAACAAATCTCGCTTTGCAAATTCCGGCTTGCGCACAATCGAAGGCCACACCGTCGGGTTATCACTCGGAGGGAGTAAGACCTGTCCGCTATAAAAGACTTCAATATTGACGCGGTTATAGCCTCTATTGACCAGCCGATCCATGAGACTATCGAGTACGCCAGGCTTGAGGTCACATTCATGGAGCCGGAGCCAGATCGCCTGGGTTTGGGGCCAGCTCTGAGCCCGGCAGGCCTCTAGCTTTTCAGCGCTTTGTTTGACCAGCAACTGGTACCGCTGTGTCGCGGTTTGATCGCCCTTGATTGATTTCTTCAGCATCTCCTCCTTTTGGAGTGCCGCATCCCTTGACGATTGGCAGTATCCCGGAATCTGAGCCTGAGCGGTTGCATTGCTAAATAGAAGCCCCACACCCGTTGCCAATAGGCTGGTGAGAGACAGTGAGAGTAGAGGAGTTCGCAGCCAAGAGCAACGCATAGTCATAAAGCAGAGTATCTTGAGAGGTCGAGATGCAGAATGTGGAGACTTGGAGTCGAGATATGGTGCCTCAAATCACTTCTCAGCAAATTGGGCACGTAAAGATTGCCTCCTTACGACTCCCTTGCTACCAAGTGGAGGTTAATAAAAGATTCTATACCGATAACCCCTGAAAGACCGGGGCGAGATGCTGAAACCTTACCTCTACGCCCAAGACCCTAGAAATTTGACGTAAAAAATTTCGCGCCAGTTCCATGATGCTCAAGACTATCTGTGGAGTATCTCCATCCGGCTCTACGTGATGTACAAAGATTGACCATCACGTAGGGCTGTTGTGTACCGCAGCTACTTGGCTTTTAAATCACGAAGAATCTTGGAGGCTAATACTGGCCACCATCAAAACCAGAACCGTCTGAGAAGCTGTCATCTGAGAAGTCGTCATCTGAGTAATCAGAGCTGCCGTTAGCGATCCCTGAACATGGATCAGTCCCTGCGGGTTCTTCAAAATTTTCACCCTGGGATGCTGACATGCTGACAGGTGCTGCTAGAGCAAAAATCATAGAGACTCTCTGAGGCAGCTCGCTGATTTTATCGTTCCTAGGGGAGTTGGTGGCTGAAGTGATACCAGATGCGACAGACAAACCGACACCCAGTATGTCACTCACACCATTGGAAATCAGACCCTGATCGCTGATCCAGCCCTGCAAATTATTGACAACATTGAGTGCGATGCCCTCTGTGGGGACGCCACTATCAAAAAAAGCATTTTGCGAATCAGGATGTGCCCGTGACAAGACTGGAATCGACACTGGCGTGGTTTGCAGCGGAACCAAGCGGCCATCAACGATCACGGAATTTACCTGCATCTCGACCATACTACGTTTGGGGTGTATTTGCAGATTTGCCAATGAGCGAATGGGGGCAATGATGTTGCCGGACTGATCAGAAATCGGATGTGCGAGTACTGCTGCCACCGGAAAAGGCTGCTTTTGCTTACTATCAAATCGAATGGGTTGACACACCTTGACCACGACTGCTGTCGAAGCAGGAAGGCTGGTGCTAATCTTGTTCGGCTGATTCAACTCGGGTCTGTTCTCTGATGCTGTGGGCTGTTCCGCTTCCTCTTGTGTTGGTTCAAGAGCAGCATCCTCTGTTTCTGAAGATGCGGGGTCAGTCGCTGATTCTGTTTCTGCTGTGCTGCCTGACTCTTCTGCCGTTGGTGTGTTGCTTTCTTCAACGGTTGTGCTTGGGGCCTGTGACTGGGCCTCAGAGGGTTGATCTGTTGTTTGATCGGGAACGTTCTGTGTCTCTGTGGTCGACTGAGCCAATGCACCGCCGTTGAACGTTAAGAGCCCTAATAAGTAGGGGATGACGAACCATGCCGTCCTTGTGTTGATATTCATGGGACTAACTGTTTGGAAGAGTGAGTGGAAGCGGTCGGAATGTCGATTGCGAGATGGACGATATGGAGATTCGCTGCACAAAAAATGTCGAGCTGCAGCTGAGAATGCTGTTCCTTACCATCGGCACGCGGCATGACCGCAATGGTGCTCTAAACATGCTGAGTGTTCAGAGAGAAGAGATTTAGAAGAAAATATTGACGAGTTCTGATTGCTTCGCCAGAACAGATGCCGTCTCTAGGTTTAAGAGGTTTGAGGTCTTGTATCGCTCACCGTGAACCTGACCTCAGACACCGTGCAGAGAAGATCTAAGGCGGTATTCTGAAGCTGAGACAATCTTTGGCTAGGCGAAAAGGGGATTAGAACGACCCCTCGCGGTATGTGAGCTTTGTCAGTATTGCCAACCATGCTTCCAAACAGTGGGTGTGGGCGGTTGATAACGCCTTAACATCAGGTCACACCAGCTTGCACTGTTCATATTCATTCTTTCAATCCCCCGTCAAAAATAAAATGTTTAACTGCATTGCAAATTAAACGTCTATTTTTATTTTTCCCAATTGTATTTATTTAGTAACAATTACGGATGACTTTTTACGGAAGTCCAGCTTACGGAATCGCAATGGTGTCCATTAAATGCTCCACGATCGCCTTTGCATGATGACCGCCTGTCGAGATGATGCGATGACTCAGTACTGCGGGAGCTAAGGTTTTGACGTCGTCAGGTATGACGTAATCTCTTTTTTCTAAGAAAGCGAAGGCTTGAACGGCTTTTTGCAGCGTCACCGTGCCCCGGGGGCTGACCCCTAAGCTAATATCAGGATGCTCTCGGGTGGCTCGCACAATGGCCAGCATATATTGCTGCAGCGGTGTTTCGACGCGGACGTCATGACACTTTTTCTGTAAGGCTTTGACATCGCTCAGGGACAGACAGGGCTGGAGTTGCTCTAGAGGGCTACCGCCTTGCAAACGCTGCAGCATTTGTAGTTCTTCCTCCATTGATGGATAGCCAAGGCTAAAGGAGAGGGCAAACCGGTCGAGTTGTGCTTCCGGGAGTGGGAAGGTGCCTTGATATTCAACAGGATTCTGGGTCGCAATCACGAAGAAGGGCTGACTTACCACATGACAGGTACCATCAATGGTGACTTGTGCCTCTTCCATCACCTCTAGAAGCGCCGATTGGGTCCGAGGGGTCGATCTATTGATCTCGTCGGCTAAGAGAATGTTGGCAAAGACAGGGCCAGCTAAAAACTCGAATTTACCGTCTTGGGGATTCCAGATATTCGTGCCGGTGAGATCGCTTGCTAGCAGGTCCGGTGTACATTGGATGCGCTGAAATTGACCGTCAATCGATTTTGCTAGGGCTTTGGCAAGGAGTGTTTTACCGACCCCTGGGACATCTTCAAGCAATGCATGGCCCCCTGAGAGGAGTGCCACTAAAACTAAACGGATCGCATCTTGCTTGCCCACGATGGCGCGATTGAGGTTGGTGGTTAAGCGTTCAATATGGGTCTGCATGTTGAAGTCTTGAGCAATCATGGGACGCTGGCTCTTGAGGGTGACATTTTTGTCCCTTGGGCTTCAGAATGGGGCGACGGAGGGCAAGGGTGAACGAGCGGCTTCGCAGTCACGCTGAATCTGTGCTTTTAGGGCTTCTAAAGAGTCAAATTTTTGCTCGGGTCGCAGAAATTGCTCTAAAGCGACAGTGATAGTGTGCCCATAGAGATCGCCAGACCAATCTAAGAGATGAACTTCCAAGACTTGCTGGGTGCCGTCTACGGTGGGGCGATAACCCAGATTCATGACACCTGGTTGAGCCTGGAGGAGCTGGGGACTGGTGACACGCACTCGATAAACGCCTTGACGAGGTAAGAATTTATCGTCCGGTAGCTTGAGATTTGCGGTGGGGAAGCCTAATGTGGCACCCAGATGCTGACCCTCAACAACTTTACCTGTCAGGGTGTAGGGGCGACCGAGCATGTGATGAGCGGGGTCGAGCTGTCCGTTGAGTAAGGCTGTGCGGATGGCGGAACTGCTGATGGGTTGGGCCGCAGCGGTTTGCGGTGTGGCGATATGAACGGGAATCTGATAGTGACTTGCGATCGCATCTAAATCCGCTGTTGTGCCAGAGCGTTGTCGGCCAAAGCCAAAGTTAAAGCCCACACTAATGGAGCGCGCTTCTAACTGCTGGACTAGAATCTGGTCTACAAACTCTTGGGGTGAGAGCTGGGCGAGCGCCTGATCAAATTTGAGGAGTACCAATTGCTCAACCCCTAGGTCCTCTAAGAGTGTGACCTTTTCTGCTAGAGGCGTCAGCAAAAGTTGGGGTTGCCCTGAAAAAAAAGCTTGGGGATGGGGATCAAAAGCGACAACTGTTAAGTGGGCCGGTTGAGCCGCCGAGAACTCGCGTAATGCTGAAATGACCTTACAGTGACCCCGATGGAGACCATCAAAATTACCAAGGGCGACCGCAGAGGGTGTTAAGGCTTGGCTTAAAGACGAAATGACCCGCACGGTATCCATTGTGACAAAAAGAGTGATTACAGCCTACCGCGTTCCTAACGATTTACGCGGTAGAATTCCCAGTTCCTGGGAGTCAGGGTTTGGAGCTATCGCTTATAGGTAGTTCTAGCATGGTGTCCTCAAGGAGGTGTGGTGGTTGTGATCACAAGATTGTCTCGATGAATGACGGTCTCGGCGCCGGCATAGCCCAAAATGTCAGAAATTTCCTCTGAGCGTTTTCCTTGGATCTGCTGGAGTTCGGTGCTGCTGTAGTTAACCAGACCCCGGGCGACTTCTTGCCCCGCCGCATCACAAATCTGGACAGAGGCTTGACTGTTAAAGTCTCCGGTGATTGCGGTAATCCCGGCGGCGAGTAGGGACTTACCTGACTGGATAATGGCCTGGGTCGCCCCTGCATCTAACCGTAGCGTTCCTGAAGGAATGAGAGCATGGGCAATCCACCGTTTGCGGGCATTGATGGGCTGTTGCTGTGGGCTAAACTGCGTCCCAATTGTTTCCCCTGCCAAAATCCGGAGAATATTGCCGGATGTTTTTCCTTGGGTGATGACGGTGCGGCTGCCAGCCCCGGTGGCGATTTCCGCCGCGATGATTTTTGTGGCCATGCCGCCGGTGCCCCATCGGGATTGGTTGCCGGCCTTCACCTGTGCCAGCTCTTCTATATTCTCGACATGGGTAATGGGCTTAGCATCCGGTTGTGTTCGGGGATCCGCGGAATAGAGCCGATCGACATCGGTGAGCAAAAACAGCCAGTCCGCCTCCACAAGTCCTGCGACGAGGGCCGAGAGGGTGTCGTTATCGCCAAACTTGAGTTCATCCACCGCGATGGTGTCGTTCTCATTGACGATGGGGACCACTCCGAGGTCAAAAAGCGCTTGAAAGGTATTGGAGGCGTTGATATAGCGGTTGCGATCGCAAAGATCGCCGCGCGTGAGCAACACCTGAGCAATGGGTTGCTGGAGACTGGAGAAAAAGTCGTCATAAATTCGCATCAACCGACCTTGCCCCACAGCCGCCACAGCTTGTTTGCGAGCCACGGTCTGTGGACGTTCTCTGAGCCGTAGTCGTGTGCAGCCAACCCCCACGGCTCCTGAAGAGACCAATACAACCGCGTAACCCTGTCGCCGCAGTTGGCAAACCACTTCCACGAGAGTGGCAATCGTTGCCAGTGCCAGTTGCCCCGTATCGGGATTCGTGAGGCTAGAAGTCCCAATTTTAATGACGAGCGTTGAGGGCATGATGCCGTTTGTTGTCCTAAATTAGCCTCTCTAAAAGGCATGGCAGCGTAAACAGCTGGGCTGCAAAGCATCCAAATTTTACCGCAGGCTCACAGGTCTCGAATTGATCTTCTGCCTTGTGCATTCTCTGTCCCCACGAGTGTGCACCTTAAGAGATAGCTGAGATTTGGATCTGCAGGCATCGATAATCCCAAAGAAAGCCCAAAGAAAGGTTTACAAAGGCGTCTTTGTCTTCGCTCTTGCGTTAGATTACAACCGAGCTATACGCTCAGCATAGTGACTACCCGATACATACGGTGAATAAGGCCCATGGATGCAGCGCAACTCTGGCAACGGTATCAGGATTGGCTCTACTACCACGATGGTTTAGATATTTATGTTGATATTAGCCGCAT
>CALFCG010000094.1 GCA_937951315.1 uncultured cyanobacterium
GGTAAAGGTAGAGACTGAAAGAGCTTGATCTTCAAGGGGATAACCGCTCACATACACTTCATCTAAGACATCTAGAGACTTAAACTTGCCAAAATTTGTAACGCGATAGGATTTGTCACTAGAAAAGGTTGTGATCGCAATATCGGCATCGTCACTTAGCCGCACCATCCGAGTATCCAACGGGTGTTTTTCACCATCGTAGGTTATGACAAACGCTTCTTCCCCGGGGTTTGAGTTTTTGATGACATGGGCTGCAGTCAGGACGGTATAGATGGGGCCTTTATTGTGAATTAAAACCCCGGAACCCGGTGGACCTTGGGTGATCACTTTTACCGTAATCTGACGGGCTATTTTGCGGATATCTCCTACCGACTTGGCTGCAGCCCATTTGGGAGCAATGAGGCTGAGAAATGCGGTTCCCCCGAATAATATAAATTTTCTACGCTTAATTCCCATATCCGTTGTATATTTTTTGTGGTTTAAAAACCAGCTCCATTGTGATTGATATCTGTGTTATTTATTCCCATGAAAGTCGCAAATTTCATTGTCTGGGAAAACCGTAAATATGATGTATTCTCTGATACTCGGCCTATCAGGTTGATGCCTGAGCTAAAAGCAAATTGATTTGGTTAATAGGTTTCTTTCTATTTCTCTGTCGTATATTAATTCAGTTCTGTTCCCTTGATTGCACGTTTTCCAAGCTGTTGATTTAATACTGTTTCTTCAATTGCCCCCTTGGTAAAGTTGCAAAAAGTTAATGTAACCCAGAGAGTATATGGCATTAAGGTATTGCTGCTTGCACTGGATTTTATCATTAGTGTGAATAGTCATTAACTCTAGCCAATTTAAATGTTGCGTGTGGATAGAATTGATATTTATCCCATTTATTTTCCCTCTGACAAAACAAAATTACAACATTGACTCTCTCCTTAGCACCTTGCCCTTCTGTCTCAAATCTAAGCGTGGCTTCTGCGCGATGTTTGCTTGCTGCTTGAACTAGTGATTTGCGCTATTGAGCAACTGAGAAGGTTAGCCGTTCTGCTGAGAGATGTCCGTGCAATGAGGCGCTGTCTTTAGTCCGAGCCTGATGCCCAGGCTGGTTCGATAAATATATCCCTTCTGAATGCTGGGGTTATCCTTCTTCCGCTTGAAAGCAGCGACAATGCTCCTAGAGAACAGTGGTGATATCTTCGATGAACCATACTGCTGCTCCACAACCGTATTTCATACAGGTGGCGGAGTTCATGAACACTGATCAGACTTTTTGCAAGGTGTTGATCACCTCCTCTGTAAAACGTTGCCCTGTGTATCTCTCATCAGTTAAGAATGGAAATACGCGCGTAAGGTCTGTCATCTCAACTTTGCTTATGAGATGACCTGAGTCAACGCTGTCTGATACTAATTCTCTCCTGGCATAAAATAAGGCGATGTGACATGTTTCTGAAAGCCTTGCTCTTCAGTGATTTCAGGACGTAGCTGTCAATCGTCGAAAACGATGAATCAATGACTCGAAAACGACGGGGTGCTTCACCTCAGCCTGCCATGTTGAGGTACCGGTTCCATATGGCTCAGGAGTGGACATGGAGGATGACATGTGATGGGCACACCTGTTGCGCGGTCATTCAATAAGTTGCTGATGACAAGAGTAGAAGGTAGGGCTAATAAATCGGCCCATCATGGCAATCGCAATAGCCCAGGCCTCTTTCAGGGGCTTCTAGACTGACGTTTGCGCGCCACATAACTATTTTTTTGGCAAGGCAAAACGCTGTTTATTTATGGCAATCGATTGCTGGAAATCCACCATTGGATGCGGGTAATCTTGACCGAGTTGGAGGCCCAGACGGGTTTGTTCCTCAGCTGTCAGCCGCCAGGGTTCATGAACCTTGGTGCGTGGTACCTTTGACAACTCCGGTAGCCAATGACGTACATAGTTTCCCTTGGGATCATAGTCACGGGCTTGCTTGAGAATATTGAAATAGCGAAACTCTCTGGCGTCATTACCGACTCCAGCGGTATAGTTCCAGTTGCCCCAATTGCTACAGACATCGTAGTCAATAAGTTGTGACTCAAACCACTCTGCCCCCATCTGCCAGTTGATGCCGAGGTTTTTGGTCAGAAAACTAGCTACATTTTGGCGACTGCGATTAGACATAAAGCCGGTGGAAAGTAATTCGCGCATATTAGCGTCCACGAGCGGGTAGCCAGTCTGCCCCTGCCGCCAGCGATCAAAAACGTCGGTATCGGTTTGCCAGGGAAAAGATAGGCCACGTAACCCCGAACGGCGGAACAAGTGTGCTCCATGCTTGGCTGCGATGAACCGAAAGAAATCTCGCCATAGCAGCTCAAACACCATCCAGTAGGTTGAGTCATTCTTGACCCGTTCTGTTTCGTAGGCCTTGACATGCTCATAAATGAGACGAGGAGAGAGACAGCCAAGGGCTAGCCAAGGCGAAAACTTAGAGGAATAGTTCGCTCCCAGCATTTCGTTGCGTGTTTGCTTATAGCGTCTCAGGCAATCTTGGCCCCAAACATAGTCATGGATTCTTGTTCGTCCCGCTGTTTCTCCTCCCTTAAAAGTCAAGACGGTTCGCGGATCGGATTCAACGGGGATAAGGTTTAGATCTGCTAGCGTCGGTATACTTCCCAAATCAACCTCAGGCAATGTTGGCAAGCTTGTTGGTTTGGGGAAGCTAGGACGGACGGTCGATTGTTGCTCAACTTGCTTTCGGAAATGGGTAAATAATTCTGGAAGTTGTGATAGCTCGATGGGTAAATCATCGGGGTGATAGAGTGTGGCGCCCCAAAAGCGGTGGCAGGGGATCGGCACGGCTGCTTCAACGGCTTGATCAAGCGCTTTTTCCTCGTGAGTCACCTCTTGATGGAAATAGATTGCAGAGAGATCTAAGGTTTTCACAAATTGGGGAATGACGACCTCGGGACGGTCGTAGCGCACAATTAAATTGCTTCCCAAAGATTGAAGCGAATGTTGGAGATTGGCCACACTTTCTCTGAGGAATTGCGATCGCATCACACCCGTTTTCGCAAATCCAAAGGAGGTTGTCGCAAAATGTCGAGGATCAAAGCAATAGAGGGGAATGACCTGGGCTCTTGTTCTCAGGGCCTTTGTGAGGGGCTCATGGTCATGGAGCCGCAAATCATTCCGAAACCAGACTAAAATTCGCTTGCTTGCCACGGGATACTGCCGGATTTCTTCGGTTTGGAAGTACGCCTACAAAAATACATGCTGACGCGACGATGGGCAGCAACTTTTTGCCAGATGCACAATAGAGTATCTAGTCATGAAAGTTGGGGTCCAGAAATTTTTTGAGTTGTCTGTTGTCATCTCTCCTTCTCCATCCGCTCTGTTCAAGAGCCTGCAAACCTCTGGACATGTGGACATCGATTCAGGTGGAGACAGGTTTCGGTTTACACTGGTCAACGGTAGAAATGCAAGAGGTTTAGCATGAGTGACGCAATGGATCCGGTGAAGTTAATGAAGCAGCAGGTGGGTAAAGCCGCTGCTGACCGGGTTAAGTCAGGTTCCATTGTCGGTTTGGGCACTGGATCAACCACGGCCTTTGCCATTCAGTTTTTGGGTGAACGGATCCAGTCCGGTGAGCTAACCGATATCAAAGGTGTTCCCACCTCCTTTCAAGCTTCAGTGCTGGCAAAGCAATACGGCATTCCGCTGACGACACTGGATGAAGTAGAGCGAATCCACATCGGAATTGATGGTGCGGATGAAGTGGATCCTGCCAAGAATCTGATTAAGGGAGGGGGGGCTGCCCATACCCGTGAGAAGGTTGTGGATTCCCTTGCAGAAGAGTTTATCGTTGTGGTGGATCAGTCCAAGATTGTGGATGCTTTGGGATCCACCTTCCCAGTACCTGTCGAAGTTTTGCCGATGGCAATCGCTCCTGTCATGAGAGCCTTAGAGAAATTAGGGGGCAAGACTGATTTGCGTATGGGGGTCAACAAGGATGGCCCAGTGATTACGGATCAGGGCAACATGGTCATCGATACGAAATTTGAATCCATTGCCAACCCGCCGGAACTCGAGGCAATTCTCAACAACATTCCTGGGGTGCTTGAAAATGGCATTTTTGTGAATGTGACGGATCTAGTTTTGATCGGTGAGATTAAGGATGGTCAGCCCATCGTTCGAGAAATGTAACTACGGGTGAATCAGCATCTGTAGCTGATTCACTAAATCTTCGGGGTGGTCAGGGGTAACCACGATCACCCGATGCTTGAATCTCAGGATCACACATCGGTTTAGGTGGGTTGCGTAGGCACGATAGTTGCCCAACTTTGCGTTCCGGAAAAGTCCTGTGACGCTAAACAGGCCTCCATTGCCGAATAGTTTTAGAGAGCCCACCATTGCTGTTGGATCCGCTTCTACAGAGGTGAGCTGTCACAGATCAATTGGGGTCACCCAACCTAAGCGTTTGACGGTTAGATGATCTGGGGTCAATACGTAGCCCCGAATCATGAACGCGGCTGCCCCAAGCACGATGGCAAGGGGTAAAACTATCATGCTTAATCCCCACATCAGATCACCACGTGCTGAGGTTAGACCTGCAAGTCCTAGGGTTGCGATCGCAACCATCAATAGGGTACTGAACAGTGAAACCACCTTGAGCGTCGTGCCCCAGGGTGCCTGGTACGTTGCCAAAATCTGGCTCATGATGCTGTTGCTTCGGAGAGTTCCATCCGTTCGGTGTGGTCAACTCTATGCTAGCCAATGACCTGGGCGGTGGTTTTCAATATCGAATGCGGGGATCGATATAGGCGTTAACAATATCGATGGCAATACTGGTCAGCACAACAATGAGTGCGAAGAAAACGATGACCCCCTGCACCGTCGGGTAGTCGCGGAGAGAAATCGCTTCGTATAGACGATTCCCGAGTCCTGGCCAAGAAAACGTGACTTCCGTCAGCACGGCTCCCCCCAGCATGGAAGCCGTTGTTAACCCTAAGACCGTCACGACA
>CALFCG010000095.1 GCA_937951315.1 uncultured cyanobacterium
AGCGGCGATAGTTATAAGATTCGCGCCCTGTTTGTAGGGTAAAAGCTACATCTGCCAGGTTCAAATCGGTGTTGTCTTGCAAATGTTGCTGCAAATTGAGGGTCATCTGCTCGAGTGCTGTTTGGGTTTTCGCAGATAACCGCAGCAGTTGTAGGGGCCGAGAAGGCCCCGGCGGTTCTTGCTTGGGTGGTTCTTCTAAAACAATATGGGCATTGGTGCCTCCCACTCCAAAGGAACTTACCCCTGCGCGTTTAGGGGTTGAACTGCCTGGCCAGTCCGTCAGTTCTGTATTGACGTAAAAGGGGCTGTTCTGAAAATCTATATTGGGGTTGGGTGCGTTGAACCCCAAACTGGGCGGAATCATCTGGTGGTAAAGCGCGAGCGATGTCTTAATTAGCCCCGCGACACCAGCCGCTGCAACGGTATGACCGATATTGCTTTTTATCGAGCCAATGGCACAGGATGGCTCCGACGCATCATGAAAGGCGTGGGTGAGCGCTTCGATTTCAATCGGATCTCCCAAGGGCGTTGCTGTGCCGTGGGCTTCTATATAGTCGATACTTTCAGGAGCAAAACCGGCCTGAAGCTGTGCCTGTTGGATGGCTGCTGCTTGGCCTTCGACGCTGGGAGCTGTAAAGCTCACTTTCCCCGCACCGTCATTGTTCATGCCGACACCCTTGATGACGGCATAGATGCGATCGCAATCCTTGATGGCATCCGCTAACCGTTTCAACACGACTATCCCAGCACCGCTGTTGAAGGTTGTTCCTTGGGCCTGAGCATCGAACGGCCGACAGTGACCATCTGGGGACAGCATCCCCTCTTCTTGATATAAATAACCGGTATTTTGGGGCGTTGTAATCGAGACACCGCCGGCTAAAGCCAGATCACAATTATGATTGCTGAGGCCTTGACAAGCTTGAATTGTGGCAACTAGGGACGTCGAACAGGCCGTACTGACGCTAATGCTGGGTCCAGTGAGATTCAGCTTGTAGGAGGTACGGGTGGTCAAAAAATCTTTTTCATTCGCCAACATGGTTTGAAAGGCACCCAGGCGATCCACAATTTCAGAACGACCACAGAGATGGCGCTCAAAATAGGTGTTTTGTCCTGAGCCTGCATACAGTCCAATTTGCCCTGAGTATTGACTGGGGGCATACCCAGCATTTTCCAAGGCTTCCTGGGCCAATTCTAAAAAAACCCGCGCTTGCGGGTCCATCACTTCTGCTTCACGGGGGCTAATGCTAAAGAACTTGGCATCAAATTCCTCTGCCCCCTGAAGAATGCCTCTTGCTTTGATGTAGTTGGGATCTGTGCACAGAGATGAATCAACGCTGGGGTCAATCTGATCCTCTGCAAAAAATGAGATCCCTTCAACGCCCTTGCAGAGATTTGACCATAGTTCCGAAACAGTGTTTGCGCCTGGAAATCGGCCGACCATTCCGACAATCGCTATCTCCGTTGAAGTCTCGGATTGATTTGGGGGCGTAAATTCCTCCGAGACCCGAAATTTTGAGAGTTTGGGACGTTCGGATTCAGAGAGATATTGGGCCAAAGTCCGGATCGTTGGATACTGATAGAGCTTGACCGCTCGCACGCTCTGTTTCAGCTGAGCCTGGAGACGAGCAATGACCTGCAGACCCAAAATTGAGGTGCCTCCGACCTCAAAGAAATTATCCTCAATCCCGACCTGAGTTAGCCCCAGAATCGTACACCATAGATCTGCCAGGGAGCACTCCATAGGGGTGCGAGGGGCTACAAAATTGGCTGATGCCTCAAAGCTCGGTTGCGGCAACTTCTGCTTATCAACCTTTCCGTTGATTGTTAGGGGAATGTTATCGAGACTGACAAGGGCTGCTGGTCTCATATATTCCGGCAATTTTTGCTCTAAATAGTCCTTGACACTTTCAATACTTAGATTGATCTCAGCTCCCTCTACGAGATAGGCAAAGAGTCTTTTTAGATTTGGAATGGCTTCGTCAACGATCACAACCGCCTCCCGGACAGAGTCGTGCTCACAGAGCGTTCTTTCAATCTCGCCTAGCTCAATCCGATGCCCTTGAATCTTGACTTGGTCATCGATGCGACCCATAAATTCAAGATTGCCATCAGTCAAGGTCCGAACTAAGTCGCCAGTGCGATAAAGCTTGTCATCAGGGCGATTGCTAAAGGGATTTTGAATAAACCTCAATTGCGTAAGATCGGGGCGGTTGATATATTCTGCTGCTAGCCCTTCACCCCCAACATAGAGTTCTCCAACATTGCCTGCTGGCAACGGCTGCAGGTCCGCATCCAAAATATAAACCTGGGTTGCACCAATGGGTTGACCAATAGGAATCGAGGCGAAATCCTCCGGCAAAGGGGCTGGAATACGGTAACAACAGGTAAAGGTTGTATTTTCAGTTGGCCCATAGCCATTGACGAGCTGGGTGTTCGGCAGATGTGTTTGAGCGAGACGAACGTGGGAGATCGAAAGGGCCTCCCCCCCAGTCAGGAGTTCTTTAATACCTTGGAGGACTTGAGGTGTCTCAGAAATAATGGCGTTAAATAGCGAAGCCGTTAACCACAGGCTGGTAACGCTGTGTTCCGTAATCACGGTTTTGAGGTCCTGTGGATCGGGTAAGCCACTGCCAGGGAACAACACACATTGCCCGCCATGCAGGAGCGCTCCCCAAATTTCTAGAGTGGCTGCATCAAAGGAAAGTGGAGCGAGCTGAAGCCAGGTTTGATCTGCATTGAGGGGGGTATAGTCGGTCCCAAACACGAGTCGTGAAACTGCTCGATGAGGAATGGCGACTCCCTTCGGTCGCCCTGTCGAACCCGAGGTGTAGTTAATATAGGCGATCGATTCAGGCGTTACATTGCTTGATATTGCTGTTTGCTCTGTTGCTGAAGACTCTTTGCCCCAAGCGGTTTCTAATAGGATGACGTTTGCTTGATGGTTTGGCAGCCTTGATATTAAACGAGCCTGCGTCAGGATGATAGGTGCCTGAGTATCCGATAGCATCCATTCGAGGCGATCGGGAGGATAGGCGGGGTCGAGGGGGACGTATACACCCCCCGATTTCAGAATCCCAAGAAGGGCCACGATTGTTTCGAGGGAGCGTTCCATCATTAAGGCAACATAAGTGCCCACCTGAACACCCTGTTCCTGAAGTAGCTGGGCCAATTTGTTGGCTCGGTCATTTAGAGATTGATAACTCAGCTGCTGCTCTGGTTGTTCCCCAAGGCTCGGTAAAATAATGGCTGTCTTCTGAGGTGTTTTTTTTACTTGAGCCTCATAGATTTTGTGAATGATTTTTCCCTGGGCATCGGGAATTTGTCTCAAAGTCATATGTACAGGGCGCTATTTCGCGCTGAATACTTATTTCGCTGGTGTTATTTGTTCTTTTAGATAGCGCTCTAAAATGCTGGCTGAGAATTGAGACCAGTCAGAGACATTTTTAGCTTTTTAAACATACCGCCCCCTCCCAAAGTACTGAATCATCTATTCATGATGCAACTAGATAAAATTCTTTTTTGAGTTAGTCTTCCCTAGTAATGCCCCGTTTGATTCAATCTTGGTTTTTTTCACATTTAAGACTGGTGGAAATTGACTCTCAATCTGTAGATGATGTTAATGGGAAGGCTAATTGCTAACAGAACGATGATGCGCTGGGGTTCAGTCCATAAATCAAAGTTAAATTTCGAGTCTCTTTTGGGCACCACTTGTAGTGAAAAGGCTTGAGAGTCCTTTCTCTTGCAAGCCTGAGTTCGACTGAGGCTGAAAGCCCTATGTTCTCGTAGTGTGAAACCCTTATTCTTTCGTCAAAACGTTCAAAATCAATAGTTTTGTCGAACTCAGGTCTTGCAAGGCTGAGGAGCTTATGACCTTTTCAAGTGGGGCTTGACTTACATGAAAGCTGTGTTTCCGCAGAATTTTTGCTTCCAACGTCTTTCCACCTTTAGCTCGGGTGATGATGAATGCCCAGAATCCATATCACTGTTCTATCCCAACGCCTTGGATCATGCCTGACCATTCGTCAATGGTGTTTGGAGCTTAAGAGACGAGCTCATCAACTTCATCCACTTTTTGATACAGCACCCAAAATCGATCGGTTACAGGCCAGCTCCATGACCATGTATTGGGAATGATGGCCAATAGCTTGTCAAGGGGGAAGGCCCAAAATCCGCCGTAGTAGCGTACTAAAGACCTTAGGTATGGACCACTCACCCACCGCTTGCTGCTTCCTCGCCCCACTTCCTCAAAGTCATAGGCTTCGGCGATGTTTCGGAGTGATTGGGGGGAAAACCAGTGCTGGGTGGCAGGAGGTTGATAGGCTCGCCATCGCTTCCCGAAAAGACGAGCAGGCCAACTATCACGGTTCCAGGTTTCAATCAGCCATAGGCCACCGGGGCGAGTCACACGATTCGCAACTTCTAGAGCAGATTTGAGATCATA
>CALFCG010000096.1 GCA_937951315.1 uncultured cyanobacterium
TATTTGTTTTTTAAATCATTTATCTCTGCCAGAAATAAAAAATATCTGTTTTCTATTTTGTTGAGTGATCATGCTCTGCACCAGCTATGTTTAGACGTAGAGCTGATTTGAACGCCTATGAAGGTGCTGGTATGACCAAGGAGATATCGGCCTACCTTGAAAGGATTGATCAGTTTGCCATCAAAGCGTTTGTCTTTGTGTTTGATGCTACCAATACTCAGCAATACAACATGGCTCAATTTTTGCAGTGGTCATGATTGTCTCGGGTTGCTAAAGGATCGTCAACAGTGATTGCTCGCTGAAATCAAAAAAATTATGCCAAAGAAGATCTATGGAACCCTTCTAAACGGATAAGGCCGTATTGAAAGGATCACCGTTTGTATTTGTAAGACCTGACTAATCTTCAACAGTGGCTAGGTTTCAAAATACTCATTCCTTTGGACTCACACTGTTCTAAGTTTGATGAGCATATGATTGTAAAGACTCACTAGAGGTGTGATTATCACACTTCATTACCATCTTGCGTAACTATAATTTTGGGTTCTTGGGGGCACTAGAAGGTCTTCTAAGTTAGCGAAGTTATTCAAGGAAAGGATGCTGCCATTCATCGAACAAAGCTTATAGTCACCTGAGTTCGACAGAGGCTGAAAATCTATCCCGTCCTAAAGAGACCCAAAATCAACTGTGTTTACCGAACTCAGGTTTGTGTTGGTTGGCTTGCACAAGCGTGCAACTTTGTGCCCAACCTTTATTGAGAGCATGGTTCCCTCTATATGGGCTTTGATTGCTAAATGGCTTCTTATGTCCTAAAAAATTGTGAGAGGTAGCAATTAAGTCAGGGGGCATACAAGTGTCCCCCTGCTAAGAAAACTAAAGAATCCTAGGACTAGAACAGCTCAAAGTCATCCTCTGTAAATGTGGGTTTTGTATCAATCTTTAAGATATCTTGGCCGTTGTAGGAAAGAACACCTGTATTTTCATCATATGCAAGGAGTTGGGGATCAACAGGTTCTCCACTTCCGAGGCTAATGGAAAGTGAGTCGTCACCTTGAAAATCGGTGATTCGATCAAAGCCGGAAGTTTCGCTGATGACATATACAAACTCATCACGGCCCTCACCACCGGCAAGAGTATCTTCACCCTCACCGCCGTTCAGGACATCATCCCCACTGCCGCCGATTAAGGTGTCTTCACCAAGGTCTCCAAGTAACAGATCATTCCCCTCGCCGCCAAAGAGCACATCGTTGCCATCCCCTCCAAAGAGCAGATCGTCGCCATCGTCCCCAGACAGGGTATCATTCCCTTCCTCACCAAAGAGATCATCTCGGCCTTTACCGCCAAATAACCTGTCGTTGTTGGCCCCACCCCGTAGTTCATCTCGACCATTATCGCCAAATAGGCTGTCGTTACCTAGACCGCCAAAGAGAGCATCTCGGCCTTCACCACCTGAGAGTATGTCGTTGCCATCACCCCCAAAGAGTTCATCGGATCCTGATTGTCCAAGCAGTCTGTCTCTACCAAGACCCCCAAAGAGTTCATCACGGCCCTCACCGCCAGCGAGTATGTCGTTGCCATCCCCCCCATAAAGTTCATCGGCTCCAGCCTGGCCATTGAGACTGTCGGCACTGGCATCACCATAAAGTTGATCCCTGCCATCGCCCCCAGCGATAAAATCTTGACCGTCGCCGCCGTAGATAGTGTCTTTCCCGTCTAAACCAAAGATGACATCGAAGCCTTTACCACCATCAATCTCATCGTTTAGATCACCTCCAAATATGCGTTCACTCAGATTGGAGCTATCTAGTCGGTTGGCTTGGTCTCTTGCTCCAAACACGAATGCCTGTCCGTCACGGATAAATTCACGGGCAGGCGCCGTAGGCATTGCAATATCAGTCATAATCGATTCCCTACATACATACATAAAGATGAAAAAAATCTCTAGCCCAATTATTTGAGTCAGGCTATATTTGAGCCTAGAGATTGATCTTCACAGTTAATAATTCCCCGTGAATGAGACGAGATGACATTGAATATTAGTTTTCTTGAAAGAATCCTTGTATATTTAATTTTTTTAAAACTAATATTAGATCAGGGTTATGTACGTTTTGTTACTGAATAAGCTGTTTTTGTTTGAGATGAGAGGTTGATGCTTTTGTCCTGGCGTGTTTCTTCTCTTTGGTTTTTGGGGAGGCATGGCCTCCTTGGCCTCGCTGCATCACCGGCTATGTTAAATTTCCCTTTGAACCTCCTCCCCTAAAAAAATCTTTAAGGGTGAAATGATATTTGATGCTACCTTTAACCTTACTTCGGGGCTTTAAATATTCTCTCGGAAAGGATATGTCTGATGTGTTTTAATTGACTTATTAGTAAAAACTCAAGCTTGTTTTGGTGGGACGGGCTGGCGTTTTTAGGTATCTATATTGTGCTTTAGCAATAGCTTTTGGGGTTTACTGGATTTTTATTTCTGTGAAGCTTATCTGTGCTGGTAGATTCTTCCTCGGTTGCGCTGAGTTGTCGCAGTCTCAGACTGCTGGTCAGTGTGTTGCAGGATTGATTTATCAACTTCTCCAATGTGTATTGATTTCTCGCCATCCAGTGCATCAGACGTCCCGTGTTAGGGCAAATGAGTTGGCTGACGGCAGAAGTACATTGTCGGGGTCTTTTGTGTGATGAAGTCAATGGACGCTTCTGCGAAAATTAAAGGCTACATCGCTGAGAAGAAGTGGGCCAAGGCTGCTGTGCTTTGTGAGTTTGTTCTAGAGCAGGATCCGAGCTGTGTAGAGATTTATCCTTTGTTGGGGAGAGTCTTGGCTCTGCAGGGGCAGATTAAGGAAGCCATTGCGGTCTATGAAAAGAGTCTGAGCCTACAGTCGCGCCATGCGGTAACCTATGCTGACTTGGGGAGGCTGTTTCGTCATGAGCGGCAGCTTGCCAAAGCTATCGCCCACTATCAGTTGGCGCTTACTTTAAAGCCTGAGTGGCCTGCGGTTCGCTATAGCCTCGCGACGTTGCTGCATGAATTGAGAGATTGGGATGCCGCGATTGAGCAGTATCGTCATGTGATTGCGCTTGACCCGACTCATCGCAATGCTGTTTTTAATTTAGCAGTGGCTTTTGACCAAAAGGGACAGTTAGAGGAGGCTGCTGAGAGTTATCGTCAGCTTGTTCGTGAACATCCCGGCGAGAGTAGTGCCTTTAGTAATTTAGGGAATGTCTTATCTCGGCAAGGTAAGGTTGAGGAGGCTTTTGAGGTTTATCAGCAGGGATTGGTTCTTCATCCTGAAGATGCAAAACTTCTGAATAATGTGGGGCAGGCTCTCGTTAAACAGGGGAATTTGAAGGATGCGATCGCAACTTATCAGCGCGCCATCTCCATCGAGCCTGATCTGGGGATCACCCACCACAACTTGGGGTATCTCTGGTTGCAACACCAAGATTATCCGAGAGCCGTAGCCTGTTTTCAGACGGTGCTTGCTCTAGAACCCAATAATATTGAGGCGCTAAGTGACTGTGGTCATGCTTTGATGTTGGATGGTCAATGGCAGACCGCGCTGGGATATTTCCGTCAGTCTATTGCGTTACAGCCAGCTTTTGTGGATGTGTTTTGCCAGCGGGCGAATCGTTTGTTGGGTAAAGATGCGCTTGAAAAGGCCCGCATTGCCTGTGCCCAGTTTCTCAGGGCATTGCAGTCGCCGGTAGAACAGCAAAAGATCCACGAGTTCCTCTGGCAAAACTATTGGTTTATTGGAGAAGTTCTCTATGAGTATGGCTCGGTGGCACAAGCGGAAGGCTACTATCACAAAGCCATTGCCCTAAACCCCCGTCATGTAGACTCGTATTGGCGATTGGGGAGTTGTCTGGCGCAACAAGACCGTCAAGATGCAGCCATCGCAGCATATCGAACGGGGTTAGCCTTGAACCCCATTCATCAGCAACTGAATATTGAATTGGGGTTTGTCTTAGAGCAACAAGGTCATTTTCGAGCTGCTGTTGAGCTGTATGAGCAGTTTCTTCCTGATCTGCACTCACAAGAGACCGTTGATCCACACGACGCTGATTTTCCGGTGCCGCAAAGCGTTTATCCCAGCACAGGCGCTTGGATTCAGGCCTGTGCTTCGGGGCTGAATCAACCCAGAGGGCTATTTATCGCGATTCCGCAAGGCGTGCAAACAACGGTTCCGGTTCCCCATGCCCTTGTCCCGTTGAAGGAAGGACCAACGCAGCCAGATTGTGGGGGTGTGACCTGTGCTGGATGCATGAACGCCTTGATTCAGTCTTTCTCGCCGGTTCCCTTGGGGCGCAAGGTTTTTCGGTGCCAGGAACGTCCTGAGATTCCCCCGCCCGCCGCGTTCGTGGCAACGATTCCTAAGGGACGCGCTTGGATTGCGCCCCAGAAGAATGCCTGGATGATTTGCAAACAAATCGCCATTATCACGCCGGATAACTATGTTTTGGGAGATGTATCCCGTTTCTATCCTTGGTATTTGCCGGGGTGTCAAAAGCATGGCCTGAGCCACCATCCTCTTCTCTCGTCGGGGCGTTTACCCCCGGTGAAAAAACTAGAAGGGAACGTGGCCATTCTCTCTTCACTGTCTGGGCATGTTTACTACCATTGGATGGTGGATGTGTTGCCCCGTTGGGGCCTGCTGCAGAAGAGTGGTCTGGATTGCAGTCAAATTGATTGGTTTGTGGTCAATAGTTTGGAACAGCCCTTTCAACGGGAAACCCTGGAAACTTTGGGTATTCCTCTGGAGAAGGTCCTTGAGAGCGATCGCGAACCTCATCTTGAAGCGCAGCAACTGGTGGTCCCGTCCTTCCCAGGACACCTCGATTGGATCCCCCCAGAGACGATTGATTTTTTAAGGCAGACTTTTTTGCCGCCTGTCCTGCCTGGCGCATCGCAGCGGATCTATGTGAGCCGTGCCCGGGCAAACTATCGCCAGGTGATCAATGAAACGGAAGTGATTGCACGGTTAAAGAAGTTGGGGTTTGTGTCTGTTTGCTTAGAGGATCTCTCCGTGGCAGAGCAAGTGAATCTTTTTGCGGCAGCCCAAGTGGTGGTGTCGCCTCATGGTTCGAGTTTGACGAATTTGGTTTTCTGTCAGCCAGGAACTGCTGTTCTGGAATTGTTTGCGCCCAACTATGTGCGAACTGACTATTGGATGGTGAGTCAGTCTTTGCAGCTTCAGCACTATTACCTGATGGGGGAGAAATTTGCCTGTTACCCGATCCGGCAATTAATGCACCAGACGTCTTTAACCGAAGATATCTGGGTAGATTTAGAGGCTTTGGACTTGGCGATTCAAGCCATGGATTTAGAGATCAATGAACTTGTGAATGACTTTGCAGGAGAGCTGAATAATGATGTTGACTGATGCCCTTTCGACCTGTGAACAGGCCCTGCACAATCCGACCGATTGGATGCCCGCTTGTCAGCAGCTTGCCAATATTTTGCAAGGGGTTGGACAGTTTGAGGAGTCTTCGGAATGGCTGTCGCTGTCGTTGGAGCCAGAGCCGGATGCCGTGTCTGTTTATGCTCGATTGGGTCGTTTGTATGCAAGGCAAGAAAGTTGGCCCCAGGCCATTGAAGCGTTTCAACAAATTCTGAATTTACCGAGGGGACATGCAGGAGCTTACTGGCATCTCGCGAAAATCTATGAACATCTGGAGCAGGTCGAGAAAGAGTTCGATTGTCGCTATCAACTGTTTGCCCTCAGACCGGATGAGGCTTCAGGGGAAGGCTACTATCAATTGGGAGATTGGTTTGTCGAGCAGGAGAAACCGGAAGAAGCGATTACTTGCTACCTCCACTGTATTGAATATGATGCTCACTTCTGGGCTGCCTACTATAAGTTAGGCGATCTATTTTCGGCGCAGGGGGAATGCGAGCAAGCGATTGCGATTTATCAATCGGTTTTGGATCAAGATCCCTATCAAATGAAAGCCCATTTTCAAATGGGGATGGTGTGGGTGAAGCATCAGGATGATGAGTTGGCGATCTCAAAGTTTCGAGAGATTGTGTCTCTTAATCCTGAATTTCCTTGGGCATATCTAGAGCTGATCAAAATTCTGATTAAGCAGGAAAGATGGGATGATGCGATCGCAACCTGTGAAGCGGTGATTGAATTTGTCCAGGAGTACCCCTGGGTCTATAGCCATATGGGGCAAGCGCTGCTCAACAAGGGTGAGGTCGCTGAGGCAACGGCCTGTTATCAAAAGGCCTGTGTGATGCGGGGGTGGTGGCAATGCCAGGAAAATGGGTATCAATTTACGCAGGACTCCTTTAGTTTTCAGATCGAACTCTGGCTAAAGCATCTGCAACCCCTGGCTGAAAAGGCGGGAGTTCAAGCTTTGGAGGTTGGCAGCTTTGAAGGAATGACGACCTGTTGGTTGGTAGATCACGTTTTCACCGAGCCTGAGGATCACGTGACCTGCGTTGCGCCTCAGTTCCTGAAAACGTTTGCTTCAAATTTAGAGAGAGCAGAAGCGGACCACAGGGTAACGCTCTTGGAGGGACCGGTTCATGCCTACCTAGAGACCTTGGAGGCTGAGACTTACGATCTGATTAATATTCAAGATCGCTGTAAAGAGGCGGAGCATCTTTACCTGGATGCAACCTTGGCTTGGAAAGGTCTGAAGGCGGGAGGGATGTTGCTATTTAAAGACTATGGTTGGCGGGGAGCGAAAGACCCCAGGCAAGCTCCCAAGGTAGGTATTGACAATTTTCTTCGCTCTGTGAAGGGGCAATTTAAGATTCTGCATCAGGGATATCAATTAATCCTGCAAAAGGGGGAGGGCTAGTCCCAAGCTATGGATACGATCGTCAAGGCTTCATCTGAAACGGAACAGAGAGACCCACAACGCTATCTCAAGCTCGCGGATCAAGCGGCAGCAAAGCAAGATTGGGAAGATGCGATCGCAAACTATCAATTGGTACTGCGCGATCGGCCCCAAGAGGCTGATCTATATGCTCGACTCGGTCAGATTTATCATCATGCTAATCAGCATGGTTCGGCTGCTGATTGTTTTTATCAAGCCTTAAGGCTTGAACCCCATCGAGCTAAAGCCATGGGATATTTCCATTTAGGCAATACCTTGCTAACGCAGGACAAAAACGATCTGGCTTTTGTCTGCTATAGAAGAGCGATCAAACGAGAACCACATCGAGCTGAATTTCACTATGCTTTGGGGCAAGTATTGTCGAAGCAAAAGATGTGGAATGCAGCGGTTGCAGCTTATCGTCAGTCTCTAGAGCTTGAGCCCAATGTGTCAAATGTTTGCCATGCCATAGCGGTTGCCTTGGCACAAACGCATCAATTTGGGGAAGCTCGGTCTTTCTTGCAAAAGGCCATAGAGCTGAATCCTACTGAAGCGAAGTTTCATTGGGAATTGGCTAAGCTCTGGAAAATTCAGGGAAATCTTCAGGAAGAAGTGAACTGTTGTTTGCAGGCTTTGAAGAGCCAGCCAAACTATACCGAGCCATATGTTCACCTGCGTTATAACCGCTTAAGGTATGACATTTCTGAGGATTCCGATTTACTCAATGATGTGATTTCTACCTGTCATCAAGTGATTGAGCTGAAGCCTGATTGTACGTGGGTTTATAGTCTGTTGGGATATGCGTTGACAAAAAAGGGGCAAGCAGAGGCTGCAGTACCTTACTACCAAATAGCAAGCTGTCAGAAGGCGATGCGACGGCGACCCGATATTCCTCCTGAGGTTTGGAAGTCAGCGATTCGTAAGGCCCCCGATTTTCTGATTATTGGAGGTTTTAAATGTGCAACGACTTCGCTATATCAGTATCTCAACCACCATCCTCAGATTTTGCCGTCCTTAGAGAAGGAGTTAGATTTTTTCGATCTTGAGTATGAGCAGGGCTTGAGTTGGTATCAGGCACAATTGCCCCCGATACCTCAGACCTCTGTATTTCGAGCAGGTGAAGCAACACCGAACTATCTGTATTGTCCTCAGGCACCTCAAAGGGTCTTAGATGCATTTCCTGATATCAAACTGATTGTGATTCTTCGTGATCCGATTGATCGAGCGGTGTCTCATTTCCATTTTGTCCCTCAGAATGGGCAAAAAAAGAGAGCGATTGAAGAAGTATTTTCGACGGAAATGAAACGGCTAGAGGAAGCAATATCGTCGGGTAGTTTGTCTTTAAGACATCTGAACCAGAATAGGTATTTGGGACATAGCCTTTATTTGTACCCGCTCCAGATATGGCTGTCATATTTTCCAATGAAGAATGTCAAAATTGTTCAGCAGGAGGCATTGGCTTTTCAGCCGAGTGCAGTTCTGAATTCTATCTTTTCCTTTTTAGAGCTACCGGCTCATGAGCTCAAGGAGTATCAACGGCATAAATTAGGATGCTATTCTCCCATATCGCAGGAATTGCGAAGTTCTTTGGAGACGTTCTTTCACCCTCATAGGGAAAAAATTGAAAAGCTATTATTGACTTGCTGAAAAATAAATAAATTCTGTGTTAGCGACCAAAAATTATGAACATTTGCCTGATCGATAATTTAACCAAATTTTATTCTCAAGATTGAATATATATGTTATGGTCTGATTAAATGCAACTGCTTTATTCTTTTAATTATCCTAAAAAATAATTATTTGATGTAGATTGCAGTTATATAGTTCTTGTTTGAAGTATCCGGGGGGAATTGCTTTGAAATTAGATTCATTTGAGCGAGTAGATAAAGATTATTCTGAGTATGCTGATGAGCTGTTGGGGCAGGGACATATCGACGCTGCTATTGAGAGCTATCAGAAGGCATTAGAGGCTACACCGACTTTAATCCCATTATTAACAAAACTAGCTAAAGCCTACGAAAGTCAAGAGAATTGGGCAGAAAGCATTGGCATATATCAAAAGATCCTAACTATTAAGCCAGATACTGCATGGGCTTATATTGTTCTAGGTAATGCGTTCTATAAGAATGGCCAGATCGATGAAGCGATCAGCTGTTGTCATGAGGCAGAGCAAAGGAAAACAATAGCTCCAGGGGTTTATAGAGTTTTGGGAAATGCATTGCTTAAAAAGGAGCAAATGAGTGATGCAATTAACTGTTTTCGGTATTCCTTGGAATTGAAACCCGATGACCCTAATGGGTATTTAATGCTTGCCAATGCTCTACGTAGAGAAGAAAAATTTGATGAGGTTATTCAATGCTGTCATCAAGCAGAAAAATATGAACCTGTCGCCCCACCTATCTATCGTTTGCTAGGTGAGGCACTTTTTAAGAAGAATGAAGTTGATAAAGGTTTAGAATCCTATCGCAAATTTCTAGATTTAAAACCTAATTCTCCAAGTGTATATGTATATATATCTAGAACCTTATATCAACAAGATAAAATAGACGAAGCTATTGATTGTTGCGAAGAGGCAAAAAAGCAAACTAATATTTCTCCCTGGATATTCAAGATATTAGGGAATCTATTAGAAGAGAAAGAGTATATATCCGCAGCGATTAATCATTATCAGAAATTTTGTGAATTAATGCCTGAAGAACCAAGTGCATATGTTTCGATTGTGAATATTCTTAACAGAAATAATATGCTTGATCAGGCAGTGAATTACGTCCA
>CALFCG010000097.1 GCA_937951315.1 uncultured cyanobacterium
GCCGCAATCCAAGTCATGACTGAACCCAGGGTACTGCCAATCATGGTGAGTAACCCCAGGCCTGGGCGACCCAAGACGCAGAGCGTTTGGATATTCACCTCCACAATCAAAAGGGCTGCAGCCAAGGCATAGAGCCACACCCCCATCAACATAACCGAGGAAGGAATCACACCCGCCTCAACGGTTAATGCAGGCAATGCCAAAATCCCTGCGCCCACCGTAGTACCAGCAACAAGAGCCGTGCATCCCCACAGACTCCCCGGTCGATGCCTGAGGCCATCGGAATGGAATTCAAGGTTAGAAAATAAACGACTCATCGAGCAATCCTACGTTTTGTCTCCAAGTCAAAATTCACTGTCTGAGGCCCCCTATAATTGTCGGCATTGTGCTGTTGACAAAGGTCTCAAAGCCTCACCGGAAGAAGACATCGAGCAGATACCTGGCAATTGAACAAGGTGGATAGATGACGAACATCCTGAAAAAAGCTGTGCTGCTGATCATAATGGGTCTCCTGTGGAGCTTACCCATGAGGGTGGCCAGTGCAGATTCGATCAACATGACCCCGGTGTCGCGAGCTGCCATTAAAAATATTCAAGTTTTACGCCAAGACGCAAGCTGTGAAGGTTGTGACCTTCAAGGCATTCGGATACGTAAAGAGAATCTACAGGGCGCGAACCTCAAACAAGCACAACTCAAGAATGCAACCTTAACACTTAGTGATTTGAGCAACGCGAACCTAGAAGGCGCAAACCTCCAAAGTATCAAAGTGGAAGAGTCAACCCTAGCTGCAGCGAACCTAACAAACACAAACCTGACCACCGCGAATCTTAACGGAGCAGACTTGAGCGAGGTCAACTTTACGGGTGCGAGCCTCAGGGGTGCAACCCTTAATGGCGCAACCCTCAATGGTGCGAACTTTGAGGGGGCCTTGCTGAGAGCCGCGAACTTCAGAGGTGCCCAAATAGATCTTGAGGATTTTAACGGAGCATTGCTCTGCAATACGGTGATGCCAGACGGCTTCTTAAGCGTCCGCGATTGTGGTGCCTAGGCATTTGGCACCAGCTCTAGGGGTTGATTTTTGAGTTCCAGAATCTTCTCCACGACCTCAGACACCACTTTATCGGGCGTTGAGGCTCCGGAAGTGACCCCCACCACAATAGGCCCCTCAGGCAACCAACCCTCCGTCACCGTTAACGCTTGATTGAGGGGTTGGTGTTCAATGCGATTTCCAGGACCAATCCGCGCTGCACTATCGATGTGATAAGAGGGAATATCCCGATCAATGGAGATTTCTTGTAAATGGGTGGTATTAGAGGAGTTGAACCCTCCAATCACCATCATCAAATCAAGGGGCTGATCCACCAGCCCAAACATGGCATCTTGACGTTCTTGGGTCGCATCACAAATGGTGTTGAAACTCAAGAAATGCTGGTTCACCTCTGCAGGCCCATATTTCCGCATCATGGTGCGCTCGAAGAGCTTGCCAATCTGTTCTGTTTCCCCTTTGAGCATGGTGGTTTGATTCGCAACCCCGACACGGACCAAATCGGTATCGGGATCAAAGCCAACAGAATACGCATTGGCAAATTTATCTAAGAATTCTTGACGGCGTCCAGCAGAGTCAAGAATATAGTCAGCGACATATTGCGCTTCTGCAAAATTGAGGACCACCAGATATTTATCGGCAAAGGAGCTAGTGGCAATGGTTTCTTCATGCTTATATTTGCCGTGGATAATCGAGGTATAGTCTCCCTTCTTATGTTTCTCCACGGAATTCCAGACTTTTGAGACCCACGGACACGTGGTGTCCATAATGGTGCAGCCTTTATCGTTGAGTAACTGCATTTCTTGAACACTGGCACCAAAGGCGGGCAAAATCACGACGTCACCTTTGCCTTCAACCACGGAGAAATCTTTTTCCCCTGTATCGCTGACCGGAATAAAGTCAACATTCATATCCCACAGGTTCTGATTCACTGAGGGGTTATGGATAATTTCATTGGTAATCCAGATCCGCTCAGTGGGAAATTGTCGTCGGGTTTCATAGGCTAATGCGATCGCACGTTCAACCCCCCAACAGAACCCAAACGATTCTGCCAAGCGAATGGTGACATGACCTCGCTGCAAGGAATAATTCTGTTCCCGAATTTGCTGAATCAGGCTGCTGTTGTACTCACGCTGCAATAGATCGGTGACAGCGGCCTCATGTCCAAATCCCTGGCGATGATACTGCTCAGATTTATGGAGCGTTCGCTTAAATGCCTTAGTATCCATGTATATATTCCAGGTCGCGTCAGATTAATATACGCCTATACGTCGATGGCCCCAGCACCCTGGGACCGTCCTAGCCTGAATCGGCTAATTATGTTTATCTTAAAGCCTCCTGAGTCCATGTCGCTGGCATCAAAAGAGGTTGGCGTTAATTGAAAAGAATAGGCGACTGTCATCAAAGCCACTCGATTGCGTGCCCACTTCGGTAAACGGAATCCCCCAATCTAATCGCGCAGTGACGCGATCGTTCCACTGCCACCGTAGTCCGAGTCCTCCAGCAAAAAAGGTGTTAGAGCCTTCAATACTGCGGTCTTCTCCAATATTCCAACCATGCCCAACATCTAAGAAGGGGACAACCTGCAAAATTCCCTTCCGCCGAGCCACTCTAAAAATAGGGAGTCGGACTTCAGCAGAGCCAAACACGCCGTTATCCACCAACAGCAAATCTTGGCGGTAGCCCCGCACACTATCTCCCCCCCCCAAACCAAATTGGGCCAGTGAAGGCAGGGGGCGATCGGCAAACTGAAGATTAGATCGCAGCAGCAACAGAGTATCCGGAGCCAACCGCTTCACCCATTGCCCTTGCCCCCGCCAGAGAACAAACTGACCATCGGGCGCTTCTTCATTATTGGTGGCATCAAAGGCATCGACTCCCACCCCCAGCTCCGATCTAAGCGCCAATACCGTTTCTTGATCTCGCTTCGTATATTCTTGGGAGAATTTAAGTTCCATGACCCGAATTCGCCCTTCATCATCAGAGCCAGACCCCTCAAAGGGGAAACGAATTTGTTCGCCTCGACTGCCATCCGGCTCAGGCGGTCGAATAAAGGTTTCACTCTCGCGGCGGCCTACAGAAAAACCCAAGGCAAACTCCTGCTTGGGACTCCGTAGAATGGGCTGGCGATACGCTACATTGATGTCTCGCGAGACACCTCTAATGTTGAGAATATCAAAGGGTTCTTCAATAACCCGACTCCACACCTGGCTGAAATTAACACCGACCGTGCCATTCTTGGCATTAACGGGCACGGTATAGCTGAAGTTGATTTGATTACTACCATCGGTATTGGCATACGCTAAACGTGCCGCATCCCCAAAACCGATTAAGTTTAGCTGCTCCACCTGAATTTGGCGCTGGAAGCTGCCGATGCTGGGCGATCGCAAGTTATCAAGCCCCACCTGCACATTCAATGTATCGGCTTCAGTAACATCCACCTCTAATAAACTCAAGCCAGGCTGGGCACTGGCTGATAGCTCAGCCGACAAGTTATCAATTAAAGGATCAAGCTGTAATAATTGCAGGGCCTCCAACAGACGATCCACTTTGAGGGGAGGTTTACCAGCCCGCCGTAGACGACTTCTGACATAGCTAGCGTTCAGACGTTTATTGCCCGTCACTTGAATATCTTCAAGGGAACCTTCGATCACTTGAATGGTGACCGTATCTTCTTCAATCACCTGATCAGCAGG
>CALFCG010000098.1 GCA_937951315.1 uncultured cyanobacterium
GCAACAATATGATCAGGAAGCTCCCAGCCCAACTGCTCAGCCACTTCGTAGCCGAGTGTTTTGGAGCCCTCGGAGTAGTAAGGTCGCAGGTTGATATTGACGAATCCCCAGCCCTGAGTATTGGCAACTTCGCTGCAAAGACGGTTGACTTGGTCATAGTTACCTTCAACGGACATCACAGTAGGTCCGTAAATCAAGGTGCCCATCACCTTTCCTGCTTCCAAATCGGAGGGAATGAAGACGCAGCAGTCGAGACCCGCCTGAGTTGCGATCGCAGCTGTCGAATTCGCCAAATTTCCAGTACTGGCACAGGACACAGTTGTAAAACCTAGCTCTCTAGCCCGCGTCAACGCCACAGAAACCACCCGATCTTTAAAACTGAGTGTGGGCATATTCACCGCATCATTTTTGATGTAGAGATGCTTGAGACCCAAACGCCGCGCTAACCGATGGGATTTCACGAGGGGCGTCATCCCTGTCCCCACATCAATGGGGTCATCGGAAGTAACGGGCAAAAAGGAACGATACCGCCAAATCGAGTTCGGTCCAGCTTCAATTTGTTCCCGAGTAATCGTACGACGGAGTTCAGAAAAATCGTAGCTAACCTCTAACGGACCAAAGCAAAATTCACACACATGCAGCGCCTGTGGCTCATAGTCAGCCCCACATTCTTTGCATTTTAGGCCTTTAAACGAAGCAGTAGCTTTACGGCTAGAAGTGGCTTGAGTCATAGGGTTTTGAGTCTTAACTTACTGGGAAAAAGAGCTTTTATCTCATTGAGGTGAACCGATAGTAGCATGGGTATTTTTGAGCGTCAAACATACCCGACTAAAAAAATCGGGTATAAATCCAAGACAGACAAGACTCCCTCTAGAACAATTCCAGCAGGGAAGAAGCAGTGACTCAAAGGTCAAGCTATTTCAAGCGCAATTTTGCAATCAAGGGGCGATGATCAGAGATCCCAGAAGATGGTGTGATCACCTGAGCAACATTGACGTCTTTGCTGATAAAAATATGGTCGATGGGAATTTTTAGACTTTGTTTCAAGCATTCGAGCCACCCCTGTGATCTGCCGACATCGTTGTAAAACCAAGTGGGATTGAGACCATGGCCAAGAGTGACGCTGCGTAATCCTGAAGAACGAATAAAATCACGGAAAAATATTGACCAAGAAGTGAGGTTGAAGTCCCCCATAATTACGGTTGGGATGGACTGCTTTGCTCCGTAGGAAGCTAGGACCACCATCACTTGATTTCGGTAGGCGAAGTTGGAAGGGGAAACCGGAGCAAGGGGATGAGCAACAACAAGGCGAACAGGTTGCCCCTCCACGTCGATAATTGCCAAGAGGCTATGGTAGGGGGTGCCCAAGGTCTCGGTCGCAGCCTCAGCAATGGGGTATCGACTGAATAAACTCAGCCCGCCGCCAGTTGCACGGTAATAGTAAGGGTATTGGTCCTGTACCCGATCTCTGAGTTCTTCAGCCTGCTCCTTGAAGGGCTCAATCAAACCTAGAATATCGACAGGATTTTCTCTCACTAAATCAGTCACTTTAGTGGCATCCCATAGCCTGTAGTTGACGTTGTAGGTCATGACAGCCATTGGGGTCACCCCCCGTCCCGGCATCCCTTAACCTCGGAACATACCAAGTGCCAATGGTAGTGGCATAGAAACCCAACGCGAGGGCAAACACAAGCGTCAGATTCCGACGAGGAGGACAGCGCTGAAGTAAGAGCAGAACCAACCCGATCAAAGTACAAACGGCAAACCAAAGGTAGCCGGTGCCCAGCATCTCAAAAAGCCACAACTTATACCATGGGCCAGAGGTAACACTCAGCAACAGGAGGGGGAGTGCAATCAACCAGAGTAAAATGCGGTTCAGCATAGAAAAGAATGACATGGCCAGACATGATGACGACCGAGCTGAGCAGATGGTCCCTCAGGTCAGTCTCACAAAGGAGCAAGGAAAGCGGTTCTCAGAAATTCATCGAGCACCAGACATTAAGGCCACCTAATGTTTGGGCAAGACAAACAGTTCAACTCAGAAGGTCGATTTTGTCATTTTTGCCCCTGTTAGGATCAACAACGGCTCAGCAGACTTTGAAGATGCATTTCATCCAGGAAAGGCTCTTCTTCCTGAGTCTTTAACTCCAAAAAGTGTCAGTCCCTGCCGCAGGAGGCACTCGAAAAAAGCTTTCTACGCGTCCGTGGGACAGAGTTGACGAAAGTGATCACCACGGATTTCAAAGTTTTTGTATTGATCAAAGCTGGCGCAAGCAGGGGAAAGCAGAACGGTCTTCGCCTGAGTGGATTTTGCGAGTTCAATAGACCTCGGCAGTGCTTTGTCCATTGTTTCGACAATTTCGTAACGGGTGTAGCCCACGTTATCTAGGCGCTGAGCAAAGGTTGAAGCGGCAGTACCGATCAGTAAAACCGTGGCAGCTTGATCCTGAATCGTTCGCAGCCAATCGGCATCATTTCCATCTTTGGCTTCTCCGCCCGCAATCAAGATCGCTGGCCCCTCTACAGCTGCCAATCCTGTTTGAGCAGCTTCGTAGTTGGTCGCTTTGCTGTCGTTGATGAAGGCAATATCCCGCCAGGTACAAATATGCTCTAAACGGTGAGGAACACCTGGAAAGTTGGCAATGGCAGTTGCGATCGCATCTCGTTCGATCCCGGCCAAATGGGCCACCGCCACCGCCATCAAAAGGTTTTGCTGATTATGTTCCCCCCGCATTCGCAAGGCTTTGGTGGGCAACATCTGCTGCCCCTCCACCATGACCCATCCATTCTCTAAATAGACCATAGGCATCGGAGATTGTTTGCCCTGCACTAACGCTTGATTGCCTTGCGTACTGGTCCAAAAAGCATTCGGCCATCGATCCATCAAGGCATTGCGAAGATAATCATCCCCGCCATTCAGGATTCGCTGCTGGGAGCGATGTAATAAAAGCGCTTTAATTTCTCGGTAACACTCAAGCGTACCGTGACGTTCTAAATGATCTGGGGAAAGCGTCGTCCACACACCAATATCGGGTGCCAACGTCGAAGAGGATTCCACCTGGTAGCTACTCACCTCTGCAATCACCCAATCCGGCGTCTTCCCACTCAGCGCCAACTCACTGGCGCTATCACCAATATTGCCGCAGGCTGGAGCTTGCAATCCCGCCGCCTGAAAGATAGCTGCCGTAATCGCCGTCGTTGTCGTTTTGCCATTGGTGCCCGTAATCCCCACCCAGGGACAATGGTTCAAGTACCGCCAGGCTAACTCCATCTCCCCCATGGCCTCAATGCCCTGCTCTCGAGCAGCCACCAAGCTCGGCAACTGCCAAGACACCCCCGGGCTGACGACAATCCGATCCGGACGATTCAACCCCTCAACAGCTAAGGCTTGGAGATCAAATTTAGTCCCCAAAGCCACAGAAATCCCTTCAGATTCAAGCTCTTTCTTTAGATCTGATAGCCCCTCTGACTGCCCTATGTCACTGACTGAAACCTGCCACCTATCTTGATTGAGTAATCGCGCAGCCGTAATACCAGAACGGCCAAGGCCGATAATATGAGCAGTGGGCATGGGTCAAGTTTGAAGAGATCAATGGGCATTTCGCATCCCTTATCGTACCGCCTTGAGTTCCAGTCTTCGCATCGGTCTGAGTGGGATCTCAAAAAGTACCGACTCAGATGCGGTCCATAGGTCATATCGAATCGATCTACCACTGCAGTCAAATAACTTAGGAAGTTCCCAGGAACCCAAACTCAGACGAAGGCTCTCCTTGATCACCTCAAGACAATTAACAGCTCAGCAATTTTCTTAAAATTGTGTTGCAGATATTAACTTTCTGCATCCATTATGTTCAGATGTCTAAAGGAATTCAGCTATTTTGGACACGGAGAGGATACCACACCTGTCACCTCATAGAGAAGCCAAGTAACATAGTAAGAATAGGGTTGTATCACTCACTTGAATTGAGCCTCAGGCAGCCTTTGGTTTTGCTGACCCAGCACTAAAGGGTATCTCAGAAGTCTATATGTTAAGGGAAGAACCGAGTCATGGGATTATTTGACCGTGTTAGCCGAGTTGTCAGATCCAACCTCAACGCTGTTGTCAGCTCTGCCGAAGATCCAGAAAAGATTCTGGAACAAACCGTAGATGACATGAAGGAAGACTTGGTCCAGCTTCGCCAAGCCGTCGCCCAGTCCATTGCCTCTCAAAAACGGCTGGAACAGCAATATAATCAGGCTGAGACCCAAGCCTCAAAATGGTATAGCAACGCCCAGCTAGCCCTCAAGAAGGGAGATGAGGGGCTTGCTCGTGAAGCCCTCGCCCGCAAGAAGACGTTTTCAGAGACAGCAGCCAGTCTCAAGGCTCAAGTGGATCAGTCCACCGGACAAGTTACGACCCTGAAGCGCAACATGACAGCCCTTGAGGGCAAGATCGCAGAAGCGAAAACCAAGAAAGAAATGCTCAAGGCCAGAGCAAGAGCAGCCAAAGCAACTGAACAAATCAATCAGGCCATGGGTGGCATTGACCCATCAAGCGCCATTAGTGCCTTTGAGCGCATGGAAGAAAAGGTCCTCGATATGGAAGCACGCTCTGAAGCCGTTGCTGAACTATCGGGAGATACGCTTGATTCCAAATTTGCAGCCTTAGAGTCAGGCAGTGATGTTGATTTTGAACTGCAGGCCATGATTGAAGAGATG
>CALFCG010000099.1 GCA_937951315.1 uncultured cyanobacterium
CCACAGATCAATCAGTCACCAGTGACGATGGATCAACTGCAACAGCTCCCGAAAGATGCGATCGCATACGACCTGATCTATACACCGAACCCCACTCAATTTCTCAAGGATGCGACAACATTGGGCCATCAGACCATCAATGGCCTAGAAATGCTAGTACAGCAAGGTGCGGCGGCGCTAGAAATTTGGCTTAAGAAAGCTGTACCCGTTGAAGTCATGCGTGCAGCAGCACGCTCTCAACTGATTTGATAGGCTAGCCTTTCAGCATCGTTCTATCTTTCGGGACGGAAATTAGTAGGCATCTTTGCCCCATCTAAAATGGCACCCTTGACATTGACGTTCTGTAGGGTTGCCCCCGTCAAATCGGCGCCTGTGAGGTCCGCTTTTTTCAAGTTCACATCGTATAAAATAGCAAATTTAAGATCAGCCCCTCTGAGATCAGCTCGTTTGAGCTTTGTCTGAGTTAAACGAACACCTTGAAGATTCTGATTGGCTAGATTTGCTTTGTTAAGATTGCACTTGTGGCAAAATCGGGTCGTTAGTAGACGATGAAGGTGACGCGGAGGTTCTGCGCTAGAAGTCGTACTCAAAGCACCAAGAACAAGAAAAATACCCAGAACGGCAAGACTGGCTCGAGCCCATATGTGCGGATGCTGAGAACGTCTTTGATCAATTAGCTTGATATCAGTTACATGCATGATCAGCTTTAGAGGAAGGATAGTTTTCATCACAAGAGACGCATAAGAATCATGCATCTCCGAGCGTAGGATTCCCCAGACTTATCTCAATCCAGCAGACCGAATGTTTATTTACATACGATTTAATTAACAAAGAAGGTGCAAGTCATTTAGAAATTTTGCCGATGCCGAATCAAATTTAGAAACTCCTCTCGGGTCTTTTGCTCATCCTTGAAAACCCCTAACATTGAGCTGGTCACCGTCCAAGAACCTGGCTTTTGGACTCCGCGCATCACCATACACATATGACTCGCTTCCATAACAACCGCCACACCCTGAGGCTCAAGGACCATCTGCACAGCTTCTGCAATTTGTCGTGTTAGACGCTCCTGCACTTGCAGCCGACGCGAATACATTTCCACAATGCGCGCTAACTTACTCAGTCCAATCACCTTTTGATTTGGGATATAGGCGACATGCGCTTTTCCAATAAATGGCAGCATATGATGCTCACATAAACTAAACGCATCAATATCACGCACCAGAACCATCTCATCATGGCCCTCATCGAAGATCGCACCATTCACAAGCTGTTCAAGGGACTGATTATATCCACTGGTGAGGAACTGCATTGCCTTAGCGACCCTCTTAGGCGTTTTGAGAAGCCCCTCGCGCTCTGGGTCTTCTCCCACACCTCTAAGGAGTGTATCAATCGCCCGTCTCATCTCTGCATCGGAAACATCAGAGCGTCCAGTTTCCTGAGACTTTTGAGAAATACTACGGTCAGGTCGTGGTGTAACCGATGAAGAATTTCCATTCTCAGATTGAGTGGAACGATTGGAAAACTCGTTAGAAACAGTCGTCATAATGAATCCAGTAACAATAAGTGACAATAGGGTTCTGCTGCAAAGAACAGCTAGAATGTCCCGACATTAGGCATCAAAGTCAACTCTTCAATAACAGCGTGCTGTGGGAGCTGGACGGAGCTGACAATTGCCTGCGCAACATCTTCAGGGTTTAACATGAGAGCTCTCTCAAAATCAGCATCGACATCGGGACTATCCCATAAAGAGGTATTCACAGACCCAGGACAAATAGCCATGACCCGAATTCCGTGGGCACGTTCTTCCATGGCCAATGTTTTAGTCAAAGCCATCAACCCGAACTTACTCGTGCAATATGCTCCCCACTGAGGAAAAACTTGACGGCCCCCAACAGATACGACATTAACAATGCTGCCTTGGCCATTTGCCCTCATACTCGGCAACACGGCCTGAATACACTGCAGCGGACTGGTGAGATTCAGGTTCAAAACAGATTGCCAATCAGCCAACGGGGTATCAGATAGCTCAGCAGTGTAGCCGATACCTGCATTATTGACTAAAACATCAACAGGCCCGATCTCTGCAATTTTCTGGGACACCTGCTCTAAACAGGCTAGATCAATGCAGTAGGACCTTGCTTCTACGCCACGAGATTGGGCTTCTTTTACTATGGCCGTGAGGGCATCGCTGGATCGCCCCACTAAAGCAAGGCTGGCACCGACGTCGGCAAAGGCAAGGGCGGTTGCACGGCCAATACCGCTACTGGCCCCAGTAATGAGGACGCGCTGTTGATTTTGGGGAGTCATTAGTCTTTCAAAACTTCTAAGGTGGGGATGGTAGCATCCGCTAGCGCGGCAAGTACATCGCTAACAAATAGCTGAGCGACTGCACCTTGGGTTTATAACAAGATAGACACAGTTTCGTCGTCCACACCGATTGGCATCCATACCTGTTCAAGCTTTGACTGAAAGGCACTGGCTTTGTAAACAAATATGTCGTTTTCCTATCTTATCATCGCAGAAAGATCTGTGCAGATGGGTGTTAAGCGGCAATTTGCGTAAAGATTCCCATACGTCGGAATTTATCGTACCTCAAATCGCGTCGTTCTTGGCCAGATAACCGCCATAGCTCATCAAGTGCTGAAAGAAGTGACTGCTTGAGTGTTTGTGCAGCTTCGATGGGGTTACTATGAGCGCCACCCATGGGCTCGGGCAAGATTGTATCCATTAAACCCAAGCTCAGTAAATCTTTGGCTGTAATCTTGAGCGCATCTGCTGCTTTCGGGCCTTTTTGGGCATCGCGCCAAAGGATAGCAGCACAGGCTTCTGGTGGTGCCACGCTGTAAATAGAATGTTCAAACATCATGAGGCGATCACCGACCCCAATTCCTAGGGCTCCACCTGAGCCGCCTTCACCAATGACCGTACAAACAATGGGAACATCAAATTGAAACATCTCCCGAAGATTGCGGGCAATGGCTTCCCCTTGTCCATATTGTTCAGCTTCAAGACCAGCCCAGGCTGCTGGGGTATCAATAAACGTCAGAATAGGAAGGTTGAATCGATTGGCATGTTCCATCAAGCGAAGTGCCTTGCGGTACCCCCCTGGTGATGCCATTCCAAAGTTACGAGCCACATTGTCTTTCGTATCTCGTCCTTTCTGATGCCCAAGGATTAAAACGGGTTGACCCGCAAGTTTGCCAACGCCTCCCACAACAGCAGGGTCATCTGTGCCTTGGCGATCGCCATGCAGCTCCATCCATTCATCAGTAATCGCTTGAATATAGTCTAAAGTGCTAGGGCGACGGGGATGACGTGCTAACTGCAGCTCTTGCATAGGCGTCAAGCTGCTGAATATTTCTTGTCGAAGCTGAGTCGCACGAGCCTCTAGCTGATGAATTTGATCAGAAACATCAACATCATTATTTTCGGCAAGGGTTCGAATTTGTTCAATGCGAGATTCGAGCTCAGCTAGGGGTTTTTCAAAATCCAATAGCTGCAATTTACGCTTGGAATCGTTCATCAGCCTAGGTCTTCACAAACAAAAAGGTACCAGGTCTAGGAAAACTGACCTAAAATCTGGTGTTTAAGAAAGCTTAACTTTCTGCCAGTAGTATACGCTACTGCCTTTGTTCTCTGGACATCTACATAGAACAAAGGCAATGCGATCCAATGTTCTGTCCAGATACAGTTGAGGATGAACTATATCTGCCTATCCAAAAATGAGCAAAAGCTATCACTCATGCAAACAGGTATTCAATGTTAAAGAGGGCGAACGAGGGGAATCGAACCCCCGAATGGTGGAACCACAATCCACTGCCTTAACCACTTGGCTACGCTCGCCATAGCGTATATGACTATAACATTGGAAGTTAATGTTGATCCATTGACTTGGAATATTTTATTCCTAAGCTTGAATTTTTCTGAGCTACGACTGAAATTGAGCGCACAATGATATGTTCCAGGAACGGAACAACCGACAGAAAGAATAGAGCATTTCTGAGAAATTCAAGGTGAATTTACATCTGACTCTCAAAATTGAGCCTTCAGTAGCTGAGGAGAGTGATCTAGAAGCTATTTACTAGCCGTTGTGATGAATCGCCATCCTTTATAAGCTGCACTAGCGTTCAATATCCGCTGATAAATTTGGCTACAGTGATTATTGCTATGTAGCGGTAGTTCTCCATTCTTCACCACAAGATCAAAGTCAGTCGCATCTACCTTGGAGTGGAACTTATCAACGAGAACTTCAACGGTCACTAAGTGAGAGAAAGGCACCTGGCCTGGCTTTTCTCGAGCCAGTACACAGTTCCCCTGAGACATCAGAATTTCAAGATTACAGCCACTCAGAATATCAGTCAGATTCTGATACAGATTCTCAAGGGCGACGGCAACAGTTAAACAGCAAGTGTATCGAGCCATGATTGAAGTAAGAAAGAGGGCTTAAGAAAACCTTTGAGAATGGAGGTCATGAAGAACTGAATCTCTCATACCCATCTAGGTTGAACCTTAAGCTGCCCCCTCATTCAAAAAATCTGACATTTTGACGTCTCTAGTTGCATAACTTAACGCCAGTCCAGCGGATCATCCCTATATCGATCGGTCAATATCTGTCTTTAAAGTGAGACCCGAATCTATTGCTGATGGCCAATAATGATAGCGATAGAACCCGATGGCAACATCCAGCATTGTTTTGATTGGGAACAATTAACAGTAAAGACCATAGAGATCTTTAGAGCTCTTATGAAAGACAAATATTGCGATCATTGCTGATAAGCATCACGGTCGCTGGAGAAAGACGAGGCTTCAGACAGCTAGGAATTCTTGAATGACCTCATTACTGAGTTCTCCTGTGGGGCCAGAAGCAACAATACCGCCTTTTTGCATGGCATAGTACCAATCGGCTTGTCGGACAAAATGGAGGTGCTGTTCCACCAACAGAACTGAGATACCAGTGGTTTCGATAATCTGACGCACTGCAGCTTCAATTTCTAAAATAATGGAGGGTTGAATACCTTCAGTCGGTTCATCTAAGACCAATAGACGGGGTTCACCCACAAGGGCACGTGCGATCGCAAGTTGTTGTTGCTGCCCACCGCTTAGATCTCCCCCCATGCGCTCAAGCATCGTCTTCAAGACAGGAAAAAGCTCAAATACAAGGGTAGGGATGGTAGCCTTACCTTTCTTCTTAGGACGCGCTTCGAGCCCCAGGATAAGATTTTCTTTAACCGTCAACCCTGGAATAATTTCGCGACCTTGGGGGACATAACCAATCCCCATTCTGGCGCGCTGATCGGGTGTTTTACGTGTAATAGGAGCACCAGCCATTGTCATCGTGCCGGTTCTGGGCTTTAGCAACCCCAAAATATTTCGAAGTAGGGTCGTTTTCCCCACTCCGTTCCGCCCAATCAAACAAACCATTTGCCCAGGTGCAACGGTCATATCAATACTGCGGAGTATATGGCTTTCACCGTAGTAAAAATTGAGACCAGAAATACCGAGCATCGGCACAAGCTCTGGGTTATTAGGCGTTGGAATCATAGTGTTTACAACTTCAAAGGGACCGGCACAATATTCTATTCATCCATCGATGGGGCTTCCCCCAGATAGACCTCAATCACTCGGGGGTCATTCTGTACATCATTCATCTTGCCTTCACACAGCACACTCCCCTGATGGAGAACGGTCACCTGCTGACGCGCAATCTGCCGAACAAACTCCATATCATGCTCAATCACAATGATGGAATGGCTCTCTGCAAGAGTCAGCAGTAGATTACCCACATTTTCAGTTTCTTCATCCGTTAGACCCGCGACGGGCTCATCGACGAGCAACAAGTCAGGCGATTGGGCCACCAACATACCAATTTCTAGGCGCTGCTTTTCACCATGAGAGAGTAACTCTGCTGGAATATCAGCTTTAGGCGTTAGACCAACGGTTTCTAAAAGGCCAGAAATGGTCTGTTGCTCTCCAGTAGGCCGCTTATTCAACAGGGTTGAAAAGACACCTTTATAACGATTTCCCGAAAGACTCAGATTTTCGCGAGGGGTCAATTTAAGGAAAATACGCGGCGTTTGAAACTTACGACCAATCCCCAAACGACAAATTTGATGTTCAGAAAGCGCTTTGAGGTTTTTACCTTTAAATCGAGCGCTACCAATGGTGGGCTGCACCTTACCTGTAATGACATCGAGGAAAGTGGTCTTACCAGCCCCATTCGGTCCAATAATCACCCTGAGCTCCCCAGGCTCCATACTGAAGTTAAGTTGATTCAGGGCTTTAAAGCCATCAAAACTAACAGTCAGATCTTCAATTTCTAAGATTTTGGCGCTCATATTCTACCTCTGGATCCTCGGCCAAACTGGGATAAGTCAAAAGGCGACGACGGCCCAAAAGAGATCGCACCTGATCCACACCTTGGGTCCGCAACCAACCGACAAAACCATCGGGCAGCACCGTCACCACTGTCAAAAAGAGCCCCCCCAGGAAAAATAACCACACCTGCGGGAATTGCTCACTAAGAATACTTTTGGAAAAGTTAACCAAAATAGCGCCCAGAATAGCGCCAACCAAGCTGGCACGCCCTCCCACAGCAACCCAAATTACCATTTCAATGGAAAACGCAATGTCCATTGTTTTTGGGGAGATTCCCCCTGATTGAGCAGCATAGAGGGCTCCCGCAATTCCTGCCAGTCCGGCAGAAACCGCGAACACAAGCACCTTAAAACCGGTGGGGTCATAACCTGAAAATCGGACACGGCTCTCATCATCACGAATTGCAATCAAGAGACGACCAAGACGGCCACTGGTTAACCAACGACTCAAACAATAGGCCAAGATCAAGAACACTACGCTTAAGATGTATAAAATTCTTTGTACATCGTCTGAGCCCACATAGACATCAAAGATTTTTGCGGTGTCTGTTTTCAGACCATTGGTGCCATTTATCAGCTTTTGTTGGCTATTAAAAAAGTTAAAGAAGACAATGAGGGCAGCCTGGGTCAAGATCGAAAAGTATACGCCCCGAATTCGATTGCGGAAGACAAGATAGCCCAACAGAGCCGCAATCAACATCGGCACGAAAATGGTAGCCGCCAGCGAGAACGGAAAGGAGTGAAACGGCTTCCAGAACCAAGGAAGTTCTTTAACACCATAAAGTGTAAAGAACTCGGGCAATTCTCCCTCTGGGAGTTGTAGCTTGAGGTGCATAGCGAGGGCATAACCACCAAGGGTAAAAAAGAGTCCATGTCCCAAGCTCAGAATACCGGTGTAGCCCCAGATCAAATCGATGCCAAGTGCGACAATCGCAAGGGCGAGAAACCTCCCCAGCATGTTGACGCGAAATTCTTGGCCCATCGCAGTGAGGATGGCAGGGGCAGCAAATAGTATTAGGAGTGCGATCGCAACCACCCCAATCCCCTCAAAAAGTCTCGGTCTTTTCTGAATCTGCCCCTTTATTGCCCTAAGCATCCACCGTCCGTCCTTTCTGTGGAAACATTCCTGCAGGCTTAAACTGCAGAAAGCTAATAATCAAAGCAAACACCATAACCTTAGCCATACTGGCATTGGCAAAGAAGGCAAAGAAATCAGCTAAGAACGGAACCGAAGCCACAAATGGTCCAAGCGCATTTGTTCCAATAATATAATTGGCAATCCCAATAGCAAGTGCTGCCACAATACTGCCCACTAATTTACCCACGCCCCCTACGACGACGACCATAAAGGTATCAACAATATAGTTCTGCCCGGTGTTTGGCCCCACAGAACCCAGAAAGCTAACAGCACAACCCGCAATCCCAGCCAATCCAGAACCAATGGCAAATGTCAGAGCATCGACTGTTTGAGTGGGAATCCCCAAACAAGCACTCATTTCACGATTCTGCGTTACAGCCCGAATTCGCAGCCCCCAGGCAGACCGATGCAGAAAAGTATAGACACCCAAAATGCAAACGATCGTCAATCCTAAAATAAATAGTCTCGTGTATGGCACCTGAGAAGCACCCAACTTAAGCCCCCCTCGGAGCCACCCTGGAGCTGTCACATCAACGTTTTGAGCGCCGAACCAAGGCTGTGTGACTGGGAGTTTATAGATGCCTCCGACCCAAGTTGCTACATTCCAGGCAATTCCAGTCGAGAGAGGCAACAAGATGACTAAAACCCAGTTTCGAATGCGCTGGAAGTTACGCCGTCGCGCGAGTAACGTCATCGTCCCAAAGAACAAAACGCAAAACAGAGATAAGCCGATCACCAGCATCCAGCTAACACTGCGGACAAACTGCTGCAAAATCAAGCTCACACCCCAGGTTGCCAAGAGCGTTTCCAGCGGCCGTCCATATAAGTATCGAATCACGCCCCGCTCAAGAATCAGCCCCATAATGGCTGTCACAAAAAAGGCTGCAACCAGAGCCACAATAATATATAGACCAAACCAGGGCGCACCTAGCGGTTTAAATATATTCTGAACCACAAAAGTGGTGTAGGCACCCATCATCATCAATTCTCCATGGGCCATGTTAATGACACCCATGAGACCAAAGACAATTGCAAGGCCCAGCGCCGCCAAAAGAAGCACTGAGCCAATGCTGATGCCATCAAACAAGCCGTTGAGTAATGCGGTCAAAAAGGGTTCTCCTTATGAAAGCAATCATGAGAAATGATGGCGTTTTTTGAATTGAGAGACTAGCACTAGATCTTGTACTTTTCACCCTTAGCAGGATCAGACCAATCACAAGCAAATCCCTTAGTTTCAGCAACATACTGATTCCAAGCAATAGGCTCAACTGGGCCATCTGTAGAGTTGACAATCTCAAATAGGCCATTCTCACCAATCTTTCCGATTCGTACGGTCTTTGAGATGTGATGGTTAGGGGCAACCTTTACAGGACCATTAGGGGCTGCAAATTCTTGACCAATGGCTGCAGCTCGCACCTTTTCGAGGTCACTTGGATCTCCAGCCTGTTCAACAGCCTGCTTCCATAGATAAACCATAATATAGGCCGCTTCCATCGGGTCATTAACAACCCGATTGTCGCCATACTCAGCCTTGAAAGCATCCACAAAAGTTTTGCTCTCAGGCGTATCAACAGTCTGAAAGTAGTTCCAAGCAGCATAATGATCTTTGAGAAACTCAACACCAATTGCCTTGACTTCTTCTTCAGCAATACTGACTGACATTGTAGGATACTTATCTGGCCCTAAGCCCTTACCCTGAAGTTGCTTAAAGAAGGCGACGTTAGTATCACCATTTAGGCTGTTATAGATAATTCCGCCATCGGGCAAAGCCTGCTGAATCTTTGCAACCACAGGTGTTACATCAGTACTTCCCAGTTGGATATATTCTTCTCCAACAACCTTGCCTCCCTTCGCCTCAAGTTGCGCCTTAATGATCGTATTAGCAGTTCTAGGGAAAACATAGTCAGACCCCACTAAGAAAAAGGGTTTATCTTTGTATTCCTCTAAAAGCCAATCCACGGAAGGCTCAATCTGTTGGTTAGGGGCTGCCCCAGTATAGAAAATGTTCTTAGAACATTCCTGACCTTCGTATTGCACAGGATAAAAGAGCAAGTGATCCTTAGACTCAAAGACGGGTTTAACGGCCTTTCGACTCGCAGACGTCCAACACCCAAATACGGCAACAACCTTATCCTGATCAATCAGCTTTTTGGACTTCTCTGTGAAAACATCCCAGTCAGATTGACCATCTTCAACCACAGCTTGGATGGGTCGCCCCAAAACGCCCCCAGCCTCATTAATCTCTTTAATGGCTAACTGCTCAGCGTCAACCACACTTTTCTCACTGATAGCCATCGTTCCACTGAGAGAGTGGAGAATACCCACTTTGATAGGTTCACCGCCCCCCCCATCACCACCACCGGCGTCAGGGCCGGAGGTACAGGCCTTGAGTAAAACGCTGCCTGAAGCAACGGAACCCATGATGAGAAATTCTCGTCTATTAAATCCTCTAGCCATAAAACCGATTTACTCCTCATTAATGAATGCCAGTCGGCGGCGAAACTGTAGCCAATAACCAGGCACAAATTTGGCCAAGAGCTTGATGGTCCCTCTTAATAAGAGCGAAGGTTCTATCCTTCTCAGAGATCTCAAACCGCAGTGCAGCTAAGCTTCAGAAACAGTTTCTCTAGATCCTTGAGATAGTAGGACCGAGGGGTCTCATCAAAATGTAATGCTTGCTACAAACACCTCAGAAACGAAGAGAGAGGAATCCATCTTAAGCTACCTACAACTCATACTAGGCATGACTCTACGAGTATATGGACCAAGACTTTAATATATTCTTAATTTCGTTAACCAAGGCTTTACCGGTCGGACTTCTTCCCAAATAGAAGTTTAAATATCCAACATGTATGGGCGTGATTTCCCGGCCTACTGTCACAACCTTGTCAATTAGCAGAAAGGCCCTTAGATAGGGTTTCAAATAAGCTTGAACAGAGGCATCTCACTACCCCAAAACAACCTAGACTTCCTTCCCCAAAAGTGGAGATTCCATCAGATTTGGATCAGTGATTGAGAATAATAATTTTTTCAACAGATCACTCAGTGTAATGAAAGCATGACAATAAAGCTTTGCAATGAGAGAACGTTTTGTACCTGAATGCTTTTCTATGTTTACCTTTCAGTAAGATTCGGCGAGAGAAAAATAAAATAGATTATTTGATCAACTTTTGTATCAGGCATAACAAAAAGCTCTCAGTAAATCCTTATAACTAGGTAGTGGAGTTCTCACTCTGCATTCATGCTGTTCTCAGAAAAGCTTAAGTAGCTCAGTTTTCGTTTTTTTGAAAACCACGCTCAGAAGCTCACATCGGGGAATTTGTCTGAAGCAGAGTTGTGAAAGAGGTGACGACTAGCTTCTAGCTAAGTTTGTTTTCTGGTACTAAGCAGTACCAGAACTTCAATCTGACTCAGTGAGTTTTCAACTGAATTAATTCAGTGTCGTGAGGAGTAATTTCGACCATGTATAAAGTAAATTTGGGGTACACACTTTTTTCCGTGCCACTTCTGTTGTCAGCTTATCTGGCGACAACAGCCCCTGCGAATGCCGAAGATAAAGGAAATGACGCATCGAAGATCAAAGAAGTTCCTGAGTTATCTCAGGTAACACCTAAAGCTTTATTTGAGTCTGAAGCACCAGGGTCCGAACAAAGCGCGGAAATATCAGTTCCTTCGAATGTTGAATCGCCTTTTACCTTGGCTGATAAAACTTTGGGGCAGACCACCTCGGTTTCAGATCTAGTTCAAGAGACAAAATCTGATTCAGTCGGTCAGGTCACCTCTGTCTCACAGCTTTCTGATGTACAACCCACCGACTGGGCATTTCAGGCACTACAGTCCCTGGTTGAACGCTACGGTTGTATTGCAGGCTATCCGAACGGAACATTTAGAGGCAATCGGTCTGCCACTCGTTACGAAATGGCTGCAGCTCTAAATGCCTGTCTCGATCAAATTAGTGATCGCTTCGCTTCCAAAGCTGACTTAGATGCAGTAAAGGCTCTGCAAGATGAATTTGCAGCAGAACTCGCAACGCTTAGAGGGCGAGTTGATGGTCTAGAAGCCCGCGTAGACACAGTAGAAGCCCAGCAGTTTTCTACAACAACAAAACTCAGTGCAACGGCTGTTTTCTTGGGTCAGTTCGGCGAATCAAGTAGCGACCCTTTCATTAGCTCTGCTGATAATGATCTTGATGGGTTACCTGACTTAACTGATACAGGAGAATCTCGTGCTAGTGCAATCTCCGCCGTTTATCTAAGCTTCAACACCAGCTTTTCCGGCGATGACTTACTAGAAACAACTCTTTTCTTTGGGAATGGAGGACAGGATTTCTTCTCCACAGCTCAAATTGGTGATACTACTGGAGGTGCTGGCTTAAGTGGTGACCGTCAGTTTCTAAATCCTAGCCAGAATTACTTTGCAGGTGTAGGCACCCAGGCCTTGCTATACCGTTTGGCTTATACCTTCAAGCCCATTGAAGATTTGTCTGTTACAGTTGCACCTCTGTTCTACCCCACAGACATCATCGACGGTAACAGCTTTACAAGTCCTTTCACAGGGTTCAGCACTTGGTTCTTCGTTAACAACCCTCTTATCACTCCCTATGCAACCAACTTTACCGGTGGTGCTGGTGGTGGCTTTGACTACAATCCTGGTGGTGGCCCCATCTCAGTTAGAGGTGCATATACTGCAGTAAATGGTAACTCGGCAGTTCAAGTCGATAATGACGGCGGCCTATTTGGTGATCCCTATCAGGCTACAGCTGAAGTAGAGTATGCCAACACCTTTGGTAATATCGATGGTGCGATTCGTTTGCAGTATACAAACTCAGCAATCAGCGAAATTACTCAAGACGTTCTGGGCGTTAATTTGGAGGCCAAGCTAGGCAAATTCGGAGTCTTTGGTCGTTATGGCTTCTCTTTTGCTAACGCCAATGGTGAAGTTAGCCCTCTCCCCTTTGATGGAATAGCCAGGGGGCAATTTGATGCCCAGACTTGGCAAGCGGGTGTTGGTGTTGATGACCTATTAATTCCTGGCTCCCAGTTGGCCGTGGCCGCGGGCATGCCTTTCATCAATAGCATTCCTTCACCAGCTGTTGGTGTTAATGATAATGAGCAGTTCAACATTGAGGCCTTTTATCGATTCCCTGTTAATGACAACATTACGATTAGCCCAATTTTCTCGGCTATTCTCAACCCCAATAACAGCAGTATCGAACCGAATCTTTATCAAGGTTTGATTCGCGTCGTTTTCTCTTTCTAAGTAGTATTGTTCAATCTCCTCACTCATTAGATTTGAACAATAATTAAAGCGAAGCTCAAGCTTTACTACCTTGAGCTTCGCTTTTTTTTGGATATTGCAGTGAGGCAGGTGGTTAGGACATTTCTCATTTCTAGAACCATTTCTCTGCCTGGGTTCAAGGGATAGATGATGCTCACATAACCTCCCTACTTGCAATAAGATTCTCTAAAACAAATCAGCACAGGTCATTGAGCCAGCAAGATTTTCCCATTAACATGTGAGTTCACAGAGAATAGATAGCAAAAGAAAGGGCTGAGTCGTAGATTCTGAAGATCTAAACCCAGCAATGTCCTCGAGTCCGTCTGACTTGATGTGACTTCTGTCTTTTAGGATTTCGATGACTTCTAGTCAGACTTTTATTAGTACAGTGATGAGTCAGTCTATCTAGTTGCCAGACGAAGGGTAAGCTAAAGGATATCACTCTAGCTTGAGTGTGAGTGAAGTTATGACCTTTGCCAGTACCCCGCAAGGTTCAGACTTTCACCCCTTTATCAATTTCTCGACTCTTCATATTCTAAAGAATTGACACCAGACATTACCGCTGAATATGAATATTGAGTTGATGACTTAGAGTGTCATGCCCAGATGCCCATAGCTTAAAATATCCAAACAACCTTTCGCGAATTTAGATTGTTTGAAGTCACCCAATAAAGAATCACATAGATCCTCTTACTTACTCAAGTTTATGAAGCTAAATTTTAGGGTGCATAACTCTACTCCTAGAGCTTCGCTTTTGACTTCTTCTTACTGTTTTTCTTGTCTCGCTTAGCAGCAGCTTTGGCTGCTTTTTCTGCTGCTACTTTAGCTAGACGGGCTTGCTCTTGCTCTTGCTCTAGCTTTTCTAAGTAGTAATGATAGTCTCCGTGGAATACATGAAGTTCACCATCACGTATTTCAACAATCTTGGTAGCAACCTGAGAAATAAAGTAACGATCGTGGGATACAATCACGACGCTGCCATCATAGCTCTGCAAAGCAGATTCGAGCATCTCTTTAGCAGGTATATCCAGATGGTTAGTAGGCTCATCTAGAATCAGTAGATTGACCGGACGCAATAGCATTTTGGCCAGTGCTAAACGAGCTTTCTCACCTCCACTCAAGGCCATAACTTTTTTAAATACGGTCTCTCCACGAAACAGGAATTGACCGAGCAAGGTTCTGACTTCTTCATTTTTCCAGTCAGGAACCTCATCATGAATGGTTTGCATAACCGTGTTATTGAGCTCTAAAGCCTCAGCTTGGTTTTGCTCGAAGTAGCCTGGAATAACGTTATGTTCACCGAATCGAATACTCCCTTCATCAGGGGTATCAGAACCCGTCAACATATGAAGTAATGTGGATTTGCCTGAGCCATTAGGGCCCAGAATAGCGATGCGATCTCCTCTTTCCAGGAGTAGATTTGCACCTAAGAATAGAATATCCTCTCCATAGCTTTTCACTAAGTCTTCAATAATAATGACTTCTCGACCACTACGCGGCGAAGCAGGGAACTGGAATTTCAGAGTACGAACATTGGCAACAGGTGCTTCAATTCGATCAATCTTATCGAGCTGACGCTCTCGACTTTTTGCTTGAGTACTGCGGGTTGCGCTAGCTCTGAAACGTTCAACAAAAACCTCTTGCTTTTGAATCTCTTTTTGTTGATGCTCAAAGGCGCTAATTTGGGCGGCTTGAGATTCGGCTTTTTGAGCTAGGTATGCAGAATAGTTGCCTAGGTAGGTGGTTGAAACACCGCGCTCGGTTTCAACAATCTTTGTACAGAGGCGATCCATGAATTCTCGGTCATGGGAAACAATCACCATTGGGGTAGTTAACCCTTTAAGGTAGATCTCTAGCCACTCAATGGTTTCAAGATCAAGATGGTTTGTCGGCTCGTCCAACAGAAGAATATCTGGGCTTTGTAGCAGAATCTTACCCAGACAGATACGCATTTGCCAGCCACCACTGAAGGCACTCACCAGGCGATCGCCGTCTTCATCCGAGAAACCCATTTCTGGCAGAATTTTCTCAATTCTAGTTTCTAGCCCGTAGCCATCTAAAGCTTCAAACTGACGCTGGAGCTTATCAAGCTTATTAATAAGAGCATCCAAGTCATCGAGTTCGGCAGTTTCCATCTGCTGCTGAACGTCACTCAGCTTATGCTGCACCTGATTAGCTTCATTAAAAACGGTCCAGAACTCTTCCCGAACTGTATTGCTGGGCTGAACATTAAACTCTTGGTTGAGATAAGCAATGTGCAGGCTATTGGGCCGAACAACCTCACCACTAGTAGGCTCCATCTCACCCGCAATGATCTTCAATTGAGTAGATTTTCCGGCTCCATTGACACCCACCAGGCCAATACGATCTCCGGGCTTCAGCTCCCAATTTATGTCTTTGAGGATTTCGCCAGTTGGGTAGATTTTACTGATGTGCTCCAGTCGTAGCATTCAGAACTCCGGTGTGGGTGGTCAAGGTCACGGAATCTCTGTTTATGCAAAGCCGTGATTTGAAACAAAACTTAATTATAGTCTAAGAACCTTCAATCTTTGCTTTTTTCTGGCGATTTACTGACTGCTTTCTATGACAAAACAAAAAAGTCCGAAGTAGCTTTTGAAGCAGCTACTTCGGAAGGTGTGG
>CALFCG010000100.1 GCA_937951315.1 uncultured cyanobacterium
AAAGACACGTCTGCATCTGCTCGGTGATATGCATGCTGTACTCGATGCCTCTGGAGAGCTAGGGATTCAGCTCGTTATTATTCCGCTGGTGGACAATGGGCGTTTAGAAAATGAGGCTCAGAGCACCCATCTGTTCGATGGCTTGAAAGCCATGGAGGGCTTGCTGAGGCGTGCCAATTTGCAGATTGCCTTTGAATCAGATTTTCCGCCGCAGAAACTCAAGCTGTGGATTAACCGACTCGATCCTCAGCTCTTCGGCATCAACTATGACAGCGGTAATAGCGCAGCGCTTGGATATGGTCCTGAAGAAGAGCTTGCTGCCTATGGCGATCGCATCCTCAATGTTCATATCAAAGATCGACTGCTGGGTGGAACGACTGTTCCCCTGGGCACCGGCAATGCGGATTTGCCTCGACTCTGCCAACTTCTTGTAGACATGGACTACTCAGGGAAATACATTTTGCAAACGGCGCGGGCAGCAGATGGCAATCATGCCGGTGTGCTGCGTCAGTATCGAGATCAAGTTGCGCAATGGCTTACACCATCAGGAGAGTGAAATGGATCTAGAGTTGCAAGGTAAAACGGCTTTAGTGACTGGATCCGGACGCGGGATTGGGTTGGCCATTGCCCAAGCCTTAGCCTCTGAAGGCTGCAATATTGCCCTCAATGCTCGGACTGCAGAAACGCTCGGAACCGCCGCGCGAACCTTTGCCGAACCCGTGAGTACCCATCTGGCGGATGTGAGTCAGCCTGCGAAATGTCAGGCACTGATCGAGGAGGTGATTCGGCGGTGGAATCGGCTTGATATCTTGGTCTGTAATGTTGGCAGTGGGGCTTCCGTGCCGCCAGGGCAGGAAACCTCTGGTGAATGGCAGCGAATGTTGGGACTGAATTTGTTGGCGACCACGAATATGGTGGCGGTTGCCCGCAATGTCTTACAGCAATCCCAAGGGGTTGTTCTCTGCATCTCTTCTATATGTGGTCAGGAGATTCTCGGAGCGCCGCTCACCTATTCGGCAGCGAAGGCCGCCCTCAATCAGTATGTGCGGGGAATGGCGCGTCCTTTGGCTACCGACAATGTGAGGATCAATGCGATCGCACCCGGCAATATTCTCACCCCAGGGGGGGTTTGGGACCGTAAAGGTCAGGCAGACCCAACGGCGCTGCATGCCCTGTTGGAGCGTGAGGTGGCTTTGCAGCGTTTGGGTCAGCCCGAAGAAATCGCTGATTTAGCAACATTTCTGGTTTCTAAACGCGCCTCGTTTATTACAGGTTCGATCTACGTGGCGGATGGAGGGCAAGTTCATGCTTGAACATGTGCCCTATGACGTGCAAGGAAAACTTGCTCTAATCACTGGAGCTGCGGGTCTTTTGGGCATTGAACATGCTGCTGCCCTGGCTGGCATCGGTGCCAAAATTGTCCTCACGGATGTGGATACGATGGCTCTGGAATCTGCGGTGGAGACGTTGAAGCGGGCTCACCCAACTGCCCATGTCCAGATTCAGGTGATGGATGTGACGCAGCCGGCAGCAATTGCCCAGGTGCAGGATTATCTCCAAGCCTTTGGCGGGGTGGATATTCTGATTAATAATGCGGCGGTCGATCCTAAAGTGACCGCTCAGGGGGAGGTGGCAGAAATGTCTCGATTTGAGCAGTTCCCCCTCACCCAATGGAATTTTCAGCTCAATGTGGGCTTGACGGGTGCTTTTTTGTGTAGCCAAGTCTTCGGTTCAGCAATGGCGGCCAAGGGAAGCGGCGTGATTTTGAATATCGCGTCAGATTTATCGGTGATTGCGCCTGATCAGCGACTCTATCAGCGTTCCGATCGGCCTGCTAACCAGCAACCTGTTAAGCCTGTGACCTATTCCGTGATTAAAACGGCGCTGATTGGTTTGACTCGTTATCTGGCGACCTATTGGGCTGATAGCGGGGTGCGCGTGAATGCCCTTTCTCCAGGTGGTGTGTTCAATGGGCAAGACCCGACCTTTGTGGATCGACTCACCGACTTGATTCCCATGGGGCGGATGGCGGATCGGCAGGAGTATCAAGGTGTGGTTCAGTTTTTGTGTTCGGATGCGTCGCGCTATATGACGGGCCAGAACCTTGTGATGGATGGAGGACGGAGTGTTTTGTAAATGTCTTTAATGCAGTGTCAGAGGTGAAGTGATGGCAAATATAGTGAAAATTGGTAAACATCAAATTGGGGAGGCTCAGCCCTGCTTTGTCATTGCTGAGATTGGGATTAACCACAATGGCGACTTAGACCTGACGCGGAAGCTGATTGCGGCTGCCACAATTGCGGGCTGTGATGCGGTCAAGTTCCAAAAACGTACGGTCGATGTGGTCTATACGCCAGAAGAATTAAAGCGACCGCGAGAGAACCCTTTTGGGGCTACCAATGGTGATCTCAAACGCGGTTTAGAATTTGGCAAGGAACAATATCAAGAAATTGCTGATTGCTGCCAGACCCATGACATACTCTGGTTTGCTTCAGCCTGGGATGAGGCCTCGGTGGATTTTCTGGAAGGCTTTCGTCCCCCTTGTTATAAGATTGCCTCTGCCAGTCTTACCGATGACTCTCTGCTCAAACATCATCGTCAGTATGATCGTCCGATCATTTTGTCGACGGGTATGAGCACGCTGGAGGAAATTGATCACGCGGTTGAGGTATTGGGGACTGAAAATCTGATTTTGATGCATTGCACCAGTACCTATCCCTCTCAACCCCAAGAGCTAAATTTGAGGGCCATTCAGACGCTGAAAGATCGCTATCAGGTTCCGGTGGGATATTCGGGTCATGAAACCGGATTAGCAACGACGGTGGCTGCGATCGCAATGGGGGCTTGTGTCGTGGAACGCCATATCACGCTAAGTAAAACTCTTTGGGGTAGCGATCAGTCTGCTTCGATTGAGGTGCCTGCTCTATTGCAGCTTGTGCAAGATATCCGTATGGTAGAAGCAGCTCAAGGAGACGGTGTGAAAAGGGTCTATGACAGTGAGCGCCCAATCCTGGAAAAACTTCGCCGGGTCAAGTCATAAGCGGCGATGTTTCATGTATGAACCTCCTGCTCTCATTGACCATGTGGAGAGGATGATCGCTTGATCAACGCTTTACAAAATCACGGATTTCTTCGATCAGCCACACTGTTTCAGGTGTGCTTAAGAAGCCACCAAATTTACAGTGATGACGTTGAAGGTTGCAACAGAACCTCATCGTTCTCTCCCTCGCATGCATGATGATGTAACCAGAGGCTGGCGTCGTCTGTTTATCGTGAATACAACCGTTATTGCTTTGCTTGAGTCATGACAAAATTTGCAAAGCTAATTTCGTTGGTCTGATGCCATTGATAAACTTGCTCCCGGAACGCTTTCCAGGGTTCATACACCTGCTTGAAATCATTGTTCTTTTCGGCATTCTCAGCATAGAGTTCAAAGGCTTTCTCTTGAGCGGCTTTGAGAATGTCATCGCTATAGCGCGCGAGCTTTGTTCCGCCAGCCGTTAAGCGTCCCAGCGCTTCCCGATTCAAAGCATCATACTGGGCCAGCATATTGAGATTGGCCTCGTAGGCTGCGGTCTTGAAAATTTCTTGATATTCCGTCGGTAGTTTGTCCCACTCTGACCGTTTCACTAAGACATCGAGTGTGGCGCCGGGTTCCCACCAGCCTGGATAGTAATAGTAGGGGGCTGCTTTGTTGAGTCCGAGCTTTTCATCGTCATAGGGACCGACCCATTCCGCTGCGTCAATGGTGCCGCGATCTAAGGCTAAAAAGATTTCGCCTCCAGGAATCAACTGAACATTGACCCCCAGGCGACTCATGACTTCACCTCCTAGTCCTGGAATTCGCATCTTGAGCCCTTTCAAGTCTTTCACTGACTGAATCTGGCGTTTGAACCAGCCTCCCATCTGGGTGCCGGTATTCCCTGCCGGGAAGTTGATGACGCCAAAGTCTGCATAGATATCTTGGATGGCCTTTAATCCGCCACCATGATAGAGCCAAGCGTTTTGCTGCTGAGCCGT
>CALFCG010000101.1 GCA_937951315.1 uncultured cyanobacterium
GTGGCCTGACTCAGATAGCGCCAACCCACTGTTTGGTAATGCCCACATTGGTGGCAATATCCGATAAACCCATAGAGATCCGCAAAGGGAATCTGAGCTTTTGCGAGGCGCACCATCACACGATAAATCTGCCCTTGGAACAGAGAAAAAATCGGCTGAATTGAAAACCCTTGCATCATCGCCTGCTGCTGAAGACTCCCAAACAAAATACGGAGTCCCTGCTCATGGGCGGCGGGATGAGAGCGCCCATAGGTCCCGTAATGTCCCAAGCAAGCCTCTGGATCATGTCCAGCAACGGTGCGGCTATCGGTGCTGGTGAGGTAGATTAATCCCCCTATTTTTGTGGCCTGAAAGCAGGCGCTTAAGAACGGGGAGGCTCGGCCAAAACTATCGATATCGACCAGATCGTAAAAATCTTGGCGCTGGTAACAGTCCGCAAACAGATGCTTCGCAGACCAACAAGTCTGTTGAGAACGTCTGCTGAGCTGCGCTAGATTCAGGACGAGAACTGGGGCCACCTCTGGGTTGGCATCGTTTGCCCAGACCCAATCAGCATCACTTTCAATTGCATAGCGCAACGCACGCACACCGCAACCTGCCATGACATCCAGCACCCGCAAGGAAGAATGGTCCTGGCGAACAATAGCCGCAGCCAAGACCCCCAAGTCGCGCGCCGTTTGACTGCTGGCTCGATAGAACGCATTTTGAATCGCGAATGCGACCTTTCCTTCTTGCTGTTGCTGCATAGCGACCTTGATCGTTCTATCTCAGGCTACTGGATGGAGCAGCCCCCAAACCCTTTACAATGCTGTTTGTATGCAAGAAATTCCCTTGCTGCTGCTGTTTCAATTGTCGGAATTATGTCTACTGTTCCCCAGACTTTAGAAGCGTCTGTGACTCAGGCGGTTGAAGCGACCCGAGTTGCGATCGCATCCGGTAAATCACGGCTGCAGATAGAACTCGCCATCCCTGAACTCAAAGCCATGCAAGTGGCAGAGCAGTTCCTCAGGGAGTATCCCGACTTAGCAGAAACCATCAAGGTCTTTTTCTCGGATGCCGGAGCCGCAGCCTTAGCACGGCGTGACTGGGAAGGCATCAACTGCACAATGCATGGCCTTGAAGAACTGTGGGAACCTGTCCAGCCAGAAGATCAAGCCTTCGTCATTGTCGCCTCCACTGCTGTCGAAATTAAGCGTGTCGAGAAAATGTGCGAAGAAGCAGGCGATCGCCCCTTTATCTTGCTCAACCCTCAGCTTCAGGATGTCGCCATTATTGGCATCGGAGCTGCCGGGAGACAACTGCGGGAGCGGTTCATTAACACCATCGAAATTTGCTACTACCTGCGCCCCCTAGAACAAGGTGTCCTACTGCGATCATTCCCAGCCCCTTGGCAACTCTGGTGGGAAAAGGGAGAAGCCGGGCAGTTTGAATTGCTGGGCGAAAAGGACACTCGCCCCAACAACGATCAGTTAGCTGAAATGATGGAATCCAAGGTAGAAGCTTCACAAGCTCCAAAACGCAGTTTGCTGCAATCTCTACAGCAATTTATGAATGCGTTAAGCCAGTAAAAACGGTCCTAAGGAGAGATCTCAGACAGATCTAATTCAGGTTCATCAACCTTCAAAGACTTGAGGATAGAACGGTTGGTCTCCGCCAGCTTATTATAGGCATCGACCTTTTGTTTATAGGTCTGAACCTGTTGATTGATCTGAGCCACACGCTCTTGCAGATTTTGAGTCTGCCGGTTGTACTGTCGCACCTCACGATTGAAACGGTCCTTTTCGTATTCAAACTCCCGCACCAAGCTCGAATCTCCTCGACGGAGGGAGGCTTCAGCTCGAAGTTTCAAACTTCCCAAATCAGCCTTCATCCGTTGAAGTCTTTGCTGCTGTCCCTCCAACTCATTATCGGTCTGCGTGATAAAGCTCTTTTGTTCTTTCAGGCTCCGCTCTAAAGCATCAATTTCTGGCTTCAACTTTTCAGCCTGTGCCTCAAGCTGCGCTAAGACACTGCGAGAGCGTTGAGAAAAGCTCAAGACTTGCTGGCGATCAAGAAAATAGAGCTGGTAGTACTTTTCCAGATCTGGATCTCCTAAGTTGGCTAGCTCTGTCCCCAAATGAGAATGTAGCTCATTGAGGTAAACCTCAGAATCTCCGGCTTCATAGGCATCCAGAACAGATGAGAGATGGACGTCTTTCACACGTTGTGCAGCTTGTCTTAGCTTTGGTGCTAAACGCGCACGTTCTGCTTTACTCAGATCTTGATAGGCCGCATGCAACATTTCATGGGCTGCGACCACCTCCATCGTGCCATCCAAGCGGGGTTCAGTTACAGATTGGATCACGATACTGCCTTTGTAGCCATTACTGGTGAAACACCCCAAAATAATCGTTTTCTCACGATGCTTTCCGGGTTTATGACAGAGGGTGTGGAAGCGTTCCTTGGGTTCAATTTTGGGATCTTGCTTGTAAAACAACTGTTGCGCCTTCGGGGTCATGGCTGTCGCCACTGCTAATTCCTCAATTTCCGGCGAAGAGGGTTCATAGGTTGTTCGTAAAAATTGAGAACACCCCGAAGAGCCTGAACTTACCAACGCCACCAACAGCAATACTTTCATTGGAAATCGTAATTTTGGCATCTTTCAGCGTGCAAGAACGTAAGTAAGAGGGCATGAGTACAACCAACAAACGGAAATGAAGTCTCTCTGGTCAGCGCAAGAGAGGTTTCCAACAGCAGGCTCAGTCTTTGAGGGAGCAACTTTGATGGGAGTTACCCACAAAATTCGTTTGACTCATCGTCGAGAGAAACCGACAAGAACGGTACAAATTTAGGGTTCCCTAAAACAGCTGTAGCAATGCTTACAAGCATTGAGCGAGTCAAAACTAATCCCATCGAGACTAGATTAATGCTGTCCTTTATGAGCGAAGGATCGGTCATTGAGCATGCCCATGCAGGTTGTCTCATCTCTATTATTATGGGTCGCATCATCTAGGACACATTCTGGTTAGGCAACTTTAAACCACCAAGACATCAGTCAGGATGAAAAACAAACCGCTCAGAATTCATGCAGACCGATCACCTGAGAAGATGACGCTCCCGATGCATTGCGATGTTCCTGGCATTAGCTCTAACTTAGGCGCGAAAGAGATGGTCATGTTCAGGATGGTAGAGCCGCGATCGGGCATCCGCGAGATTCCCTTCTAATGCAGGGCTAATCATGTACAAAGTTGTGCGAATCAATTTCTGAGCTTCGGTCGCCTCAGCCATCTGATGCAGGGGAACCAGGAAAATTTTTTCATCCGGCCAGCCCACTCGATAGCAAATCGCAACCGGTGTGTCTGCATCATAGTGCTGCAAAAGTTTCGTCTGGGCAACGTCAACATGGCGAGCGCTCAGATAGAGGCAGAGACTAGCTTTATGAGCGGCCAAACTCGCTAGCTCTTCCGTTTCAGGCACATGGGTCCGACCGCTTGTGCGCGTCAAAATGATGGTTTGCACCAGCGCTGGCACCGTTAGCTCCACCTGGAGCTTGGCCGCCGCGGCTTGAAAAGCGCTAATGCCCGGAATAATTTCAAAGGGGACCTCGGCGGCAGCCAAAGCCTGCATCTGCTCATGGACAGCACCGTATAGAGTCGGGTCACCCGAATGGAGGCGAACCACAGAACGTTGCGATCGCACCCGCTCAATCATCACCGGCAAAATATCTTCCAGGGTTTGGGTCGAAGTGGGAATAATTTCAGCCTCTGACTTAGCCAGCTTCACCATTGCTTTGGGCACCAGTGAATCAGCATAGAGAATCACATCTGCCTGCTGCAGAATTTTTTGGGCCTTCACCGTGAGCAGTTCAGGGTCGCCTGGCCCCGCCCCAACAATGTAAACGGCAGGGACCAACATTGACTGAACAGTTTGAGCAGAATCAACAGTTGTATAAGTCATGCGTTATTAGGTTAAAGGCCGTTTTTTAGGGGAGACAACATCGGGAAGCTGACGGTTGAGAAAGTACAGCCAGCCCAGACCAATCAGACAGCCGATGATGCCCACAAGGCTGACCACCTGAGCGATTCTTAACGGCCCCAGCATCAAGCTATCTGTGCGCAACCCCTCAATCCAAAAGCGTCCGGCACTATATCCAACCGCGTAGAGCAGAAATAAAGTACCAGGTCTAGCTTTCGGGAAACGAAAGAAGACGATCAACAAGATGCCGCATACCATGACATTCCACAGCGATTCATAGAGAAAGGTGGGATGGAAATAGGCATCACTGGCAAACCCAGGCGGGCGACGATCTGCAGGAATAAACAGCTTCCACGGTAGGTCGGTGGGGGCACCAAAGGCTTCAGAATTAAAGAAGTTCCCCCAACGCCCGATGGCCTGCCCCAAAATCAACGAGGGGGCAACCGCATCGGCCAAGCGCCAGAATGAAACCCGCTGGAGCCGACTAAAGATCAGCGCCGCGATCGTCCCTCCAATAATGGCACCGTGAATCGCAATCCCGCCTCGCCAAATCGCAATAATCTGCTCGGGACTCTGGCTGTAATAGTCCCATTGAAAGGCAACATAGTAGAGACGCGCGCATGGAATAGCGCCGAGGACCAACCAAACAGCTAGATCGCCAATAATATCTGGACTGAGGCGGCGGGACTTCGCTAATTTTTGAGAGAGCGTAACCCCGATCAAAATCGCGCTCGCAATCAATAGCCCATAAAAACGCAAACTCAGGGGACCAATTTGGAGATCAGGTCCCGGCGAGGTGAAGGTAAATGCCAATAGCGATTGGGCAGCAGCAAGCAGCATAGAGATGATGACAATCAAGCACAAGGGCTAGTATCGCACCCTTCGCTAGCCACGGACATGACTTCACCTGCAAAATTCAGCTTGTTGCGTTCTGTATAGAGAAATTCAGTTTATAGGAGAGATTTTGGCCAATGTGTATTACGTGATGTTCTATAGCTCAAGAACCTTTGCTAAACTTAATAGAATTTCAACTTTCGATAAACCCTGTTGAGAATCGGCATTAACGCCACTTCACGACGGACCAATCGAAGCTTGGATACATTCATTATTTGGGTACCTCAGAAATGACAGACTCCTCGACGCTGAAGCCTTTGACGCCCCCAGGACAATCATCTACAGTCCAGGCGTCCAACGGTCACGTGGAGTCGCCAAAACCTAATATTCCGGCTGCGCTGTTGCCCACTGATCGCTTTGAGCATCGCCACATTGGACCGCAAGACGATGAGATTGCTCAAATGCTGGAGCATATGGGGTTTGCCAGTTTAGATGCACTGATTAATAAAGTCGTCCCGGCTCAGATCCGCCTGAAACAGCCTTTGCAGCTCGGCAAGGGCAAGGGCGAGCATGAGTTAATTCAGGAACTCCGTGCGATCGCATCCCAGAACAAAATCTTTCGTTCCTACATCGGGATGGGCTACTCCGGCTGTATCACGCCCCCCGTCATTCTGCGCAACATTCTGGAAAATCCGGGTTGGTATACGCAATATACGCCGTACCAAGCGGAGATCGCCCAAGGTCGCCTAGAGGCCTTGCTCAACTTCCAAACCGTGATTAAAGATCTGACGGGTCTCGATATTGCCAACGCTTCCCTATTAGATGAAGGCACCGCCGCCGCTGAGGCGATGGCCATGAGCTACAACGTTCAAAAGAAAAAGACCGCCACCACCTTTTTTGTCTCGGAACGGTGCCATCCCCAAACCATTGAGATTATCCACACCCGCGCGGTCCCGCTCGGCATCAAGGTTGTTGTCGGTGACCATCAGACCTTTACCTTTGCAGAAGGCACAACCTTCGGGGCATTGCTGCAATACCCGGCCACCGATGGCTCGATTCAAGACTATCAAGCCTTTATTGAGCAGGCCCATGCGGCAGGGGCCTTAGTGACCGTTGCCACCGATTTACTCAGCCTGACGCTGTTAACCCCCCCCGGAGAATTCGGAGCCGACATCGCGGTGGGCAACAGCCAGCGCTTGGGCGTTCCCCTGGGTTATGGCGGTCCCCATGCTGCATTTTTTGCCACCAAAGCAACCTATCAGCGCAAAATCCCGGGCCGGATCGTAGGCCTGTCCCATGACGTCCACGGTAATGATGCCTTGCGCTTAGCACTACAGACACGGGAACAGCATATTCGGCGGGACAAGGCGACAAGCAATATTTGCACCGCGCAGGTTTTACTTGCGGTCACGGCCAGCATGTACGCGGTCTATCACGGTCCTGCAGGGCTCAAACAGATCGCAGAGCGGGTGCATTTACTCACGGCAGTCTTAGCGACTGGACTGAAGCAGCTTGGCTTTGAGTTGGTGAGTGAGCAGTACTTCGATACACTGCAGGTCAAGTTGGGCAGCTTGAAGGTGAAAGAGGTGGAGATGCGATCGCAAGCCCACCAAATCAACCTTCGCTCTGTGGACGTTCACACCGTCGGCATCTCATTAGACGAAACCACCACAGCCACCGACCTTCTGGATATCCTCAAAGTCTTTAGTGATGAGGCCCTAAGTCTCGAAGATCTGGCGGCAACGGCCAAGACCAGCCTGCCGGAGAATCTGCAACGCACCAGCCCTTATCTGACGCATCCGGTCTTTAATCAGCACCATTCGGAGACAGAACTCCTGCGCTATATGCAGCGCCTTCAGAATAAGGATTTGTCACTCACCACCTCCATGATTCCCCTCGGCTCCTGCACCATGAAGCTGAATGCCACATCGGAGATGCTGCCCGTAACCTGGCCTGAATTTGGTCAGATCCACCCCTTTGCCCCAGTCGAACAAACGCAAGGGTATCAAGAGCTCTTTAGACAGCTTGAGCATTCCCTGGCCGAAATCACGGGTTTTGCGGGTATTTCTCTGCAGCCCAATGCAGGGTCTCAGGGGGAATATTCAGGCCTCTTGGTGATTCGCCAATATCATGCCAGTCGCGGCGATCACCATCGCACGATTTGCCTCATTCCAGACTCGGCCCACGGCACCAATCCCGCTAGCGCCGTCATGGCCGGTATGAAAGTCGTGGTGGTGGGCTGTGACCCGTTCGGCAACATTGATGTCGATGACCTGAAGCAAAAAGCAGAACAGCACCGTGAAAATCTGGCAGCCTTAATGGTGACCTATCCTTCGACCCATGGCGTATTTGAAGAAGAAATTCAGGAAATTTGCCAGGTTATACATAATTGCGGCGGCCAGGTATACATGGATGGCGCCAACATGAATGCCCAGGTGGGTCTCTGTCGCCCCGGCGATATCGGCGCAGATGTCTGTCATCTCAACCTCCATAAAACATTCTGTATTCCCCACGGTGGAGGTGGTCCGGGAATGGGTCCCATTGGAGTTCAAGCCCATTTGGTGCCCTTCTTACCCACCCATCCCGTAATCTCCATTGGCAGCAAAGAAGGGATCGGAGCCGTCTCTGCTGCACCTTGGGGCAGCCCCAGCATTTTGCCGATTTCTTGGGTCTACATTTCACTAATGGGAGCCGAGGGGTTAAAGAAAGCAACCGAAGTGGCAATTCTGAACGCCAACTATATTGCCCAACGTTTAGAGAAGCATTATCCCGTGTTGTTCAAGGGCAAAACCGGGATGGTAGCCCATGAATGCATTTTGGATCTGCGGCAGCTCAAGAAAACGGCAGGTATTGAAGTGGACGACATTGCCAAGCGTCTCATTGATTTCGGATTCCATGCCCCCACGGTCTCGTGGCCGGTCCCCGGAACCATCATGGTGGAACCAACAGAAAGTGAATCGAAGGCGGAGTTGGATCGATTCTGTGAGGCCATGATTTCGATTCGGGCTGAGATTGCAGAGATTGAATTGGGACAATGCGATCGCAACGACAACCCACTCAAGCATGCCCCCCACACCGCCGAGGTCGTGATTTCAGATACCTGGGAGCATTCCTACTCCCGCGAACAAGCAGCCTATCCAGAACCTTGGGTGCGTGATGCTAAATTTTGGCCTGCCGTGGGTCGCGTGGATAATGCCTATGGCGATCGCAACTTAGTCTGCAGCTGCCCTTCAATGGATGCCTACACTGATGAATGAAGCCTCAGAATATAAGCCTTGGGAGCATAAGCCCTGGTGGTGCCAACCCTGGTCAATTTTACTAACAGGATTCTCCATCATCTTCGGCACTTGGTTCCTGAGTCACATTATTTGGTTAACCATTCTGATCGCGATTCCATTTTCAGCCTGGATGGGGTTCTTTGTACTGCTTTGGCCCTCATTGATGCGTCAGTATGTAGCAGAGAACTCAAGGAACGAGATTAGTACGGAAAAATAAAGTTGCGTACACCCTAATTCTCAATTCAAGAGGCATAGGTGGGAATCTCTCGTAGGCTAGGAACGTGGCAACGAATTACCAAATCTCTGAATTTGTCGGCCTTTCGAGAAGAAAGGTTGAGCAAGCAGCAGACCGATCCCACCCCCCCTCCTATTGCCTGGCCTACATCTCATCAATCTTTTGATGATGGATCTTGACGATGCATCTTACTAATCAATGGTGGCAACCAGTGGTGAGAGTGACCCACAGCAGCAAGAGAATGCTTTTGCCGTAGCAGAATATTGACTGGAGCAAGGGACAGAGTCATTTCTCTAGCGATTCAAGCTAGTTGAGCATCATCGGAAGCATGCTTTAGCTCCTATGTTTTTTACCCCACAAGGCCACAGAAACCTGAGTTCGATCGAACTATTAATTTTGGACGTTTTGACGAAAGAACAAGGGTTTCAGACGACGAGATGATAGGGCTTTCAGCCTCTGTCGAACTCAGGCCACAAAAATATTTCCCCCACAGAACTTGAGGTCGGTGGGGCAATATACAAGCTACCAACTCATAGCAATGCTCACACCTACGGAATCCAAACTTCACCCTGATTATTTCCAAGTTCCGAACACGTCAAAAAAAAAGCGTATGAATTCAGAAGGACAGATGTTAGATGATAATTTTCACAGGAGAGATTGCAAAAACGAAGCAGAAAAAAAATCAACGGACAGCAAAAATTGGACAACAAAATAGAAAGATCAAGGGAATAAATTCACCAGGGATAAAAAAGCAAAGACCACGAACCATAGATCCCTGGAAGACATGTTTTTTTGCACATCAAGAAATCCACCAAAGCCTTATAAATCCGTACTGATCATCAACTCAATTCCGTCAAAGATTGTGGTATGTGATGAGCCAAGAATTACCTTCCCTTCCCACTCCAAGCCTCAGAAGGACTGACAAAAGTATTTTCCTGTATTCAAAAAACATTGATTGATTCATATATTTTTTATGATCGAGTTGATCTCATAGAGAATACAGCTCTATATAAATGAATCGAACTTCCGAAGTCATCAAATTTAGCTACAAAGAAAGAATATATTTTTATTTATTTCAAAAAGGAGAATCAATCTCCATAGGATCCTCATAGTTGACTTGTATATTTTATTTCATGGCAAGCGCAAACGAGGAACCTAAATACTCAACTATTTCCTGAACAGGCAAGAACAATAGATTCCTTATATCTGTAAGGACAGCCCATTCGTTATACGTGGAGAAATACCTTGGCTTATCAGACTTCCCTGCAGTCTCAAACAATGGAACTGCTGGTAGCTTATCGAAATCAGCCGTCAGTCCACCTCAGGAATCGTCTCGTGCGCCTGAATTTTGGCCTCGTTAGACAAGTTGCGCATCGGTTCACCCGGCAATGTGCTGAGCCCTATGAAGATCTCGAACAATGTGGAGCCCTCGGATTAATTGCTGCCATTGAACGCTTTGATCCAATTAAAGGCTATGCCTTTAGCTCATTTGCGGTGCCTTCTATTCGGGGAGAGATCTTGCACTACCTGCGAGATCGTGCCAACACCGTCCGCATTCCGCGCCACTGGCACCAGCTCTATCAGAAAAGCCAAAAAGTGAAGCAAATACTGCTTGCGGAACTAGGTCGACAACCAAGTGAACAAGAACTTGCAGACAAATTAGGGCTATCAATCAATGAATGGTGCTCTGTAAGGATAGCTGCTTCTAACCGTGTTCCCATCAGTCTCGATCTTCGGCTCTCCTCTAAAGGACAAGTTCCAAACAACTCTGCAAGGCAACTAGAAGATATTATTTTGGACGCCTGTGATCAGATCGAGAAGATAAACCAAGAAGAACGTCTGGATCTTTTTTTCGCTCTAGAGAAAATAGAAAAGTCAACAAATGAAGCCATTCAGTTAGTTTTTGTCAATCAACTCTCTCGGCAAGAAGCGGCTCGACAGCTGGGTGTTAGCCCAGCCACGATTACGCGTCGCATTAACCGTGGCATTGCCGAACTAAGAGACATACTTCAGAAACCACTTTTACTTCCAACAGTCGTTTAGGGGGCTGAGTTGCTATTTCACTTCGATGAGTTAAAGCTCAGAACAAGGGGCGAGAAATTGTGATCAGTACAAAAATATCTAGCCCAAAGAACCTGAAAGGCGAAGAACTTAAAACTCCTAACAGCGACTTCATTCAATGGGCAGAGCGAACCATTGAACATCTAGAACAGAAAAAATTTGATGAGATAGATGTCAAACGCCTGATTTACGAAATTGAGTTATTGGTGGAGCGAGACCACAGACAACTCCGAACGCTTCTTTTTGAACTATTACTTGACCTGCTCCAATGGCAATATCAGTCAGATACCAGAAGTAAACTACAGGCTGATCTTCAAAAGCCCCAAACCACATGGGCTAATGCAATCACGTATCAACGAGACAAGATTCACCAGCTTTTAGAAGAGAGTCCCAGTTTACGAGACATTGTCCCTGCATCTATCGTTAGGCACTATCCGATCGCACGTGCTCTGACGGCTGATCAGACAGGAATAGATATCGTTGCATTGTCAACAGACTGTCCCTACACCATAGAACAAATATTAGATGAGCAGTTTTGGCCATAAGGCTAGGCAATTTTAAGCTTTCATAGCCTTGCGGGATTACACATAAACACTAGAGTGTGTTCTACAGACCCATAAAGATGACCTCCTGATCTGCAAGGGGGTATGGAGCAAGAGACTGATTACCAGTTGCGAATACAATTCAATATCAAACCACTCACGGTTATTCCTTTCGCTCTCTGGGGAAGGAATAACAACAAGTTGTGAAAAGCGGTTTAGCTTTCTCTTCCTTAGACCGATGAGTAAAGCCATGGACGACAAGCCTTAGATTCTCATAGGTATTGCCAGCGGCAGTCCTAATCAATGCTGTGGATGGGATACTCCATTATCTTGGGCACTTGGTTCCTGAGCCATATTGTATGGCGGAACACTTTGCACACGACTCCATTTTCAGCGTGGTTGGGTTTCTCTGTTCTTCTGTGGACTTCGCTTATGCGTCAATGCATGGCGGGAAATTCAGTGCCGCAAGACAGCGGTCAAGAAGGTTAGAGCGACACCAGCGTTTCTGCTTTGAATGCAGCTCTAAAAATCAGTCAGGAGAAGTCAAGCTACGTCTTTGGAGCATGACAGCATCTCTTTAAGGCCGGTACAGAGACAATTTTCTTCTGAGAGCCAAATTACTGAGGTGCATCCCCCAACAAAAACTTCTATAGATTTGAATACCCCTTGAAC
>CALFCG010000102.1 GCA_937951315.1 uncultured cyanobacterium
TTTTGGCTAGCAGGACAGGCTGATCTTGACTGAGCCTAACAGGTGAGGCTTCTACGACTTTTGGCCTAGGTACTACACATTCCAACAGCAGTGCTGCACCTAATGTTAGACCCTTTAGCATGCCTCGATACTCCTTCTAGCGCAGTCCCAGCCAGGTTAGCACGCCCTGGCCTGTCACGAGTTCTAGGACAATCGCGCCAACAAAAGCCATCATTGCAACGCGGGAATTGAGACGCTCAACGAATCGATTGAAGCCGAAGCGAGATTGAGACACTTTAGGGATGCGGCTGGGTTCCGTCATAGCTGTTGAAATAGGGTGAGATGAAAATACTTAATCTATTGTAACAAAGTCTTCTCCCTAGGTTCTCGCCAGATCGCATCTGCGACTCGGCAAACATCGGCCATTGCAGCGCCATCATGAACACGGAGAATATCTACTTGACCGGAAATGGCTCCACAACAGGCTGCTGCTGTTCCCCACACGCGGTCCTGGGGATTGTCTTTGCCTAGAATGTGACCAATAAAGCTTTTTCGAGAGGGGCCGACGAGGATAGGACAGCCAATGCTTTGAAAGGTTTGGAGACGTTTGAGAATTTCTAGATTCTGAGGGCCGGTTTTAGCAAAACCGATGCCAGGGTCAATGGCAATCTTCGAGTGCTCGACACCTGCAGCAATGGCTGCCGCAATTTGTTGTTCTAGGGCTGTCATGATATCGATGATCAGATCATCGTAATCTGTGAGTTGCTGCATGGTTTTGGGGGTGCCCCGAAGATGCATCAGAATGATCGGCACGCCTAATTGGGCCGCTGTGGTAAACATCAGCGGATCATAGGTGCCCCCTGAGACGTCATTGATCAGGTCAGCTCCATTTGCGATCGCATCTCGAGCCACGTCTGCACGGGTTGTATCAATCGAAATGGGTATCGTTAGCTCCTGTCGAATGGCTTTTATCACTGGAATAACGCGTTCCAGTTCTGTTTCTAAATCAATTTCAACCGCCTGCGGACGGGTCGATTGTCCGCCGATATCAAGGATATCGACGACCGCTGCTAGTTCTCTCGCTTGCTGCAGGGCTGATGCCACCGAATTAAACTGACCGCCATCGCTAAAGCTGTCGGGGGTGACGTTCAAAATTCCCATCAGGTAGGTTTTTTGACCCCAGTTGAAGGTGCGATCGCGAAGAACCCAGGGCGTTAATGAGATCATGTCTGGAAGGGAAGAGGGGTTATAGTTTTGCTGAACATTCCAGCAGCAGCTTTTGGTTGATTAGGGCATGGGGCTGGACATCTAAGGCCGCCCGGAAGGCGCGGATCGCTTCTCGAAAATGTCCTAAAGAGGCACAACATAGCCCTAAGCCATGCAATGCCCCAAAATGGAAGGGAACTAAATCAAGCACCACTTCACAATCTTTGCGAGCCAGCTCAAAATTCTGTTGGGTATAGTGAACCACTGCACGTCGGTTCCAGGCTTCGGCAAAGTCGGGTTGATATTCAACTAAGTCATTCAAAATGGACATTGCAGCTTCTAGCTCGCCTGCGTCTAACAAATCCTGGCTGTGCTGCAATCGCTTGAGTCCGCTTAACCCTTTTTGCCAGAACCAACTTTCCCAGAGTTGGTGAGTGGCTTGTTCGCGGACTTCGGGGTCTGAATTTTTGAGGTTTTCTAACAGACGGCTAGTGGTGGCATTGTCCATAGAGCAATTTCTCGGGATTTCAATAGGTCAGATCTGGACATTTGCCTTTGCTAATTGACTTCTGGTGACTGATCGGCAAAGAGTCCCAATACTGGTCCTAGGACTGCACCAAAGATAAATCCACCCGCATGGGCCCAGTATGCAATGCCGCCACCACCACTGGTGATATCCATGGACGCCTCCAGGCTCATGAGGCCGCTAAAGGTTTGTTGTAAAAACCAAAATCCCAAGAAAAAGAAGGCGGGAATCCTAACGGTCCAGGGGAAAATCCCGAGGGGAATCAATGTCGTAATTTCAGCTCGGGGAAATCTGAGGATATAGGCTCCCATCACCCCTGCGATCGCACCGCTGGCACCGATGGAAGGAACAAGAGAATCCATGTTGAAGTACCACTGCGATAGCCCTGCTAAAATGCCGCAAGTCAGATAAAAGACGATAAATTTGAAGTGACCGAGCTTATCTTCAACATTATTGCCAAAAATCCATAGAAAAAGCATATTTCCCCCTAAATGCAGTAGCCCACCATGGAGGAACTGAGACGTGATCAATGTGAGTGGTGGTGCAATGGGTAACCCCGTCGGTTCTCCGGCGAAGCTATAGGTCAGGGCTCGGGGAATGACAGCCCAAGTTTCTAAGAAAGCCTCTAGGTTCGAACTGAGACCCGCTTCGTAGATAAAAATTAGAATGTTAAGGGCAATAAACACGTAGGTGACATAGGGCACCCTCCGTGTCGGATTGTTATCGTTCAGTGGGACCACGGCAGTATCCTCTACCCAACATTCTAAAAGTACACTATCCTCAGCTAAGCATGCTCTATCTGTGGACCGATAGGGGCACCTCGGCCGCGTGGCATAACATTAGACAAATATGGATTCTACGCCTGATCTTCAACCCAACCCAGACCAGAGTCTCCAACTCTTGCTCGTAGATTCTGACCCTGTTTTTCGACTGGGCTTGAAGACGGGGTTGGCATCGTTTCCACAGGTGCAGGTGGTGGCCGAAGCGGCGAGTTCGCGTGAGGTGTTTGAACTTTTACCGCAGCTCGTGCTGGATGATTCTTTACGTTGGGACCCAGAGTCGATTAATGAGCCACTGCTGGGGCGAGTCAACCTTGTGGTTTTAGATCTTAATCTTGAGCAAGGTGTGGACACGGTCCTTTGTGAACAACTGAAAACTCGTTATCCGACGCTGCCGATCTTAATTTTAACGGCACAACTGGCAGAGCTTCAGTCGTCACGTCAGCTTGGTATTGAAGGGTATTGCCTGAAGGGAACGGCTTTAGAACAGTTGGTGGACATTATGGAAGCCATCTTGGTGGGGGAGACCCGCTGGGACTCCGGTGCCAGTGCCCAGCTTGCCATTGCCTCTGCCCCTGCCCCCGTGGCCAAGAAACGCTGGAGTCCTTTCGCGTCTCTTCAGCAATCTGTTCGTAAATCAGGATTGACACAGAT
>CALFCG010000103.1 GCA_937951315.1 uncultured cyanobacterium
ACTGAAGCAATTTGAGCAGGAAGGCCGGTTAACGCGTTTGAAGAAACATCGTATTTTGCTAAAAGAAGCACTTTGGCAACAACCGGATCAGCAACTGCCCACAGTTCTCAAAGGCCTACAGATGGACCCCTCTTAGCAAAAGCGACCCAAGACAACCCAAACTACTGATAATTCACAATTCTGGCAAACCCGTCACCGGTTAAGCTAGCACCGCCAACCAATGCCCCATCAATCTCGGGCTGGGCCATAATTTCATCGACGTTCTCAGGCTTCACAGAGCCGCCATACTGGATCGTGACGTCTTTATTCGTCAGTTGAGAGCGAATCACACCAATCACTCGATTCGCTTCCTCTGATGCACACACATCGCCAGTTCCGATGGACCAGATCGGCTCGTAGGCAATGATTAGGTTGTTCTGGTCAACGCCATCTAAACCATGTTTGAGTTGACTGAGAATATGGGCTTCGGTCTCGCCATTGTCCCGTTGTTGCTTGGACTCGCCCACACACAGGATGGGGGTCAGTTGATTTTCTTGAGCTGCCTTAAGCCGTAGGTTGACAGTCTCATCTGTTTCACCAAAATGTTCGCGACGTTCGCTGTGGCCAATAATCACGTAGCGCACGCTCAATTCAGTGAGCATTGACCCTGAAATTTCGCCCGTATATGCACCATGGGACTCCCAATGCATATTTTGAGCTCCCACCTGCACGCGACTGCCGTGAAGGTTCTGAGAAAGTGTTTCTAGGTCAGTAAAGGGCACACAGAGAATCACGCTTCGATCCTCAGGGGTAGCCTCAAGCAGAGGTAGAAAGGTCTGCAAAAACGCCAGGGTATCAGCCTGGGTTTTATGCATTTTCCAGTTGCCAGCGATCGCAGTTTTTCGCACGGTGAATTTAAGTCAACTCAATAACTAAAGGTCAACAGTTTTTCAGTTTAAGGGGTCAGGTGACGCTTTGGGAGCATTCTTAGTAAAAAGACAGGGCTAGGCCGGTGGCGCTTCTAGGGGAAGAGTTCCGAGTCTCCCTTTACGAAAATCTGTAAGGAGTTGTTGCGCAGTCCGTTCAAGATCACCTTGATGTTGCTGATCGGCGAGTGCTGCTAGGTAAGCTTCTCCAGTCGTTTGGGGCTCCAGCTGATAGCGGGATTGCAGTGGGTTGTGCAAGCCAAATCCGGGAATATTCTGCAATTGGAGCTGCTGTAAATGCTCAACGAGCATGGCGGCAACCAGCTGATTATCATAAGCAGCGGTGCCAATATCATCGCAAATTGCCAGCTTATAGGCAGCCGCTTGATCCTCTAGAAGGGGTGGAAGAACACCGGGTGTATCTAAAATTTCAAGTTGATCAGAGAGGCGAATCCACCGCAATTGTCGCGTCACACCAGGGCGAGGTGCACTAGGCACGACTCGCCGCTTCAGCAGGCGGTTGATCAAGGCGGATTTGCCGACATTCGGAAACCCCACCACGACAGCTCTGACGGCACGTGGGCGCATCCCGCGATTCTTGCGACGCTGATTGACTTTAGAACCTGAGGCTTGCGCCGCTTTAGAAACGGCAGCGATGCCTTTTCCATGCTGCGCATCGGTAAAGTATGGCGTTAGTTTCTGAGCCTTAAGATACTCTCGCCACCGATCCACGGCACTAGCAGGGATCAGATCCACACGATTCATGACCAGAACATGAGCTTTTTGGCCGATCCACTGAGCAATCTGGGGGTGACGACTCGATAATGGAATCCGACAGTCTCGAACTTCCAAGACAACGTCGACACGCTTGATTTGTTCTACCAAGGCCTTTTCGGCTTTAGCAATGTGCCCGGGATACCATTGAATCGGTGGGGTGCTCATTATCAGCAGTCAGAGAATCCAGCGGACGGGCTGTCCGTGCTACCGATCTCTTCAGGGCCGTACTCTCCTTCGCTAGCAAAGGTTAGCTCACCTTCCTGACCCTCTTCACAGGCCTTGGTTGAGTCTTCAGCCCCCCACTTAGCTCCCCATTTGTACTCTGCTTCCTTTGGGGGTGTTATCTGCGACCGATTTACCGTGGTCCTAGGATCGGGTACTGTCAAAAGTCCCCCCCCTGGAGGAGACAAAGCATCTCTGACGCCCTGGTCGATTAAGGTCTGCTCCAATGTCTGTTCAAATGGTCCCACGGCCTGCCCTTGGACAGGAGAGGAGAGACCCATTACGAGCAAAGAAACAGCAAGGGGAAAATATTTAGAGGTAATCACTACTGGCTTGAGACTCCATAGAGACGGCAACTGCGCCCACAGTATTGAAGGCGGACAATCACATGAAGAGAACTTTTTCTATGGTCACATATTTATCTTGATGTCGCACCCACCACTCTAGCCTATCGCTGCCAAGCAATCAGAATTACGCCACAGACAATACAACCTAAACCCACGAGGCGACTGACAGAAATGGCCTCTTGAAAGGCAAAGTAGCCCAACAAAACTGAAAAGATATAAATTAATGACGCTGCGGGCCCGGCCACACTGAGATTCACCCGTGTCAAGAGCATGATGTAGCTAATCGCACCAAACGCATAACAGGCTAAACCCACCAATAAGGCGGGCGTTGTCGCGATGCTGAGAACATGGCTGAGGAGGTTACTTCCGGTCACTTTCCCGAGCTGCAATGCACCAGATTTCAGGAAAAATTGACCTGAACCACTAAACAAAATTGAAATGAGTAACAGCAAGAATTCTGTGAATGTCACAACAGGCGCTGTCTCCTATATAACTTGGCTTAAATCCCTCATAACTGTAACGCTGCTTGATGCTCTAGATGACAAGCGTAGAGACCAAAAAGGTCTTTGCCCAGAGGACAAAGACCCTTGTTAGATGAAGTAAAGTCTCTTCGGAACCAGCAGCATCCATACCCCTAAGATGGTTTTTAGGCCTACTGGTTTGCGCCTCGCCCTTTCGGAACAAGTTGCCATTTCGGAGACTTAGCTGGGCTAATGTGGGGGGTATAAAAGCCCAATACATACATCATAAAATCTAAAATTCTAGGTTTTAAGAGTAGAAACACGGATTTTTGGCGACTCCTCCCCTCAAAAGCTCCGCAATTATACGGTCATGCTCAGCAACCGACCGATACGGCAACGCCAAGGTCCCTACAAGCTAAGGCCCCGACTCAGAGAGTAGAGGCCTTTGTTAGATGAAGTAAAGTCTCTTCGGAACCAGCAGCATCCATACCCCTGAGATGGTTTTTAGGTCTGCTGGTTTGCGCCTTGCCCTTTCGGAACAAGTTGCCATTTCGGAGACTGAGCTGGGCTTGTGCGGGGGGTATAAAAGCCCAATACATTCATAATAAACATTAGATTTCTAGACCTTAACCGTAGAAATACGGACTTTTGATGAACTATCAACACAAAACGGCAAAGGCCTCCAACGCGCCATGATCAGGGCATCATGCCTGGGAGATCGCAAGCTGCCTCTCAACACAAAGTTCAAGAGACTCAGAGAGAGGATGGCGTCATCCTCAAGCGCAAGGCAAAGGCAACGCAATCCTCTACAAGGTAAGCCTTGAGCGCCAGCTTCCTCTTTAGAACTGTCGATCACTCAGAGACCGGGTTTGGGGATCACGGATTCACCACTACTGAGAATTACCTCTTGCCCCTTGAGTGCGACTAACTTCAAGACTAAAGGCCCTGCAGTAAACACTGGGCTTGGTGCGATCGCATGAATTGAAATGGGGGTGGTGTCATTCCGATCTTTGAGGGCCAAGACAAACCGAAATAGCTCAATTTGTTGGAATGAACCCACGGTACCGGTGAGGGGATCGGGCAATACTCCTGACTGAATCGCCCGCTGATTCGCATCCGAAAACAGACCATTGAGGCGATTGAGAATCTGTTCATCAGACAAGGTTTCAGGAATCAAGGAGATTCTCGCCAGAGTTTCTTCAGAGTCAAGCACAAGGCGATTCACTGCCAATTGCGGTGACACCAGCACAGTCTCTTCACCCTCTAGGTAGTTTGCTGCCGCCAGAATACGAATGAGGTAAGGTTTG
>CALFCG010000104.1 GCA_937951315.1 uncultured cyanobacterium
GCGTTCAGGGGCGTACGCAGTTCATGGCTCATATTGGCCAAAAATTCGCTCTTGGCTTGATTCGCCGATTCTGCATGCTGTTTTGCCTCTTCTAACTGAAGTCGCTGTTGGGTTTCTTGCTCTAGTAGAGTGGCCTGGGCTATGGCAATGCCCAGTTGAGCAGCAACGGCTTCTAAGAGATCAATCTCGTCTACAGTCCAGTCACGGTTGCGATCGCACTGGTGCAGCAAAATAGCCCCATTGCTTTCACTTTTATACGATGTACGAATCCCCACAATTGACTGTACATCGATGGCTGTCAACCGATCAGTCAGTTGGGCCAGCCTCGCATCAGTGTATACATTGGGTGACACAACAGGTTGATCTTGAGCAACGAGCTGTCCAACAAAAGGATGGCCTAAACTGACTTGGGGCAATTCGCAATCCAAAGTCGATGACCATGCCCCATCTAGGTATTCTGCCACCAAAGCTTGTTCAGAATGAGCAGAACTCAGCCCCGTGAAAATCAAACACCGACTCACTTGAAAAATTTCCCCTAACCGGGTGGCAGCAGTATTTAAGATCTCTTCAGGATCTAAACTTTGTTTAGTCGCCTGAGTAATTTGCCCCAGTAATTTCGCACGCTGTAATTGTTGTTTTAGAGCCTGCTGGGTCCAATACCGATCCAGACTCACAGCAATCCCATTAGTCAGTGAGACCAAAGCTTGAAAGAGATCAGAAGCTAAGGGCTGAAAAGAGTAGATAGCCACAATCCCGAGCAAACGCTCTTCATAGACCAGAGGATACCCTGCAAATGCAGCAATTCCAGCTTCATGTATCCATCCATCTGAGATTTCAGGTTCTCGCAAAACCGAATTTGTGACATAGGCCTGTTTCTGCTGAGCCAGACGTCCCAACATAGACTCATCTAGTGGAAGGTGGGTCTGCAGAGTGACGGGATAAGAGGATAGCCCCGCGCTGGCCTGGAGTTTTAAGCAATGGTCGGCTGTATTAAAGGTCCAAATTTGCGCCAGCGCAACCGGTAAATGCTCAACCATCGCGGTCGCACAAACGTGGAGCGTCATTGAGAGCTGCGTACCCTGAGCAAGCGCATGACTAATTTCCACTGATAGCTCGGCCAAATCAACTCGGTTCTCTAGAGCTGTTTGCGATTTCATCCTTTCCAACTCAGAGCCAGCACGGGCTGCAAAGATCTTTAAAATGAGATCTTGGGTTTCAAAATCCTCCGTCTCCGACAGCGGTTGGGTATCCATCGCCACTAAAAGACCGAGTACATTCCCTAATGGATCAACAATTTTTTCGCCCATGTAGGATTCCACCTGCAATTCGGCTAGGGCTAAATCCAACGGATAGCGCTCTTGAACAGAGTGGGGACAGCGGAACATCGAGCCGTGCAATATATCGAGGCTTGGCGTTCCAGCCAAGGCATATTCCATATTCTCGCCATAGTCACCATCGCTCCAGAACGCGAGCGTACGAGCCTGGGTCTTTTCGGCGTCAACGAACTCTGCTAAAAAAATGTAACGGACAGTCAGCAATTTGGCGAGAGACCAAACACAGGCTCGAAAAAATTCATCACCAACCTGCGCTGCGGTCCCCGCAACAATTAACTTCAGAGCTTTTTCTCGCTGTTTGCGCGCAGTAATATCTCGAAAAAACCAAATGCGCCCATAATCACCTGACTCCGAACAGACAGGAGCAGATGTTCGCTCCAAAATACGACCATCTCGGAACATGAGTTCATCCAGACTCGTGCGTTCTGGATGGGTCTGTAACTGATCAATCTTGGCCGTAAACTCCTGCGGATGTTCTAGCTGAGAGAGCTGATACTGAGTCAGCTGCATATTATCCCGTGACGCCAATATCTCATCTGGAACCTGCCATAGACGACTGAAATGTTCGTTATGGTAAGTTACCTGTTGATGCTCATTGACCATCAACACTCCGTCTAACGTCGCTGCCCTCTGGGCCTCTAACATAGCATTGTTGCGATTGAGGCTCGCCTCTACCTGTTTGCGAGCAGTAATATCTTTAATCACCGCTAGAATAACTGGCTCTTGTCCTAGAGAGATACGCTCGGTTGAGAGCAAAATCGTTCGAATCTCTCCGTCTAGATGGTGAATCGGAATTTCGTAGTTGTGTAACTCGCGGCTGTCTTGAACCAGCTGCTGTAGGGTCCGACAGGCACTAGACTCTTCACAAAATTGCCACTCTAAGGCTGTCTGAGCCTCCAACTCACTTTGGCTGAGGTCAAAAAACGTCAAGAAGCTCTGGTTCGCCTCAATATATTGCCCAGTGACTTGAGTAATGACCATGGGGTCTGGATTACCATGGAAAGCCTTAGAAAATTTTTCTTCAGATTCTCTTAGAGCAGTTGTAGCTAAACGGCGCTCACGCGCTTCAATCTCTAATTCTTGGGTACGCGCTGCAACTTGCTCGCTAAGCGACTCATAAAACAACGCATTCTGCAAAGAAATGGCAGCCTGAGCCGTTAGGATATGGAGAACCTGCAGGCGATCGAAGCTAAAAGCGCCAGGAAGCCGATTATTTTCAAGATAGAGGAGCCCCAGAAGCTTTCCTCGATGCTGAATCGGCATACATAACAATGACTGAGGCTGAGAGTCTCGAATATGAGGATCACCCATAAATCGAGGGTCGGTGTGGGCGTTGTCAAGGACCACGGTTTCTTGCGTGTGGTGCACATATTGCACCACAGCCGCAGCGTAGAAAGACTGTGCTTCAGTTGTTTCTTGCCAAGCATGGACCTGCTGATCCAAACAGTAAGTTTTGCACAGCAGATGATCGCCTTCCTGCAGGAAAAGAGCCCCCGTCTCAGCCCCTGCATTTTCCTGGATCACCTGCAGAATCTTAATAAGCAAATTATCTAGCTGAATGTCTTCAGCTAGAACCTGAGAGGACTTCGTAATTGTGCCCCAATCTAAAGCATCTAAACGGGTGAAATGCAGACTACTGTGGGTTGAGATGCTATTCAGGGAAATTGTTGTCGCAGCAGAGGTCTGCTGTTGACGATTGGGTGTGGCAGGTAACCATTGAGGATAAAGTGCTTCTAAAGCAGTGACTTTTGTCTGAGCTCCCCAACGAAGATAACCATAATAGGCCTCGATCAGATAGGTTTGCGCAATTTTCACTCGCCCCCAATCCAGGTAAAAAAGTCCAGCACGTTCATTAGCTAGCGCAACTTCCTGCTGATATCCATGATCATTCGCAGCCTGAATCGCCAAATCATAAGCTTCCATCGCAGCACTTTTGTCTCCCAGAACCCAATGCTTTTCAGCGGAGACTAAATGCACCTTGTGTAAAAAGTTCATCGGTGCAAAATCAGCCCAAAGCTGCAGTTGACGTTGATAGTCTGCAATCTGCTTCAAAGACTTAGCCTGCTCTGCAGGCGTTGTCTCGGGATAGACTGCTAATAACGTCAGCGCATGATAGAAACAAAAGACACCATAGGCAAGTTGAGAGACAACAACATCTAATTCCGCGAGGCCGCGCTGGCCCTGCTCCAAAGCAAATTCATAATCCTGAAGAAGATATCCCAGAAAAAGCTGATTACAATGCAGGAAGAAGATCGTGGTTAGAGTGCCTGCTTTTTCATGCTCAGATAACCTGTGCCGCTGATCATAGATTGGCCCTTCGAGCCGTGACGGCGTCTCACTAGGTTCCAAGAGATTTAAGACCATCTGCCCAGACATAGCGGATTGATCCCATTGGCATTCTTGCTTCAGGGTACTGATCGCTTGATGGTGATTACTCCACTCCTGCTTGAGAATATTTAGATCGTGACCGATCCAAAAAGAATGGATGGAATGATAGAGCAAAGAATAGGCTGCATGCTCGAGATCACCAATTTCAAGGGCAATGGTGTAGTTCTTCAGCAGAGGTTGTAGAGTTTCTCTGACATGCACTTTCCACAGCTTCGCCATGCAGTTCACCCCAAAGTGGGTGGCAGCTTTACACCCCGCGTCAGGGAATTCTTCAAGGAGTCGTAGCCCCAAATTTCCGAGACGATAGGTCGAATCGAGATCCCGAAAGGCCTTCCACAAAGTAATGCCATAGATGACATAGGTGAGCGGTGAAGCGTCACAGTTGCCTTTTAGACGACTTAAACGCACGCGCTTGAGCGTAATCAAAACAAACAGGAGGGGATTGTAGAGATAGGAAACTGAAACCAGTCTCTCGACAATGCGCATCGCAGCCAGGGATGCTTGATCTGTCATGACGGGCAAATCAGCCAGGCCTTCAATGGATACTCCCGCTAAGAGCAGCTTGGTTTTAGCCATCGAGCCCATAACTTGAATCTCTTTGGGATTCAATGGGATATTAATGCCAAGAACGCTGAGCAGTTTAAGGCCTGTTTTGACCGCATCTTCCACACGATTTTGAGCTTTGTAGGCTTCAATGAGAATTTCGTAAGCCTTGATCTGATCCAGCAGAACATCTGTACGCTCAATAATTTTTGCCACGGCCTGTTCAGCCTGCTCAAAATCGCCCTTGAGGTAAGCCGCCTCAGCAATAACTTCATACAGAGACCGCATCAATGATGTATGGGTTGCCCAGTAATCCGTCTGTGGATCAGTCTCTAATAAATGGACTCCCGAGATTCCATAGTCTAGAGCGGCAGCATAGGCATTGGTGGCTAGCGCTTGCTGACTTGCTAGATGATTTAACCGCACAAGTTCCTGCCGCTCATCAGCAGAGGCGATCAGCGAGGTCCCAAGGTTTAAATGTCCAACTAATTCATAAATATGGTCAGAAAGCTGATCGGGTGTCAGCGTTGAACGCCAAATCTGACCAATCTGCCAATGTAGGCCAGGACGTTTTGCAACAGGTACTAATTCATAGGCTGCTTGCTGTACCCGATCATGGAGAAACTTATAGGTACATCTCTCTGCAGTAGTCTCCTCCAGGGAATCATGAGATGACGAATGCTGATAAAACTTGTAAATTTCATTCAGAGGTAGAATAAATTCCCCTTCAAGGGCGGGCCAAAGCATTGCAGCCACTTTCGATTCTTGCTGCTGGGCAATAGCCGCAAGGGTTTTTAGATTAAATTGATTGCCAAGGCAAGCTGCAAGCTGTAAAACAGTCTGAGTCTGGGGGGCTAACTTCTGCAGTTGAGTCACCATAAAGGCGACGACATCAGAACTAATGGCAGCCGATTTTATCTCGGTAATATCGCATTGCCAGCGATAGGATTTCGAATCAAATCGAATGAGACGGTCTCGGTAGAGAGACTGCAAAAATTGGCGACTAAAAAAGGGATTGCCTTCCGTTTTGCTATATATCAAGTCTGCCAACGGCACGGCTGCTTCTGCAGAACAATTGAGAGTATCGGCAATGAGAGTATTGAGAGCCCTCTTGGGCAGAGCTTCTAAGGTCAGGGTACTCAGACGTACATCAGTTTGCTTGAGTTCTCGCTCCAAAAGCATCAGAGGGTGCGAAGCGAAGACTTCATTATCACGATAGGCTCCCACCAACAGCAAGCGAATATTGGGGATCTCAGTGAGCAACCGATGGATGAGCTGAAGAGAGGCAGAATCAATCCACTGAAGGTCATCTAGGAAAAGAACAAGTGGATGCTCTACCGTGGCCAAAACCTGGATGAACTGACTGAAGACCCGATTAAATCGATTTAAGGCGGCTTCAGCTGATAACTCCGGTACGGCTGGTTGTGGACCGATTATTTTTTCTAAGTCTGGGATTGAATCAACCAAAACCTGAGCATTATTGCCTAGGACCTTGGCTAAATCACGGCGCAAAATCTCAAGGGCCTCATCACTCTCCGCAAGCAGTTGGATGATCAAATCTTTCAGCGCCTGCACAAAACCAGAGAACGGAACATTGCGCTGAAACTGATCAAACTTGCCTTGAATAAAATATCCACGCTGCCGCAAAATCGGCCGGTGAATTTCGTTGATCACCGCTGTCTTGCCAATGCCGGAGAAGCCTGCAACAAAGAGAAGCTCGGCATAGGATGACTTTTGAGAGTCTACGGAACCAGGCATGAGGGAAGAACCCTTTGTCCCTGAAATTTGATGTTTTGAGCGAGCGACTCGCTCAAAAGCGGCTAGCAGTGCCTCGACCTCAGCTTCTCTGCCGTAAAGTCGATCCGGCAGGATAAAGCGATCGCAACTATCTTGTGTACCCAGTTCAAATGCTGCAAATTGTCCCTGATTGAGCTGCTGCATTAATTGTTCCAGGTCATACTGCAGACCCGTTGCAGACTGATAGCGGTCCTCCGGATTTTTAGCTAGCAGCTTCAGGATGAGCTGCGATAGTGGTACCGGAATCTCTGGCACGACTTCATGGGGTGGGACCGGCTGTTGAGCAATATGGCCATACACCATCTCCATTGGATCAACGGTCTGAAAAGGAAGCGTACCCGTCAGCAACTCATAGAAAGTCACCCCGAGGGAGTAAAAATCACTGCGGTAGTCAATGCCACAGTTCATGCGCCCCGTTTGTTCCGGTGAGATATATGCCAGCGTCCCTTCAAGTGCATTGGGATGCTGAGTCTCTTGCATTTCTCGCGGGAGAATAGACGCAAGACTAAAGTCAGTTAGCTTTACAAATCCCTTCTCAGGGTGGATCAAAATATTTGCGGGCTTGATATCTTTATGAATCACCCGATGCCGATACAAATCAGAGAAGATTTGAGCGAGCTGAATCGCAATATCGAGAAACTTCGGTATCTGAAACCGTTGCCCAGCGAGTGTAGATCGATGGACATGAAGAGACACCAACCCCTCATCAGCCATGATCAATGCTAATCCTGACTGCTGAGTCGTCTCTAAACCCAGGGGTTTCACAATGCCAGGCAAATCGAGCTGTTGGGAAATCGTGTAGTGATTTCGAAAGTAAGCCAACTCTGTCAGGCTTGGATATAGCTGCTTCAGTGACTTAACAATGACAGTCTGCGCATGCCGTTGGCAGCGATAGACCAAAGTTCTATCACTGTCATACAGAGTATCGAGGACTTGTTCTTTAGGGGAAATTTGCATGATGGCGCAATGACAATTGACACACGGCTTGGCCTAGATAACTCAATCAGCACAATAACGCGGATGTACTTTTTCTTCCCTGATCTGAAGTAGTATTCCCCAATTTAAATTAGTTCGATCACTTAAATGCGACGGCAATGCTCATAACTTTGATCATGAAACTTAACAGCTTGCTAGTATCACTCAGTGCTTCAGAAAAAGAGCTAAATTTGTCATAATAGAGAGGCTGCATTGCTTATAACCATGCCTTTCTCGCAATCGACCGCGTCTCGCTCTTATCGCCAAGAAGATATCCAACAAATTTTAAATTTAGCGATCGCACAACAAGCTCATGAGGGTGAATTTTCCTATGACCAACTATTAGAAATCGCCGAAGAAATGGAAATTTCTGCAGAGACATTACACTATGCAGAACGTCTCTGGCAACAGAATCAAAGTGGCCTCCAGCGCCGCCAAGCTTTTAATGGGTATCGGAAAGCACAACTAAAGCGACGGGCCGGACGGTACGCCATTGTCAATACCGGACTGTGTCTGTTGAACGGTTTAACGGGATTCTCTGTTCTATGGTTTGCTTACATTGCATTGGTGTGGGGACTCAAGCTTAGCTTAAATGCCTGGAGTGTCTATCACACCCAAGGTGAGGCCTACGAAAAAGCGTTCCAGCGCTGGAACCGCAAAAAAATGGTCGGCCAATGGTTTCAGACCAACGCCAAGCGACTCTTTCCAGGGTAGGCAGCTCTAAATCAAAGTCGCTGACACGGCTGATGTTTAGATAATTACTGTTGTTGGTAGAGCGTCTTCAGTAGCTCATCTAGTTGCCCTGGGGGGCAAGCATCAAGCAAAGCATCAAAAACTTCTGCAAGCCGTGCAGCGGTTTCGCCGAGGGTCGGACTCATATCCCACACATCTTGCACCCACTCCTTTGGTCTTTCATCAACAAAGATGAGACGCTCAAGGATCTGTTTGGCTTCACTATTAGACAGTGGCATAGGTTACCAGGTGGGGTCACTAAATAAGTTGATGGTCAGTTGAGGATAGCCGGGGGGCACTGAGCTAATACAACAACAGCGATCGCCGAGTTCTGCAATTTCCACTTCACAGGCATGGCAAGATCCCATTAAACACCCCGTGGGGATGGTAATACCAGCCCGCTCTGCAACATTGAGTAGGCCTTCGCCAATTTGGGCTTCAACCGTGACATTGTCGGGCAAAAAGTGAACCGAGACACTCAAAATAGGCACTCTCTATAAGGTGAATGGGCAGCCATCAGCTTTACGTGTGTTTACTGTAGCTAATCTTGCGGAGATGGATCTACCCGGCTAAAGAATTACAGTATTTTTGCGAGAAATTTGCGATACCACCTTTTCCATCGCTGTTCCCTCCAGGTAGTTGGCAAAATAGCGATTGGGTTTGGCACACTCATCGCTAGAGCTAGGCTGCGGCTTCAGGGGCCGACTCAAGACTGAGACCGAGGCGGGCGTCGCTGGCGGTAGGGCAGGCTGCGACAGCTTTCTAATTATCCGCTGTGCCCATCGCTGCACGTGAGGGTTATTGTTGGCAGCAAGGGTTAAACAGAGGGACATGGCCCGGTCACTTTGTCCTTTGCCAAGATAGCTTTCAAGGAGTTGTTTCTTTCGTTGCAGAAATGCTTTTGTGCCTTGAAGGCTCAGAGAATTTAGGCTTTGAGGCTGCGACCGTGATGGAAGAGTTTTGGCGGTAGGTCGACCATCAGTGGATTCAAGAGAGGCAGGTGGAATTAGGTTCTCTTGTACCAATGCTTTCATGGTTTGCTGTGCCCATTCTTGCACCAAAGAATGGTGACTCGTCGCTAAAATACAACACAGCGAGCAAGCCCGAGTCCTTTGTCCGTTGCCTTGATAAGCCTGAACCAAATGCATTTGGGCTTGTAAGTAGGGCTTAGATTCTGGCTCGACTTGCTTTAGAAAGGCTTCTAAAGATGACACCGCATGTGAATATTCACCTCTATTTAAAGTTGCAATGCCAATCTGAAGTTGATTTCGCAGAGCTGTCATAAGGGGTGCCTCGATCACATAAATAGTTTTAAAGACGGCTGAGATGAATAACTTTGGAGCACCTTTTTAGGTTTTCTATTACCACGGACACAATAACTGCATGGCGCAAGAAGCAATCCTGTTCTGTCATGAGCGTAGCAACCCAATTCCTGAAATTCACTGATCTAGATCACAGTTCAGAAGCCTGCAATACCTGGCTTACATAGCTCAACGACACCTCAAATCATGATGGCAATCTCAGCCGTTCGGAGGGGGTTATTGATTTTGAAAATCTATATTTTTAGGGACTTTTCCACAGATCAATCTGTGTAATGCTTGACGAGGGAATATTTAGCACTCAACTCAATTAAATATTCCTTAACTAAATTACTAGATTCATCACTCCTGATAGGATGTAGAGTTTTCCACAGCCTGGGGAAAACTCTACAGTTTTAGCAAGGCAAAGAGACAGGTAAAATCCCGAATGAACAGTCCCAATTATCTTGTTAAGTCTCTAGGAAGATCGTCATTATTGGGTTCAAAACTTCTTCTGTTTTGAATACATTTCAACACAAAATGTTACGTAAAGATAGGATAAAGATAAAAATAATCAGATCTTTATTATGCTTTTCAGGCAATTAGATAAGATGCTGTCACGCTTATCTGCTGGGGTATACAAGTGATGAATATGTTGAAATTCGTTGAACAACTGTCTGGTAATGCTGATGTTGTTAATAAGCAGCCAGCCTATTATCCGCTCTCTCGACTCCCGCTATTTAGCATCATCATTGATGAACAACTAAAGTATGCGCATGAGCAACTTGCATTCTTGCAACAGGTTGAAGCGACGCCACAGATCTTTGGTAGGGCTCAAGCCATAGCTCGCATCATCAAGCCCTATGTTAGATCAACGGAACTCAATCGATGTTATCGACAACAACTCAGCTTCTGGAAAGCGCTTAAGCTCAGTGAAGAACAACAGCAGGAAGTGGCGCGACTCGCCAGACAGATTGTACGGTTTGAGCAATGCCGCAGCAGAATTCTGAATCTTGCTCAAACACTTAAAAACTCCGGGCTTGAGCAATGTTCAACACCACTGAGAAGTTCTTGAAAGACTCTCTAGTGTGGGAGAGAGCAACTGCCGGGTTTACATCATGAAAGAGAGAGTTTCCTCGGTCAAAAACGATTGACTGTCAAATATCAGCTCAGAGGAAGCAAGGATGTTTCGCATGGGTGAGTTTTCCAAAATTTTCTAGGTGTCTACTAGCCTACTGCGCTACTAAGATGTGATTGGCTTGTTTAAACCAATTCGTTGCGATCGCAACGCTAGCTATCGTTACTCCAGCGTTCAGCAACTCACGGAGCTAAACAGTATTCTTGCCCTCAAAAATCTGGGACTAGCACTAGAATAAATCAAGCGTCTGATTGAAGAGCAGGTCTCTCAGCAGATTTATACACAGTTAGACATATTCAGGACGATCTGATCACACTCAACATTGCATCCGGGCGGAAAGAACCTGAGCAAATTACCCTGACGGAAAACTCGAGCAGAAGAGTGTTTTCCCTGGAATCTATTAAATACAGTCGCTGCAAGGATCAACCGTTGGTAATGTTCGATTGAATTTCGATCATGATGGCTCAGCGCAGGGGGTAAATAAGGATTGGGGAGGTGCGATCGCAATCCAGAAAATCTAAGGCCAGCGAATGAAGATGTCTTTAGCGCATAGAAAACCTTCTAAGACCCATTCACCGGAAACCGCTTCTACTTCTCACTAAACGCTCAGTTTAATTTCAGTAGGGCGAAGGTTTTTATTTAGCGATGCTTCAGGATAGCCCATAATACTTATAGGTAAGACAGATGAGCTGGCAAACAAAAAGGCTCATCCTATGAGCTGGAGATAGACATGACTTTTGAGCATAGCCTGACGCATCCTTGGCAGTTCCTTGGCCAATTAGCTGTTCTTGCAAAACATCACTTTAAAGAATGGGTTCGCCGAGAAATTATCGATGACGACCCGTTTGAAGTAGAAATTTGGAACGATGGAGACTTTGTCGTTGCTGAATGTGAGCACATATCCTACTACGAAAGCATCAGAGAACTGGAGCCTGACGCCTTTCTTGATCACCTTCAGACCGAACTTGAGCAGTATTTAAGCTGAAATCCAAATCCTCAAGCTGAAACCTCTAGAGCTTTTAGAAGCCTTGCATTTTGAAAACCTGCCCAACATCACGGGAGCCTGTGCGCGAAGAACAGGCCTCCGTCATGTTGCGTAGGAAGACGTTCGGCGCAGTTATGGGAGAGACAAGATTCTTTCAATCCAAAAACATCCCTTTGTTTAACCATGAACGGGGCATACTAACGTGAGGCTAAGTCTAAATATTGAATCCAGGCCCCACAAAAGAGGGACATTGAAGATTGTGTACCTTGTCGCAGCAACCCAATGAGGACTTGGGACCAGCCCTCACAGCTTCTTCCTATGTATCGCTATATTCTCAATATCTCAGCACCCACAAATTCTGTACGTTAACAGTCAAGCCTCT
>CALFCG010000105.1 GCA_937951315.1 uncultured cyanobacterium
CCTGCAACACAAGCGGCGGTATACTCCCCAATGCTATGCCCCAAAACAGCGCTTGGCTGAATGCCCCAAGATTGCCACAGTTGATAGAGGGCGTACTCTAGTGCAAAGAGTGCGGGCTGTGTATAAGCCGTTTGATCCAGCAAGGCGTTCGGCACGTCGCCCTCTTTTGCTTGCGGCGATGTTTGAGAATAGAGAACCTCTAGCAGTGGTTTCTCTAATAATGACTGGAGGATGGTGTTGCAAGCCTCTAATGCTTGACGAAAAATGGGCTGCGTTTCGTAAAGTTCGCGTCCCATATTTTGATATTGCGCCCCTTGGCCTGTAAAGAGAAACGCGATTTTAGCTGAAGTACTCTTAGAGGATGCTTGTCCTTGGAAAAAGTTGCTGGATTGAGGGGCAGACAGCCAATTTTCCAGTTGGTTCGTCAGGTCAGAGAGGGAGGAGGTTGCGATCGCAACCCGCCATTCAAAATGCGCCCTTCCTACATTCCGCGTATAACAAACATCTCCCAATGGCAGCTCAGGATGTGTCTGAAAATAATCCACCGATGTCTGAGCTAACGCTCTTAACGCCTGCTCTGTCTTTGCAGACAACGTAAACAAATGAACAGAACGCTTATTTGTGCCTGAGGGCTGAGGAGCGGGACTCTCTTCCAAAATGGCATGGACATTGCTACCGCCAATGCCCAGAGAATTCACCCCGGCGCGGCGCGGCGTCTCCATCTCCGGCCAGTCCCGTAATTGGGTATTGACGAAAAAGGGGCTACGGTCAAAATCAATGCGCGGGTTTGGCGTCTCAAAATGCAGACTGGGTGGGATCTTTCGCTTCTGGATGGCCAATATTGTTTTAATAAATCCCACGATGCCTGAGGCAATGTTGAGGTGCCCCACATTGGTTTTCACAGAGCCAATGGCACAAAACTGTCGTTGTTGGCTATTGAAGGCTCGGGTCAAAGCAGAGATTTCAATCGGATCGCCGAGCTCTGTCCCCGTACCGTGGGCTTCAACATAGCCAATGGATTCCGGCTCCACATCTGCCATCGCCATGGCTTCTGCTGCCACCACAGTTTGCCCCTCAGCCTGGGGTGCAAGGTAGCCCATTTTCTGCCCCCCATCATTGCCGAGAGCAGAACCTTTGATGACGGCATAGATTTGATCACGGGATGAGATCGCATCTTCCAACCGCTTTAGCACGACCAAACCCGCACCACTGCCAAACAACGTCCCCTGTGCCTGAGCATCGAAGGCCCGACAATGACCATCGGGCGATAGAATCATCCCTTCCTGATAGAGATGCCCCACCTTCTGCGGTGAATGCACCGAAACGCCCCCCGCCACGGCCATGTCACATTCGCCATTGAGTAAGCTCTGGCTCGCCATGTGAATCGCGACTAGCGACGTTGAGCAAGCCGTTTGTACATTAACGCTGGGTCCTCTGAGATTGAGTTTGTACGAGACTCGGGTTGTCAGATAATCTTTGTCATTGGCCACCGTCATCTGGAAGCCCCCCATAGAACTCAGGGTTAGCATCTGAAGCGGATCATGGGTATCAAGTTGATGGCGGTTGGGATATACGTTATTGAGCAAAAACGTATTCATCGAAGCCCCAGCATAAAGTGCGATCGCACCGCCATAGGCCCCAGGATCGTACCCCGCATCCTCTAGACTTTCCCAGGCGCATTCCAGCAGGAGACGCTGTTGCGGATCAATCAGCGCAGCTTCCTTGGGCGTGTAGCCAAAGAACTCGGCATCAAAGGATTCAATCTCCCCTAAGATCGGACTCGCCTTAACGTAAGTCGGCTGTTGCAATAACTGTGGATCAACCCCAGCAGCCAGCATCTCGGCATCGGTAAAAAAGGAAATTGATTCCACCCCATCACTGAGATTCTGCCAAAACTGCTCAACCGTCTCTGCCCCAGGAAAGCGACAGGCCAAACCAATGACCGCAATATCTGGGGATTGAACATGGCTCCGTCGTCGGGCCTGCCCCCGGAGTTGGGCTTGCTGAAGTGTCTGATCCAGCGGATTGTCCTGACTCAGAAAGCAAGCCAGGGCCTCAATACTCGGATACTGGAACAGGTCTACGATTGATAGCTCGACCTGCAAACGCTCCTGGAGCTGACTCAGCATTTGAAGCAGCAGTAACGAGGTACCCCCTAGCTCAAAGAAATTGTCTTGAATCCCTATGGCAGATTGCCCCAGGGCCTTCTGCCAAATCTCAAGCAACTGTTGTTCGATCTCATTTCGGGGTGACTGAACCTCGGATAAATCACCAAGGAGCACCTCAATTCTGTTGAGATGGCTTGCGAAAGCGCCTTCTTGAAACATTGAGCGCAGCTTTTGCCGTTGAACTTTGCCCACCGACGTTTTAGGAATTTCTTCAATGGCCACGGGAATTAAATAGGCAGGGTTCACCCCCATCCCCAGACTCACAGTCTTACGAATCTGCTTCAGTAATGTCGCCAAATCCGGCTCTGCAGAGGGTTCAGGATGAAAGAAAATGGCCAGTTGCTCGGTGTCTTGTTCCGCACGACGAACGGCGCAGGCGGCGGTATAGGACACCGCTACTCCGGCTAATGCTTCCACTACCGCCTCAATCTCGTGGGCATAGTGATTAACACCGTTGATGACGATGACGTCTTTCTCGCGTCCTGTAATCGTCAACCGTCCCTGCTGCAGAAAGCCGAGATCCCCTGTTCTAAACCATCCGTCTGCCGTGAAAATTTCATCATTCAGGTGGGGCTGGCCATAGTATCCAGCGGTCACTGTCAGACCCTGCACCTGGAGCGCCCCCACTTGCCCCTCTTCGAGCACCTGATCGTGATCATCCACGATCCGTATGGATACGCCTGGAATGGGAGCACCCACCTCGACAAAAGCATCTTTAACCGCGTCAAACTGCTGGGAATGCACAATCCCAGAGCAGGTCTCCGTCATGCCATAGCCCGGACTGACAGCGGTCTCAGGTAAACCGTATGGTTTGAGCAACTCAAGAAATTGCTGTGTTGTTTGACCGACAACCGCCTCAGCCCCATTGCCCATCCAGCGCATCGACGATAAATCCCAATGTCGCTGTTGAAGTTTTTCAGCCTGATCATTGATCAACCCATAGGCAAAGTTCGGTGCCCAGGTTGCAGTGGCTCGATATTGCTCAATGCAGTCTAACCACCGCAGCGGATGTTGCAATATCCATTCATTAGCAACTTGGACCTGGGGGCATCCTAAATAGACCTCGGTGAGATGAAACATCACCAGACTTGCGACATGCTCTAACGGCATCCAGTTCAGGGTGATATCAGCAGCAGATAAACCATTAGCAGCAATCATGCCTGCTGCACTCACCCGTAGATTTTGGGTTGAAAGCATGACCCCTTTCGGCTTCCCTGTGCTGCCGGAAGTCATCAGAATGAGGGCTGTCTCGTCCGGCTTGTGGGTGTTCCAAGCATGATCTGGAGGACTGTTCCTGAGTCCTTCAACCGTCGCAATTTTGGGAGGTTCAGACCCAATAACTCCAGCCTCAGGCCGCCTTTGGTCTTCAAAAAACACTTGTAATGACTGCTGGAGTTCCCGAGCAGCCAAGATGATCCGGGCGTCTAGCAACTGCTGGGTCTGAAGAAGCTGATGGGCTTGGCGGCTAGGGGCGCTATAGCTGGGAGCCACGGATAAAGGAACCGGGACAAATCCCCCCAAAAAGCAGCCCCAAAGAGACTCGACGAAAAAATGATTTTGGGCGACCTGCAAAACGATTTTGTCCTGCGGCTGGGCTCCTAAGGCTCTCAGACCACCCAAAACTTGCTGGGCACGACCTAAGAGTTCAGCATAGGAAGACCGCAAGACCGTTCCGTCAGCCTGCACATAGGTAATGCCCGCCTTGGTTTGGGCAGCCTTCTCCAAGAGGGCTGATAAGCCACTCTTGTTTTGCACCTCAGAAGAGACAGACTCCCCATGACTGATGGCGAGGCGCAGTTCATTGACAGGTTGCTCGTGGATCATGGTCGCCTAAATTAAGTAGATGCTGCCCAATCAGGCACTGTGGTGCTCGCATCCTCTCGCAGATCTTCTCCGAGGATGGAGGACAAATCTGCAATACCTCGGCCAAGATATCCTAGGAAGTTTGGTTTTTGATTAATGTGCTTAACCATTAATATTGAGCTTTGACAGAGCATAACCATTCTAGAAGAACGACGTAAAAGCACTCCTGCTCAACTCGATTCATTGCTTTCTAGCGTGATGATGCTGTGTTCTGTTTCCCCAGTCATCTCCTTAAAAGGTCGATCGTTCGTAGAGTGACCAAAATCATTATTATTTGTGACTAATATCATCACGACTTAACCCAGAACCTGTCACTATTGTCTAAATCCCAGATAAAAGGTCACTTTTGCACCCCCTTCCTATGGCAGTCGTCCACGGTGCAGAACGTTTTCTGACAGTGGAGTTGGCTGATTGGGTTTGGACAATTTCAAATTTTTGGGATTTTAAAAAGGGCCGTCAACGTCCTATTATTCTGAGGGCGACCTCTCTTTTTAGGCTTAAAAGCTGTTCTCAATAAGCAAGGTTGGGGAACCTTGGGTGCATCAATAATGACACTTACCTATGTCTACGATTATCGTGCCTGTCCCCAATTGTGAATTAAGATAGTTGTTATTTTAATTTGTTGGTAGTTTATTTGGTTTTTAATCGATTAGCCCCCCTATGGAGACGATAAAACTACAGGTATCAGACGAAACATTGCGCGATGGTGTCCAGCAGGTCGGCTTGTTCCTAGAGGATGATGCGAAACGCGAACTTGCCCATCTTATTGCTCAGACGGGTGTGCATCAGATCGCCTTAATGCCTGCAGTTCATGAGAGTGAAGCCGTTGTGGTGCGCGGCTTGGTGTCAGAAGGGCTCGGCAGGCAGGTTGTGGCTTCGACCATGATGGATCGACAATATATCGATCAAGCGAAGGCCTGTGATGTACAGCAAATCATTCTTTTTAATGCTGTTTCAGATCGTCTGCTGTGTTTGCGAGAAATCGATCCTCAATCTCCAGCTTTGAACGTCGATACAAATGGTTCGAATACTTTGATCGAAACAGTCCGCTCTAGGATGCTGGAGAAGGTTCTTGATAATTTACGGTATGCGGCTGATATTGGTCTAAAGATAAGCTTTGCGGCAGAAGATGCAAGTCGAGCCGACTTTAATTTTTTGGTTGAGTGCATTAATGCTTTTCAACCCTACATTGACTGCTTCTTTCTTTGCGATACGGTGGGGGTTCTAACGCCAGAGAAAACTTACATCTGGATTCAAGATCTGCTGCAGTTCACCCATCAACCTTCGCTCTCGGTTCATTTTCATAATGATATGGGTCTGGCGCTAGAGAACACGATTCAGGCAGTCTATGCTGGTGCAACAGGTATCTCGGGCACCTTTGGGGGGATTGGAGAACGGGCCGGGAATGTGGCCTTAGAGCAGGTTCTGCATGGTTTGAGAGCGAGGTTTGGATGGGAGGTTGAGGGGATTAACTATGAGGCTTTACCGAAACCAGTCGATTACCTCATGCAGAAGGGAATTCGAGCAAACCCCCCCTATTCCCCACAGGCAAGGCAGTTTGAGACCGGGATTCATGTTAATTCACTGATTCGCGATCGCAACAGTTATGCTGTCTTTCCCCATGCTGAACCCGATATCTGGTTTGGGAAATGTAGCGGTGCTAGTAACTTCCGCTATTTGTTTGAGACCCATCTGCAGCAGTCGTTGACTCAAGCCCAATATGAACAATTGCGGTCGGCGATTAAGGCCCTTTCCATTGAAAGGAAGCAATCTTTTTCAACGGCCGAAGTCTTAGAACTCTTAGATCAGGGAATTCTTAAAGTCTGAGAGAGCACTCATACTTCAATGTATGCTTTGACCGTAAAAGGGCTTTACCTCGTGTAGGGCTCCCGTCCAGTCCTGTTTGATTATCCTTAGGCGACCATGGAACCCATTGCAATTGTTGGCATCGGTTGTAGATTTCCGGGTGCGGAAGGACCACAGGCATTTTGGGAGCTTCTGAGAGAGGGTGTGGATGCCATTACTGAAATTCCCAGCTCACGGTGGGACGTTGATCGGTTTTATGATCCAGATCCCAGTGCTCCCAACAAAGCGAATACGCGCTGGGGAGGTTTTCTCAAGGATATCGATGGATTTGACCCCCAATTCTTTGGGATTGCGCCCCGCGAAGTGGCCAGTATGGATCCGCAACAGCGTTTACTACTGGAGGTCACCTGGACGGCGCTAGAGGATGCGGGTCAGATTCCAGAACATCTTCGAGGCTCTAAAACCGGCGTTTTTATTGGGGTGGGCACCCATGACTACTCAATTATGATGTGGCAGGATCCGGTCAATGATCCCTATGCCACGACCGGGACCGGAAACTGTATTGCGGCCAATCGCATTTCCTATGTCTATGACCTCAAGGGGCCCAGCCTCGCCATCGATACGGCCTGCTCATCATCGCTAGTGGCTGTGCATTTGGCCTGCCAGAGTATTTGGACAGGAGAGTCTACTCAGGCTTTAGCTGGCGGTGTTAACGTCCTGCTGCTGCCCACTGTGACCGCAGGTTTTTCCAAGGGAGGCTTCATGGCCTCGGACGGTCGTTGTAAAAGTTTTGATGCCCGAGCCGATGGCTATGTTCGGAGTGAAGGGGCAGGCATTGTGCTGTTAAAGCCCTTGTCAGAAGCTCAACGGGAGGGCGCCCCCATCTATGCGGTAATTCGAGGGAGTGCTGTTAATCAGGACGGTTTTAGCAATGGGATGGCAGCCCCGAATCCCAAAGCCCAGGCGGTCGTTTTGCGGCGAGCCTACGAGCAGGCCGGCATCTCACCCGGTCAGGTGCAATATGTGGAGGCCCATGGCACGGGTACTAAAATTGGTGATCCGGTGGAGATGGAGGCGCTGGGGGACGTTCTCGTGGAGGAACGTCCAGTGGGCAATGA
>CALFCG010000106.1 GCA_937951315.1 uncultured cyanobacterium
GGTGATATTGCCTGCTGCATCTACGTCAACTGTGCCATTGGGGACGGAGATGGATTGAGCTGTGCCTGGTGTCAGCGTTGTGCCAGCAATAGACGTAACCGAAAGCATGTCGCCGTCAGCATCGGTATCATTGCCCACTAAATTTAGCGGAATCGATGTCGTGTCTTCTGAAGTAATAAAGCTATCATCGACAGCAATCGGGTCATCATTCAGATCGCGAAAGTCAAGATCGTTGATGAGTGGCGTGGCAGTGCCAATAGAAGCATCGCCACCAGCATCTGGCAAGTACCCACTGGGTGTATTCAGTGGGTCGGTAATTCCTTCACTGACGACAAAGCCATCGTTGACGTTACCATCAATAGCAGTTTCAAAGGCATCCTTCAGACCATCACCATCTGTATCGGCATCGGTTGGTGCAACTTGAGCAATACCGAGACCATTTTCATCAGTGTCAGAGGTGCCATCATTATCACTATCACTATCGAGATAGTCAGCTTCATCGATTCCATCAGAGTTGACGGGGAGGAGACCAATTCCATCAGGGTTGAAACCAGCAGTTCCAGGAGCCACTTCGTACGCATCATCGAGGCCATTGCCATTGAGGTCGGTAATGCCTGCTCCAGTTCCTGATGGAGCGATGAAGTCAGCCGTTGATTGGGCTTCAATGTTATCCGTGATACCGTCGTCATCAGAGTCGATATCAAGGTGATTGGGAATACCATCTCCATCAGAGTCAAGCAGATTTTGCACAAAGGGAGCGCCCACATCGAATGCACCAGCCCCATCGTTACTACCTGTAGGGATTCCCTGTAGGACAAATGTTGCAGTGGGAGTCGGAGTATTGAAATCCTCGATACGATAAATTGCACCTGTGGCGTTGTTGCTGAAGTACAGCTCTGTATTTCCTGTTGCAGGATCGGTTGCATGCCAGCCAGCGCCATAGGTCCCTGAGGGTAAACCGCTGACAGCTACGGAATTCACAGTCAATGTGTCCCCATCAGAGACCCCTGCCACATCAAACGACCGTAGACTTGAACCTACAATTTGATAGAACGTGCTGCCAATTGCAGCAAAATCGACAGAGGCATTGCTCGAGAGGGTAAAGGTGAGAATAGTTGGATCATTAGTTGAACCAATGGGTTGATTAACATCAACAACGGTTATTTCGTTTGAGTCAGTTCTAATGTAAGCGTTGCCATTGTAAAACTCAGCAGCATTTGTTCTCGTCCAATTCGCAGTCGGTCGACCAATAAGAAATACTTCCCCATCTCGATCATATTTGACGAGATCATCAGCTTGTATTGCATTTCCTGCCGCATCGGTTCCACTCCCTTGAGCAACCCCAATTACTGCTTCAGCAGTTGGATCATAGGATATTGCATTTACGCTAAATCCAGGAGCCACTGAACCAAGGGGTGTATAGGTTTGGGCAAAGGGATTATACGCAAACAGACGCCCGGCACCTTGATTTACGCCATTGATAACAGCGTTGTTAATTACTTGAAAAAATCCGGGAACATCTACTGGGAAAGGATCGTTGACGCCCACAGTACCAGAGGTTGGGGTGATTTGTGCTTCTGTTATGTCGAGAATACCGTCATTGTCATCATCAATATCGATATCGTCATCGACACCATCAGTGTCGGTATCAATTAGAATTCCGGTATATGCGGTCAAGTTTTCTGATAAAAGTGGGGATTGGTGTTGAGCATCAACACTTGAAAAATCCCCATTCCAGTTACTCGTGTTGAGTGCCCAGTTTCCACCTAAGTTCGCGTTACCAACTTTGCGGGTGGAAGCATGGATAACAGCCCCAGTATATTGATTTAGCTTATTGATAAATTCTTCGCCTGCATCTCCAGCTGCTACGTTGCAACAATATAGAGCTAGGGACGCTTGGTCAGCACATCCTTGAAATAGACCTCTTAACTGCGACTCGTAAGCACTCAAAGAATCTAATGAAAGCTTGGTCTTACCCAGTGATATCTCTCCAGGAGAACCATGAGCAATAAGACTAATGGCAGATGCACCATATTGTTTCTGAGCTTCAACAATCTGCTCAACTCCGTCATTTTCAGGAGACAAACAAATAAATGGCGTCTGGGAAATGATTGCATCAATGAGAAGCTGTTTTTCTTCTACAGCACTATCAATTATGACTAGAGAGGAAGTGAGCATATTGTGGTGAAGCATAGCAGGAAAAAAAGAGAGAAGTAGCAGGGGATAACTTATAAGGTCAATCAGATAAAAGGCATGTATTCTGTGATAACTACCGGCCCGAGGAGAAAATAATACTTGTGTTTTCGGGATGTATACGTTGTGTATACGTTATGTCTAAGTATTGCCCACTTAAGATTTGAAGAAATCCGTTAGATCACTTGAATCACAGAGAAAAACAAAAAAAGAAAAGATCAATTCTTAGAGACTGTTGTCAATGAAAAGGCAGTGTATTTACGGAGAAAATCTGTTAAAACTAATTTCTTTGCATCCATAGAAGTTGCAATTCAGTATTTCTACGCAGGAATAATTTTTGTGCCAATTCCCCCAAAATATGAACTGCTTGATTTTTCGCGTTAACTATTGTGTAAAAATTCTGAGCTTGCATCTTGGTCATTTGGCTGGGTGCTTGGTATAAAGACCTCGAGCCGACAAGATGAATTTTTGAGGCAAGAGTATGTCAAGACGTGGCTTCCAGTATTTTTGATATTCTCTATCTGATTTTTAATTTCTTAAAGATGCTTGAGAAAGCAAACCGAGATCCTGCTTATACCTTGCGTTCAATATCCTTTGTGAGCATCTATAAACGCACAAAATATTTGTATGAGTTAATGTATATCAACTGATATTTTGTGCCTTCAGGCAGCCAATCGCCCCACAACTTCCTACTGCAAGGGAGTTGTCTGAGTCCTCCCAGCTGCTGGAAGCCCTCCTCTTGCTCGTGAATTTACTCTCTCATTTGAGCGCCAGCTATCAACAGGCAAATGTCCAAGCTCTGCTGACAGTCCAACTGGGCCAAGGCCAATGGCTGATTGGGCTTTGGTGATCATGCTCCAATCCTATTTGCTCAGCCAACTACTCCAACCTCGTAGTCGTGGATGTTGCCTGATGCTGGACCTGACCGGTATCGAGAAATAGGGCAAGGGCAAACAGTTTCGCTATCGGATGCACTACTTTCATGAGTGCTACGGCGTGTATTTGGTGGTGTTCTATATCTGATGTGGTCACCAGCGTGTCTCTTGGTCACTGGCCCTTTATTGGAGCAAAGGCATCTTAACTGGCAATATGGCGAATCCGTCAGCTCCCACTGGTGTTGCGTCAACATTATTTTGTCTCTGTGCTTGCTGATAGTGGCTTTGCCGGTCGTGACTGAGCGCCCTACGTACAATATGACGGCCTGCATTGGTGGGCTGAGGGAAGAATCGATGCCTCCAAGAGGTACGATGGCTCCGTCAACTGTGCCATCGCGAGCAAAAAGTCTATGTGCGTCACTTTCATTCCCAGTCTTGGGCAGTTGGTTTTACCAGAAGCAAGCCCATGGGACCTACCGACAATGCTTTCTTCTCCCGACCCGGCCCTTATCTGCCGCCTCAATGAACCGACTAGGGGGACAGCGATGGCATAAGCATATCGAAGCCTTTTTCAAAACCATGAAGCAGTGGATTCCTGCAGGACAGTTTGCTCTACGGCGATTGAAAGCGGAGTTGCGGTGGTTGTTCTTCTATTTCTCAGTTACTGGGTCGCATTAGCCTATGGGGTGAGTATATTGTCAGATGGGAGCTTCGTTGCGATGGGTGCAGTGCAGATCTTTTTCTTCTCGTTACCAGTGCATTATGGAAACTCGGCATTCTTTTTCTAGCCTTAGCTCAGGTAAATATACCCAAGATTGGCATGGGCTTATTTTCAACTTTAAGTTTCCCATTTCCAGAATGTGATTTAGGATATCTGGATGTCGAAGATAGAACCAGGAGGGCAGGGTCGTTTGTCTGCAATTATCGAAATTGAGTGGTCCTCTGGGGTAGGAGAGCGCAAGTCCCCTCGCCACTTAATTTTTTAGAACTTTCAATGCCGTGACGGGTTTAATTAATCTATCTCGATGGAATGATTTATTATCGGATTGGGGACTGGCATAGCGCTTTAGATTTCTCTCTTTTCAACACTTGTGGGATGTTCCTAAGTAAGGCAAGTTTACTGAGGGACAGTTTGGGAAAGCAACCCTCATGATTGCTGATCAAATGAAAGAAAGTGAGGGCATACTTATGTCATCAGGCATTCCACTTCACTACTGTGGACGTCGGATATTTCCATCAACTAGTAGGCTTTCAAGCAGTCCTAGCCACTCAGCTATGGGCTGCTTTTATTTCTTAGGACAGTAATCTGGCAGAACAGAGTACTAAAATCTCTAAACTTCACTTCAAGATAGTCCCCTTGATTTCTCCATTCCGTTTGCTCGAAATCTCCTACCCCATATCTCACAAAAACCTTTTTCTCTGAACAAGATTCTATTGTGCCGTCTGTGAGGGCATAGGTAACGCACAGACGGCACGCTCCTTTCCTGGGGTTGGCCATCATACAGAAAGTATTGAGCATTTGGCTTTCTGTGAATTAGCGTGATAGTCCCTAGAGATGGTGTTTAGGTTACGGCAAACGTCTGATACCCATTGGGGGTAAGAGAAATCCTTTGGAACAGTCTTTCAATATTGAAAATACCATCGCATCTTCTTTTAAGACCTTGACGTTGTTGTTAAATCCTTCCACAAATCTACTGGCCCACTCTTCTCGCAAATAGTTGCCTTTCTCTTCTATCCAATTGTCAATTTTAGATATGCAACGGTCAATTTACTGTATTTCACTCTTGAGTACTCGTTGACACCAAGCACAGATGGCACATTTAGCCCCGTTTTTGGTGGACTGGTGCTCCACTATTTGTGTCAATGCCTCTCGGAGTTCATATGCCTGCTTCAGCTCCAGAGAATAAGTAAACAATCGCACGTACAGTTCTTGCTCCGACTCCTTGAGCTTTTCAAAGCGCATTCTAAAGGCCCACATCGTACTTTTGATACTGTCATATTCTTGCTTAGAGAGGTCGTCTCGTAGTTGTGTGACCTCGCATGTTCGAACCGTATCGGCACAATTGCGATAAGCTTTAGCCACAAGAAAGCGTTCAAGTACAGTTTTGGCTTGAGGCAGTTGTTGCCGGACTGCACGAACACACCCTTGTTCCAGTTGCTGCTTAATTCAATATCAAGAAGGGGAGATTTTTATCCACACTTCCATATAAGCAACAACGCCCTTTTAATAAAAGAAATACAGAAACTTCAAGGAAAAAACTAAGCCGGATTTTAGAAAAAAGGAATGCATTGAAAGAGTCGGCGCAGAACCGACTAGCTCAGATACTTCTTCAGAGCATCATTCGCGATATCACGAGCAACGGAACGTACTTGGGGATCTTTGATGTCTAATCCCTTACTCTGAAGTAATTCTAGGGTTGATTCAAGCTGGGCATTATATAGACTCATTAATTCCTTCGTTGATGGATAACTCATGAAGATACGTACAAAATGCTAGCAAAGACCCGAGCCTAGATGTAAATCAGGCCAAAATAGCTGTTAATAAGGTTATATAAAGTATTATGCCCAAAGTATACATAAGTCATACAAGCTAGAGAGATAGGCATACGTTGCAGAAAATATCTCATTCATTTTTAGTGAGAAGCATCGCTTGCCTGGTCTTTCTACCCCTAGGTAGCTAGAACAGTTATAGATATTGCTTAGAAAGTTTGACCTCAAGGATGCCAGGATTCAGCAAGATGCATCAGCTAGAGTAGTTGCGAATCATATCTGAAGCATTTATTTCATGGCCTAAAAGACTGCAGCGAAGAAAAGTCATATTCGGCCCTCAGCTAGGGAAAAAGCTCAGAAAAAAGCTTAGTTTCCTACTCACACGAAAAAAACGAAAGAGTGCAATCAATAACCTTTGGTCGAAACAGAGGTATGAAAGACTTGCTTTGTAGGGGATTAGGGCGATGCCCGAAAAATGCTCAGTTGCTCTACTGACAATCTATCGGTTTGTGATGGTGGATATATCCCAAATCACTGTCTTATCTCTACCCGCTGTTACAACAATATATCCTCTAGCTCAGAACTCCTGACCCGTTGAATTGCGACGATGACCCACCTCACTGATTATATAAATTTCACTTGTGCCTTCATTTAACCCACTACGCGGAACACAGGAAGTTTAGCCAGAATTGATATCAATCTGTGAATATGCTTTCGATATTAGATGACCTTCTTTTATCACACTCTTTCCATGACGCGCTAAATTTAGAAATACATGACCAAGCATTCTACGAATCTAGCCATAGATTACCTTCTTGCGTTATTTAGAGATGAAAAACGTATGGTATTTACATGCCCACACGGTATGAGATGTCTCAGGATTGCTAAAACCTTACTAGTCATGTGCTCGAAGCGCTCTTTGCCGGGATATGGGAGCAAAAAATAGCCAAAGATTGGGTGAAGAGCTAGAAATAGAAAAATAATATTGGAAGATGCTTCGTTCCAAGTTAAGTAGACATACGGATGTTCTATTCTTACTTAGATATTTAACCTAGCTCCCACAAAGTTCTTTTCATGAACAGAGTAAGAAGTGTCTATGGTTACTTCTGTACAGACACTACTCTTAAGAAATCAAACAAAAAGTATCAACTCATACATTTCTGTCATGCAACTGTGGATTTTGACTAATCTTAATAGAACATAATAGCCTTGAGTCTTGAATTGTTTCTCAAGAATTTATTTGACAATCTAGATCGGTAATCTGTCTTACAATGCCACATGGGAGAACCTCCAAGAAGTCTTTTCTGAATATGGCACTGTCACAAAAGCTTGCCCTTATACTGAACGTGAAGCTAGTGATGCCAGAGGTTTAGCCTTAATTGATATGGACTCTGACACTGAAGTCGACGAAGCAATCGCTGAACTTGATCAAGCAGAATGGACAAGGAGAACGATCAAGGTAAATAAGGTTAGATCCCGAGAAAATAATTAATCAAAAACAATGATTTCTATTATTTAACGTTAGAATGAACATTGACTCACACACAAATTACAATAACTTCCTAACAAATGGCAAAGACAAAGAAATCTGAATCTACTCCCTTAGTCGGTAAAGAATTACTCAGCAAACTCCAGGACCTCTCACACCTGTCAAAACGAGAGAAAGCTAAAGAATGTGGTTATGTTGTCGGTGATCGAGTCAACCAAAGTGGTTTTATGAGCGCCATATTGGATGCCAAGGGAATTTCTCTTGATAGCAACTCCAATGGCGATGGAAGAGGCCGTGAGGCAAGCTATCGGGTCAAAGTCCATAAAAATGGACAAATTGTAATCGGGTCTGCTTATACCGAAAGCATGGGTTTACAGTCCGGCGACGAGTTTGAAATCAAACTGGGCTATAAGCACATTCATTTGAATCAGATCACGGAAGATGAGTAAAAGAACTTACGATTGCCTTAATTATTACAGAGCTGGTCATAAGTTCTGAAAGCTCTAGTAAAAGCCTGATTCCTCCCATATTATGTATTGTAGAATTCAGATAAGCGGGTGTAGATTTTAAGCTATACCCGCTTATCTGAAAAGTGTCTTTTGAGAATTTAGCGAGTTAGAATCTTGCTTTGACAGCTTGGGCATGCAGCTAGCTTGGCTTTTGTCGGAAAGCCTACTTTGTCCCGAGATATCTGGAGCAGAAGTATGCCAAGTCAGTCTTATTCCAATCGATATAAATTCAAAATACTTATATATTCTGCAAATATTGACGATATTCAACCAGAATATAGTTTTTAAAAACCAGAACGATCTTATCTCGCAGGAAAAATGCTCCTTAATGCTTCCTGGTATCCCAAATATAGATAAAAGTCTAATTATATAAAGTCTAGGGGGTAAGGTAACTTTATCGCTGCTAAACCTCCTGTAATCTCATGTGTTATGAGGCAGCCAGCGTAATAGGAAGCTTGAACATACATTTAGGGCAACGACAAAGCATCGCTATAAGACCAGTGATATTCTGAACGGGCGTCCAGTTGCATAGAGTTGCGATCGCAACTCGTGAATCGCTAGCAATTTATAGAATATTTTTGGTGCTACTTTCAACAAATCGTTAAAGTAAAAATTTGAAGCTTGACCCTTGGCCGCTGGGATGGATTAACTGGTTTATTGCACGTTTCTAAAACTTGGCTTAGAAACATTCGATCACAGAAGTCATATTGCAATGAGCCAAATGCTTATGGCCTTTTCGATTTCTGTAAGCCTATCTATCATCGCTTTCCAGGAGATCAATGTCGCCAGCGTATCTCTATAAATGCAATAGGATCAGCAGAATGAGGATTGGGTAGACTCAGCTAAACCGCTTCAATCTTGTCGATCACTAAATCGCTTCAAAGCCGTGAAGCCTGCCGGTGCTCACTAATCCCTGCTTAGCAACTCATATACCGTCTTCTTCCTTGCCGAGATTCGTTGGTAAGCGCCAGTCATACGGTAGAAATGTTTTGCCTGAATTTGCTGAATTCTTCAAGCAACGGCTTCTTTTGGTTTGATTTAAATCAAAGAAACCCCCTTCCCGCTTCAATGATCAAAGATCTACGATCATTACGGTGGCTTTAGGGAAAACTATGACTAGCAAACAACTAACAGATCAGCTAGAACTGTCCCTTAACCAGAGAGAAATCGACTCAAAGTTGATGAAACACCGATCAGGCATCATCGCAAAGCTTGTAGCTTGGATGGCCTATCCTGTGGTTATTTCTCTCGGCTTGGTATTGCATGAGATGATGCTCAATGCTGATTGCTCGTTATTGATCAGTACCTATTGTCCTGTGATTGTCGCAGCAATCAGCATTGCGATCTTGGAACAGGAGTTTCCCCACAGGGAGTTATGGTGGCCCAATCGCTTCAATCTGGTAACCGATACAAAATTCATGGTTATCGTACAAATTTTTCTTCCTCAATTGCTTTCATTTCTGATTGCGATCCTCCTTCTAGAGCAGCTTTCCATGCATTACCTGACTTTAGAAACATACTGGCTCCATCAAGCACCAACGATTGTGCAAGCAATATTAATGTTATTGATTTCAGATTTTCTTCGGTATTGGTTACATCGTGCAACACATGAATGGGTTCCTGGATTGTGGAGACTTCATGCTGTGCATCATGCCCCTCAAAAGCTGTATTGGCTGAATGTTGGCCGGTTTCATCCCATTGAGAAAATACTGCAGTTTATCTTGGATGCTTTCCCTTTTCTTTTGCTCCATGTATCAGCACACGTCTTGTCTCTCTACTTTGTCTTTTACGCTATCAACGGATTCTTCCAGCACAGCAATATTGAACTTAGGCTCGGGATTTTGAATATTGTAATTAGTGGCCCAGAGCTACATCGTTGGCATCATTCGACATTGTCGAAGGAATCAAATAAGAATTACGGCAACAATCTCATTCTTTGGGATTTGATGTTCGGTACCTACTTCCGCCCCCAAGGGAGGCAGGTACAAACCATTGGTCTATAGGAGTTGTTCTCACAAATTCCAACGGCATAAATTTTGGATTGAAAGACACGGCCAATACCCATATGGGAAAGGGATTCCCCCCCGCATTCCCCCTCAATTCCTTCATGCTGAATGAGCGTTGTAACCGTCACGTTGTTTTTCCCAGAGCTGAAGTCAAGGGCATGATGAATCCATTTATTAAGCACCAGCTGCGCAGAACAGTTCAGGGAGGTTTGCAACAGTTTATTGATCATTGCAGGCTGGGTGAAGAGACTCAACAACATCTCCTTCTCCAGATTCTCAACACAAATGTATCCACTACTTTTGGGCGGAAATATAACTTTGATCGAGTGGCCACTGTCGCGGAATATCAGCGGGAGGTACCTATTCACACCTATGAAGATTTACGCTCTTCAATAGAACGGCAAGCATACACAGGTTCTCCAGAATTAACAATCGAACCGCCTACTTTCTACACCCAAACAAGTGGGACCACAGCTAAACCCAAGCTCATTCCTGTCACCCAAAGCTCGGTACAGCGTTATCAGAGGGATCAAAACTTAGCGGCTGCAGGGCAATTCCTATCTGCCCCAGATCTCTTCACTGGGAAAATTCTCGCAATTACGGGCGCAGCTGTAGAGGGACAATTATCTTCGGGAATACCCTATGGTTCGATGTCTGGCTTGTTGTATAAAAGCTTGCCCTGGATACTACGACGACGGTATGTAAACTCAGCATCCAACATTGAAGACTATCAAGCTCGCTATCGAAGGATCGCGCACATTGCCAAGGCGGAGCCTAATATAACTGCGATCGCAACCGCCAACCCATCCACGATATTAAAACTTTTGCAGGTCATGGAGCGGAATACAGTTGCAGACCTATGGCCCAAGTTGGCGGCCGTGGTGACCTGGACGTCAGGAAGTTGTGGGGCCCTGCTGCCTCGACTCCAAGCGGCACTGCCATCTACCACTCGCTTGATCGAACTGGGATATCTATCTAGCGAGTTTCGCGGAAGCCTCACGATTGATGCAGAAAATCGCAGTTTGTTG
>CALFCG010000107.1 GCA_937951315.1 uncultured cyanobacterium
AATGGTGAAATCACATCGATTGCATTTGGGCAAATTAACATAACTGTGGACTGTTTCGTGCCAGTGGAGCTTTAACCCCCTTAGCAGAGACGAGCTTCATTCCCTTGGGTGTTTTCATCCATCCCTGAGCTTCTACAAGGCTCTTCTTTGGTTGATAAGAAAAACTCGGTTTCGCGAATTTTTCGGTACTGAGTTTGGCATCATTAGCAACGGCGACCTGATCGAAAGTACGTAGATCATGCCAAACTGCATGATAAGTGCTTAAAGCAGTCGGATCTGCTGGTATGCCTCCTCTTCCGACATTAACAAACTCTCCGTTGCCCAAAGCTTGTCCGGGTCTACATCGCTGAGCCAACTTTGGTGGTAAAACGACAAGCTCAGGCAGCTCAATGATGTTATCGCTCGGTTCTGTCTCAGGGGTATTGAAGGCAACCGTGCCACTTGTCCCAAAATCTGAGCTGGCATCGACATCATTGCTTGAAGATAATGCTTCTTGGACGTTGAATCCCAAAATACCTTGAGCATTGATAAAAATTTCACCACCTTGGCCTGCAAATGCATCTGCAACAATGTCATTCCCTGCTCCGTTAGAGCGGGTACCCACGACCAGACCATTGCCAGCATTAATAGTGATGTTCCCCCCAGCTGCATTATTTAGTGCTTGTGCAGAAATCAGGCTTTCATTGCCTAGTAATAGCAGGTTGCCAACGTTGAGCGTAATATCTCCACCCTGCTGATTTGTGACAGATGCAGAAATCGTCCCTTGATCAAGCGTTAGAAAACCGGCTGTCGCCTCAATGTTGCCACCCGCGCCAGACCCTTCACTTTGAACTGATATCTCAGCACCATTCTGAATCGTTAGATGAATTGGATCGATCAAAATGTCCCCCCCCCTACCTGTTGAGCCCTCCAACGTGTTAGCAAACACACCCGTCCTATCACCAGAGAGCGAAATGCTGTCGTCTACTGTCAAGTTGATGTCCCCTGCAAAGCCACTACTAAGGGTGGTGACGGATAGCTGAGCACCATCTTTGAGAACTAGTGACTTGGCACTGATTTTGAGACCACCAGCATTGCCGGTGCTATCCACTCCCACTCTGCTTTCAATACCACCAGAAGGACTGATATCAGGGCTCGCATTTAAAAGATCTTCACCTTCAGAAAACAAACGTCCCTTGATGGAAACATCAATTTGTCCGGCGTCACCTTCACCAAAAGCACTGGTTGAGATAAGGCTGCCGTCTCTCGTGGTTAATGAACCAGCCTCGATAGTAATTTCCCCCGCATCTCCTTTGGAACCAGTGTTTGCAGAACTAAGGATTGCACTAACTCCCTTTACTGCGCGCCCTTCCAGGAGAATAGAGTCTGTTACCTTAATATCAATATCGCCCGCATTGCCGCGGCCATTTGTAGCAGAGCTGATCTGCCCGCCATACTTAAGTGTTAGGGAATTAGCCTCAAGCTGAATGCCAGGATTGTTACTACCTGTCACTCCATCTGCAACCACACTGAATAAACCACTGCGGCGATTTTCATCATCTTCCCCTGATAGAGAAATAGAATCTGTTGCCACAATCTTGACTAAACCAGACCCACCCTCACCAATGACTTCAGGGTTTGATACATTTGGTCCACCGCGACGCACACTTGAGTGAATACTGCCGCCCCTTCTAAGAACGAGATTGCCCGTCTCAATATCCACCCCTTCAACATTCCCGATAACAGCTATTTGATCCTCTTCTGATATGATGCTCAAATTCACATTGCTGAAGATGTTGCTATCGGGTCCATGCAATTCGACAGATTCTTTGGCTCGAATCTTCACCTTCCCAGCATCACCATCGCCAAAACTACTAGATTCGATACGACTACCGCTTCTGAGATTTAGTCTCTTTGTTTCAACCACAACATCCCCAGTACTCCCTTGAGCTTGGTTGTTCACATTGCTGAATAAACCACTTTGTAGATAATTACCACCCACACTTGGATCATCAGGTGGGCGTCGGACTCTTCCCTCAGCAAAGATAGAGTCTGTGGCCCGAATAGTGATTAAACCCGTATTGCCTTTGCCTGTTAAATCTGCCCGAATTTCTCCACCATCTCTAAGGGTTAAAGTCTTCGAATCTAAGGTAATATCCCCACCATTGCCAAAAGCCTGTTGTTCTTGATTCTCTTCTTCCTCAAGGACGCCCACTAGATTGCTAACTTTACTCGCGCGCTGAATCACAATCCCCTCACTGGCATCCAAGTTGATATCCCCTGCTTGGGCATTCACAAACCCTTCATCTTCGGCAATCCCTGCTGTCAGTTTGCTCTTTGCAAACAACTTAATATTCTTCGCAAAAATGCCAATGTCTCCCCCCCCATCTGATGCCACCGTCACATCAGAATCTGATAGTTCAATATCAGCCCTTTTAATATTCTCTGGAACTTCAAAACCAATTTCACTATTAAACTGAAGTTCCCCTGCTTCTGCTACACTCCCTAACTCTACCCGTCCTCCCAGTGCTGTCAGAGAAGCATCCGTCAGTTCTATCCCTCCACCCGCCAAGGATAGAGTTTGCCCCTGATCAACAGCTAATGCTGAGCCTTGAACCGTGATTGGCCCAGGCTGAACACCGAACTGCAATCCCATGGGCACATTGATAGATAACAGGGATGGCTGTTGACCATCGCGTGCACTAAAAACCTGCTCATCGGAGAATGTGATGCTTTCTGCGGTACTCGCTAAAAAAGAACCCCCAATATCCAATCGCGCATTAGGCCCAAAGAAAACCCCATTCGGATTAATCAAAAATAAATTGGCAGTACCTCTTGCTCGAAGTGTACCGTCAATGTTGGATACAGAAGAGCCCGTCACTCGGCTAATGATATTTGCAATCTCAGGTTTATTATTAAATTGAGCTACCCCATTCGTCGGTACTGAAAAGCTATTGAAACTGTGAAAGAGATTTTGGCCAATCGCTTGCCCTCCATCGATCTCGATGTTGAGTTGATCTGATGATTGGACTTGTGTATTGACTGATCGATCTGGTTTGATTTGGGCTTGGCAAATACTAGTGCTCAAACTACACAGAATAAGATAGAGACATACAGAAGGTGAGATTAGCTTAAGCATTTATCTAACCGCTATGTAGAACAAAACCCCCTAACTCATCAAAACTTTTACTAAGTAAAATTGAAAATAACTGGGTTGATCAACTCTAAATAGGATGTATCTTTTTGTGAGAGTTTATTCATTTTGAGCCACGTTTGAACAGTTTCCTAGGTTCTACATCTTTTCTTTCTGTTCTCGACAAAATAATAGCGGTTGTTTAGCAACCTCCCAGCGAAACGCAGGATTGGTCTCAGTCCTGTCTATGATGTGGGGGAGATGTTTGTCGATTTGCCACCTCCTATGCCTCTGCAGCTTCAGTGCCAAAGTTCCCAACAGTGGATTGATACCGTCCTCAACGATTTCGATCCTTTTTTGCTTGATCATGCTGCCAATGAGAAAAAAGCCTCAGGGGTTGCGATGAACTTAGCGGCTCATTATCCCGATAAGCCAGAGTTAGTGGCTGAGATGATTGACTTAGCGATTGAAGAGCTCAGTCACTATCGTGATGTCTTTAAGTTGATTCGAGAGCGCCAGCTTACGGTGCCGCCAGACCAAAAAGATCCTTACGTGAATCAGCTTCGGGCTCTGATTCGTAAAGGAACTGAGCATTACTTTCTAGATCGGCTGTTGGTGGCCGGAGTGATCGAGGCGCGTGGTCTAGAGCGATTTACCTGTATTGCCGATGCACTCCCCACCGGAAAGTTGCAAGGATTTTATGTTGCGATCGCACGTTCTGAAGCCCGCCATGCTGATCTATTCCTTTCGTTAGCCCAGCAGTATTTTGACTCTCAAGCCATCACTGAGCGCCTGGAAACGTTGCTCAAGCAAGAAGCTAGCCTCTTAGAGAAACTACCGATCAGAGCGGCACTCCATTGATTTGCCATCTCAGCCTGGAGCATTCTTCCCCTAGAATTGGATGCGCTCTCAACCTTTGAAGACCGTTACTCAGGCTTCTTTATACATCGTTGTTTGATATACATCGTTCATGGGCAAGCATCAGCCTCAATGCTGATCAATTGCTTTAATCCCAGATCTCATTCAACAGCACTCTCCCGGTCCCTGCCGCAATGCCCGCTAACCCCTACCGTTCCTATTTAGACCGCTACGCCGAACCGATTGTCACGGCCTTTAAACCTAAGGAGCGGTTGCGCCATTCCTATCAATTTGTCATTGTCATTCCGGCCCATAACGAGTCGCCAGAGAGTTTAGAACAGGTACTTTCTCAAGATCTGCCCAATACCTTAGTGATTGTGGTGGTGAATGCAGCAGAAGCCGCAGAGTCAGCAGAACCCACCGCTGAATATCTGACAGCACTTCAAAATACGCGCAACTGTCTCCAATATTTCCACCCCGAAGCGTCTCCCTTCACCGTTGTGCCCCACTCTGATCAGACCACCCTGTTGATTGTGGATTGCTGCACCCCAGGGCGAATGCTACCCCACAAGCAGGGGGTTGGACTCGCACGCAAAATCGGCGGAGATCTGGCCGTTGCCTGTATTGCCGACCAGATTGTGGCGTCCCCCTGGATTCACTGCACTGATGCCGATGTTGAGCTACCTGCCGGATATTTAAATGAGGTCGACTCTGATGTGGCTGTGGCCATTTATCCATTTCGTCATTGCCCACCCCATCGCAATATCTTGCAGTACGAGATCTCTCTGCGCTACTACGTGTTGCAGACGGCTGCGGCAGCTTCTCCCTATGCCTTTCAAAATATCGGGAGTCTGTTGAAAATTAATGCCCACAATTATGTCGCCGTGCGTGGTTTTCCGAGGCGACAAGCGGCGGAAGACTTTTACATGCTGAATAAGCTGGCGAAAACAGGGCCGGTCGAGCGGCTGAAAGCACCGATTGTTTCACTGTCTTCGCGGATATCGGGGCGAGTCCCCTTTGGGACGGGAGCGGCAATGGGACGACTGAGTCATGCCCCTGATCTACAGCTTTATCATCCTGACGTTTTTCGACAACTTCAGACTTGGCTGGGCTTAATCGAACGACTTTGGTGTGATCGGGCCTTAATTTTGCAACAGGGGTTGGCAAGATGGTGGCCTGTCGATAGAATCCTGCTAGAGATTCTACAGGTGATGGGGTTAGAGAAAATCTTGATGCAAGCCAACCGGCAATGTCGAGATTTGCCCCATTTCCGTTTTTTTCTCTGGGGCTGGTTTGATGCCTTTCGGACCTTGAAATTTATCCATGCGCTGCGGGACCAAAGATATCCGTCGCTTTCTATCGGGGATGCGATCGCAACCTCGAATAGTATGGGTAACTTCAATTTGCCTCAAGACCTATCGGATGAGCGCATGCTATCGGCAATCAACGAGCGACTGATCGAACAAGAACATCAGTTACCGTCTTTGATCGGTCCTACCCTCTAGCTCTTTTATTCAGAAGGGATGCTATGACAACCTCACAACCCTTGTTATGCCGAGCGATCTAGGAAGGCAGATGTTCGGCAAGTCCTGAGAGGGTCTCAATACCAGACTCTCTCGCTGTTGCCAGACCCTCGCCTGCGCCCTCCAGACATTCTGCGGCGGCTTCATAGGGCTCAGAGGTGATCAAGGTTGCATCTACAGGATTGAGATGATGTCCGATGGGATGATCTTGGGAGCCTTCAGGCGGCTGCAGCTGCTTTTGAAAAGGCCCCACGAATCGATCTAACACTTTGATCACAGCGATCAATACGCCCCCAGTAAAGAGACAGACCAAAAGAAAGAGTGCAGAATTGAAGAGCATGGTTCAATTTGCGAATTTTCTCAAGCCTAGCAAATATTGAAGGCTGCTTTCTGGGCTCTCTTTCTGGCAAAGTTTTCTGCCGTAGACGCTCTGCAGATCAGGTCTGCGCGCAGCGTTAGGACCAAGCTCGGAAGAATGTATTCTCTTCCCAGATATTGGCTGTCAACGTCTCGATGTTTTCCATTTCGCTTTGGGCTAAGGGTTGGTACTGCTGTGCCACGGCGATATTATCCGCTAGCTGTTGCGGTGTCTCGGCAGCAATGATGCAGCAATGAACCCCCGCCAGTGAGAGGGAATACCCCATTGCTTGACGCATTCCTTTGAGGGCGCCGGGTTGCAATAGTTTGCCGTAGGCCGGAACTTTCATGGCAACCACCCCGACATTTTGCGCTTGGGCCACCGGTAGAACGGTAGTGGCAAAGGGGCGGGGGTGGTGAATATCAGCGGCATTGATCGAGACCAGCGTGGTGTCAAAGGGATAGCGTTCTAGACCTTGGACAATAATGTCGGGTTCACGGTGTCCGGTGATGCCACTAAAGCGAATGATGTTTTGTTCTCTGGCCTCTTTCATCGCTTCGATGGCACCGTCTTTGGCAAAGATAGAATCAATATCGCTTTGGTAGGACACATGGTGCAGCTGCCAGACATCCAGATGATCGGTCTTGAGCCGTTTGAGTGACTGTTCTAAATCGCGCCAGGCGCCGTCGCGGTCACGGGCTCCGGTTTTGCTGACGATAAAGACTTGCTTGCGATACTGCGGCAGCATCTTACCCAGATATTTTTCGCTGGGACCATAACTGGCGGCGGTGTCGAAGTAACGAATGCCAAGCTGGAGGGCCTTTTCAATAATTGCGATCGCATCTTTTTCTTGCTTCGGCTTCGAGAGAGGCGTGCGTCCTGCTCCACCCAATCCTAAAATCGGTAACGTCACCCCGGTTTTGCCCAGTACCCGTTCTGGCATCTGTCCCGTCGTGCGTTCGAGAACAGGACCCGTACGGGGTGGTTGAGTGAGGGCTCTACAGCTCACCGCGCTTCCCGCCGCTGCGAGGCTCGAAATCAGAAAGTTCCGTCTTGTTTTACGGGCCATGGTGAGATCTCTCCGCGGTGGACACCTCTTTAAGTTAACGAGCAGGGCACGTCTTTAGCCAGCCTTACTTTTATGAATGAGCTTGAATAGATAGACCTTTTTGTCATCCATGTAATTGTTGAAAACATCCCAGTCTGCAACCTGTTGAAGTTCATAGGATTCGCTGAGGACGTCGACAACCTCAGGTTCGTGGCCCAAGGATACATAGAACTGTGGGGCCAGAGTTTTGAGTTTTTGGGGCAGGGGCTGGGTTGTGAGTTCTGTATTGGTCGAATGGATACCTGTGGCTAGGCTGATACCGCTGGCAAAATTTCCGAGCAATAGAGACTCGCGATCCTGACTCTGATTAGCCTGCATGATCTTCTGGACCTCTTGGGCCATCTCGACAAATGTAAATTGTGGCTGATTTAAATAGCCAATAATTCTCGAACCGTTTGTGATCAAGATAAAAGTCACAATCAGCACTTGAGCGAACAAGGCAGAGCGTTGACCGAAAAACTGATGCAGCGAAGAGATGGAAAGACCGAACAGAATTGCAAGGGGGGCAATGAGAGGCAAAAAGTATCGAGAGGGATGATAGATGGTGACGCTTAACACGCCAAAATAGGCCAACATCCAGAGCAGAGCGGTGTGGACCAGGATATTTTGTCTAAAGGCTGGGGAGCGAAACCCTAAAAAGAGGCTAGATACCAACGTAAAGAGATAAATGAGAGGTTCTATCCGGCTGGCTTGCTGAATGCTAGCCAAAAAGTTTTTAACAATTTCGAAGAGTGATGAGCTGAATCGATCGTCAAGGGCGAGATTCTTGAAGTAGTAAAAATCCTCGAAATAGATCTGTGCGGCGAGCAGATTGTAGAGATAGAGGCAGCCGGCAAATAGACTTGCCGATAGAGCTGCAAATAGAATTTTGTCTTTACGGGTGTTTCCCCTTGTACTGCAGAGATACATTAAGGCTGGGAGTGCCGAGACTGCTGTACTTTTCGTCAAGACTGCTGCTAACAGGATCAGGGATGAGCAGGCAATCACCCCCAGGTTGCTTTTGTGCCTCAGAGAGTCTGCGATCAGGAATGCAAGCAGTACAAACACCGACATCAAGATTTCTAGAATGGCGAATCGAGAGTAGGCAAAGGCAAAGAAGTTAACGGCCAAGAAGAAGCTGGCGAACAGGGCTGCGAGCCAGTCCGCATGTTTGCGCAATAGCACAATGACGAGGGCAACCAGCAGCGCAAAAAAGACGACCACCGTTGATCGAGCCGAGGCGAGACTCATGCCAAACGTCGAGAATGTGAGGGCCTGAATCAAATGTCCGACGGGTAAATTCACTGCCGGGTTGAAATCGCCCTTCACATACCATTGCCCCGTCACAATGAGGTTGACTGCACCGCTTAAATGCCAGCCTTCATCTGTATAAAGGGCCATGGAAGAGGTGATGCCACTGGGGAAGTCAGCTTCTATATGGACGAACCTTAGGATGATAAAGATGACGGTGATAGCCAGGAGTAAACCTAAGCCACTGGCGCGTCCGTTAATCTTCTGAGTCCTAGCGCTCATAGCTTTCAGTTCTATCTTTCTTATAAATTTGTACTCAAAACATCAGGAACTGCTTGCAGAGTTCCTGATGTGTGGATCTGATGTAGTTCTAACCCTTCGCAATGCCTAGGAAATGATTCCTTGGCTGTTTAGCAGCAAGATGATGAAAACGGTCAGCACCCATCCCACAAGCGTTAGCTGAATCGGTCGATCTTTTAATAAAACGTCTTCTGGACGCTCAGCGGTTGTTTTGGGATCGCGGTAAACATCGCCAACGAAAGTTGTTTCGGGCGGAACACTAAGGAGCTGATATCGAAAGATGCCATACAACACAAACGGCAGCGTACAGAGCATCCAGGGTGTGGTGGCACCCTGTAGGGCGGGGCCTGCACTCCAGAGGGCATAGCTCATGGTGGCCGCAGTGGAAACAATGCCTTCCATGCGATTCAACAATGGCATGGAGTAGTGCTGGAGGACGGAGCGTGTTTTGCGATTGGACAGTTCTAAATGACGCAACTCGGCTTTACGCTTTTCGATACCTAAGAACAGAGCGAGCATCGCAGTGCAGAGCAAAAACCAGGGGGATAGGCTCACTCCCACGACTACAGCACCGGCCCAAGCGCGCAGAATGAAACCGCTGGCGATCGCAAATAGATCTAAGAGGGCGACATGCTTGAGCTTGAGGTTATAGGCCACCTGCAGGAGTGCATAGGCGATTAAGGTCAAACCCAGGGCCGACGATTGATGCCAACTGATGACCTGACTGAAGGTTAACAAGCCCAATGCCATTGAAACCGCTACCGGGACAGAGATTAGACCGGCAGCAATGGGGCGATTTCTTTTGACCGGGTGCCGCCGATCAGCTTCAACATCGAAAACGTCATTGAGCAGATAGAAGCAGCTAGAGACACAACAGAATAGGAGAAACGCAAGTCCCGCTTGCATCAGAGAGTCCACTGTCAGACGAAAGGCAAACAGCGGTGCAGCAAAAACAATCAGGTTCTTTGTCCACTGCTGTGGCCGGAGTGCTCGTACATAAGGCAAAGATTCAAGTTCCGCCTTCGGAGAAGACAGTTGATGGACTGACTTGTGCTTAAGATCTAGCATGACGGATATAAAATTACAGTTATAAAGAGAGTCTCATCACGCAATAGAAGCCCATCCATTAATCCCTTGGTTTGCCGTATTTTGAGAGACTGCAAAGCGGGGGCTGGGTGTCTTGAGGCGTCTATTGGGAGCCTTTAAATGCAGATAAGTCTGGAAGCAACAAGTGCGAATTAGAACAACTTGTTCTAGATGCCTATGTTTCTGAAGATTTGTATTCTCATAATAAGCTACACATGAATAAATTAAGAAATATTGCACAGGTTGCGATCATCAACTATGGTTCCAACCTCTGTCAACACTGTTGGATACATTTTGAGAAAAAGTGGCTAGGATTTGAGGGGGCTGATTTCCAGATTTTCCTCTACAAGCAGGTCAATGCCGGGTGATATCGATGTATTTGGCCGATACAGATTTCTCCGCCCTCAGGGGACGATTGACGGATATGAGCGAGGATTTTCGTGGTTGCTCCCAGTTCCTGTTGCGAACATTGCTGTGCAATGGTCTGGATCGTTGGGGCGATGGTGGCTGAGTAGAAGACTTTAAGCTTGATTGAGATTGGCCTCTAATTTTTGTTTATTCCAGAGAGACTGGTACAGTCCTGGCTTTTCGATCAGATCGGCATGGGGACCTTCTTGAACGATGGTGCCGTGATCCATGACCAGGATGCGATCGCAAATGGCGGCGGCTGACATCTGATGTGAAATGAAGATTACCGTTTTCTGCTGTTGGGCCAGTTCTTGCAAAATCTTTGTGGCGGTTTGATTATCAACGCTGGATAGTGCGTCATCCAGAATCAGGATGGGGGCATCGAGAATTAAGGCCCGAGCCAAAGACGTTCGCTGTCGTTGTCCCCCTGACAATGTGACCCCTCTTTCGCCCACTAAGGTTTGGTACTGCTTCGGAAAGGTTAAGACGTCACCATGGAGCTGGGCTTGGTGGGCAGCATTTTCCACATCCGTTTGCTCGTGGTTGGGGACACCGTAACGGATATTATTTTGCAAAGAGGTGCTGAACAAAAAGCTGTCCTGAGGGACATAGGCAATGGCACCGCGCAGATCGCCCAAGACCAGTTGCGTTACATCTTGATCATCAACAAACAGTTGTCCTGCCGAGATATCTAGCAGGCGAGGGATGGCATTGGCGAGTGTTGATTTACCAGAGCCAATGGGACCGACCACCGCCACCATTTCACCAGCTTTAATCTCAAAGTTGACACCGTTGAGGGCCACCTCTTTGCCATAGCTAAAGCTGAGATTGCGGGCAGTGAGTTGGCCTTTGACCTCCGATCTCGGGAGTGAAATGCTGTGGGACTGCGTTTCAACCTTGGGCTGAACGGAGAGAATCGCTTCAATGCGATCGATGCTCACCTCACCTCGCTGATAGGCCGTGATCGTAAAGCCTAGAATCGCGGTCGGGAAAATCAGTTGCTGGGCGTATATCAGCAGTGAGACAAAGTCGCCCACCGTGATCGTGGCATTTGCGATCGCACGTCCACCAAAGAACAGCAGCACAAGTAAACTAATGCTGGCAAAGCCGCCCACCACCGGGAATAAAATATTTCGCGTTTTGAGGAGGGCAACCTTAGCATTGAGCAACTCTTGATTCCGCGCTTCAAATGCCTGCTGCTCCATCGGTTCTTGGGCATAAATCTTGATCAGCGCCATCCCGCTCATGTCTTCTTGAACGAGCTGACTGAGTTCAGATAACGCATTTTGGACTGCGGCTTGCTGCTCTCGTAAGCGGTGACTGAAGACATTCACCACAATCATGACGATGGGATAGACCGCGAGGGTCGCCAACGTTAAACTGACATCAATGTTCAGCATGTTGGGCAGCCGCAAGGCATAGGCGAAGGCCGTGTTGGCAATGCTCAGAATTGAAAATCCCACTAACCGGCGAATGTTTTCCACGTCACTCGTGGCCCGGTTGATTAAATCCCCAGCATTATGGGTGGCAAAGTAAGAGGGTTCTAAGCGGAGAAGGTGTTCAAAGATCCGCTGCTTAATGTCGAACTCAACAAGTCGGCCAGCGCCGAATAGCCACATGCGTGAGGCCATCCGAATCACCCACATGATGGAGGCTAACAGACAAAACTGCAGGACGTAGCGTTGGACCTGCTCAATGCTAAATGCGATTTGCAGATCGTCAATCACCTGGCCAATGAGAAGCGGTAGATAAGTCCCTAATCCGTTGACCAGCAACAGCGCAAAGATACCCAGGAAAACTTTGGTGCGATGGGGGCGCAGATAAGAGAGAAGAATCTTGAGGCGCTGAGGTTTTTGAGTAGAGGTCATCAGGGTCGGTTCCCAGCTCCCGGAGTGTGGCCGTGATCAACTTGCCCCACGGCTATCAGGGGCCCAAGCGATCTCGTGCTTAATTGTAGCGAACATCACCGTTCGCACCTGAACCGACTCTGTTTAGGGCTGACCTCTGATCAACTGAACCAGTGGGAGGTCGCTGTAAACCAGAAACGACTGAGCATTCACGTTGGACAAGGCATTCGCCAAAAAGACTTGTCTAGACTCCTTCTAATGAATACTCACGCTGGTTCAGCTGTCTACAGTTTTAGGGAGACTGGAATTGGTAAGGGACCTTGGGCGGTGCCGATTTGTGAGGCATTGGCAATGCCATAACTCCCACCAGGACCCGAGGGGGGTTGGGTTGTTTGCCAGAAAAAGGTAATGCTTTCATTCGTGTCCCAACCTGAACCATCAGATAGGTCCCAGGCAATTGAACCATCATTGTTCTGGGTTGTTGTAATTTCAACACCATCATTGAGAGCATTTGCAGCATCGGAGAAGCTATAACCGGCAACCCCGTTGAACCCCTCTGCTGAAAAATTCAGTCGAAACGTGCCCACATCGGTTAAAGGCAAGATGGTACTCGGCGAGGGAAAAGGGGCATCGTTGGGAAAGTCAACCCCAGGAGTCACTTGATGCCGATAGGTATAGATCGTACCGGCGGGGTTATTGGGAGGAGCGCAGACTGTGAATCCGCTAGGGCAGGATACGCTACTGATTAAATCACCGACGCCTTCACCGGAAGTGTTGGTCAAAGTCGTATCGACGGTGGGTCCCACTGGACCCACGATTGTGGCTCCTAGGTTGAGGCCATCAAGATCTATCGAGGTCACTGAGACGGCGGCGGCGGGAAGACCGAGACTACTCAGAAGACCTGCCACAACCAAAGACGTACGGATATTAAGTCCCATAGAAATTTCACGAAACACTCTCTCCCAGTATGTTGCAGTCGGGGGGAGCGAAATAGGATCTAGGCTACAATTTCAGGCTTGAATGCGTAAGGGGCTGATAAAACTGTCAAAGACTGGATGCATTCTCACCATGACAGCACGATTCTTTGGCAGGGTCTTTTGGAAGGTGTCATTGGCTTTCTTACTATCGATCACCCTTGCCATACGTGGGCAGAGCAAGTTCAAGAGTATTCCCACGTCCCTCCAGGAATATCTTGGCAGCGATGCCCAGTGTCAGGTGCTTCGATATTGAGTTGAGGTTTCTTTTTGTTAATTTAATTCCTGAAAATAATATTGTTTTTAATACTCTTC
>CALFCG010000108.1 GCA_937951315.1 uncultured cyanobacterium
GTCTAGATGGGCTTGATAGATGGCTTGACGGCAAATGTCTAGCGTTCGGAGTTGCGATCGCAACTTCTCCTCCACAAAATCCGGCAGCTCCTGTTGTGCTGCCGCCACAATATCGAGCCCAGCTTGGGCACACCCTAAGGCAAAGAAACTGTGCTTGAGAACGTTGTGCCGATCTTTTTCTTGGATCCAGCCTGGAGGCTTCAGGAAGAGAACCTGGGTTTGCGGTAAATACCAATCCTGCAAAACAGCCTCAACCGTCTGAGTGGATTCCATGACAGCTAAACGCAGCGGCGCACTTAAATGAAGACGGCCCCCTTGCAATTGAACCTGAGCCTGGAAAGGCACCACTCCAAACAGAGCTTCACCGCTGGGCAGCATAGCCCCCACAACAAACCACTGGAAGCAGCCAAAACCTGTAATCCAAGGCACTTGACCCGAGAGCTGATAGCCGCCCTCACAGGGCAATGCTGTTAACAATGGATCACCCTGACGTCTCAGTTGAGAGAAGCCGACGCCCATTAAAACCTTGCCGGTGACCATATCCAACAGATACTGGCGTTTTAGAGCTTCATTTTGGCTCGAGGCTAGCATTGCAGCAGCACTCTGGTGCTGGGTCTGCAAAAAAGCCAACGCACCCGAATACCGACTAATGAACTCCTGGAACTGAAGAAAAGTCAGCTCATTGAGGCCCTGGCCACCCCACTGAGCAGACACCCGCAAAGCCAGGAGGTTAAGAGTTCCCACCTCTCTCAGGGTCTGAGCCAATGCCTGTGGATCACGATCCAGTTCCGACGCACAGGGTTCAATCAGGGTCTTCAAATACGCTTGATTTTGTTGCAATAGCTCAGACATCTGCCCCTTGGACTTTTCTTTCAAGTGAGTGCAGCTGATCCGCTCAAGGGAATATCTGTAACTGGGCTGCGGTGGCCTGAGTCTGCTTAAGAAAGGCTTCCATCAAAGGCTGACCGGCCTGCGTTAAAGCAGCAATAACGTCTGGCTCTGCCGTATTGGGGGTACCTGAGTTGAAGGGTGGATTCGGACTATATTCCATCATCAGCTGTGCCATCTTTGCCATCGTCTCACCATACAGCAGACTGAGAAGGGTCAGGCCAAAGTCCAGACCAGAGGTGACCCCAGCTCCCGTGATTCGATTACCATCCATCACCACTCGCTCTGACACCACCTCTACTCCCAGCATGGCTAATTGATCATGGAATAGACAATGAGTAGTGGCGCGATACCCCTGTAAAAGTCCTGCTGCAGCTAGAATCAGCGATCCAGTACAAACGCTCGTAATGTACTGAACCAGACGACTCTGTTGCCGTAGAAAGTCCAAGCTCTCCGAGTCTTGCATGACTTCTAGTTGTCCCAGTCCCCCTCCGGGCACACAAATAATATCTAAGGGAGGGCAATCTTCGAAGGTGACGGTGGGCTGTAAGGAGAGTCCTTCATTACTCTTGAGGGGTATAGCCGTTTTAGAAATCAGATGCAGCGTCGTTTGGGGTGGAAAAGCAAGCACTTGATAGGCCGCCATGACATCAAGTTGCACAACATCTGGATAAATGAAAAAACCAATTTGGGTCTGCTGCATGTGGGGGTCGCCTTCTTCTATCAGGGAATATCCCACTATGCTAGAAGGGGGCTCACGACACGGATAGTCCTCAGTTGAGTACTCTTTAATCATTTTTCAGATGAATTTGCACGGCTTATTTGATGCGATCGCAACCTCCCCGACAGAGCAAATTCTACGTTCTCGATTTATGGACCACATCAGCGACCACTTCCAGGTGGAGCGCTGGGGAATTTACTTGTTAGATCAGCAAGCAAGGTTTGCCAGCTCTGATGTTCACGGCGTCTCAGAGGCCTTTGTCGACCGTTACGAACAGGTCGGCAGAGCCGTTGATCCCGTTCTCAAGTATGTGCTGAAGTATCATGCACCCGCCCACGAAGAACTCGTATTGCCTCAAGGGGACTGGAAACAGAGCCCCCTCTATAATCTCTGCTGCTCTGAATACGATCACGAGCACATTATGACCGGCCCCATTATTGGCGGGGGAAAATTAATAGGCACCCTTCACTTTGCCCGTGGGCAGGGGACCCCCGCCTTCAACACCATTGATATTGCCAAGCTCAGTGCCGTTTGCACCCATATTTCGACCCAGCTCGCGAGTCTCCGAGCCCCAACATCGCTCTACCTCCATCACCTCACCGTTCGGGAACAGCAAATTGCAACCTTGGTCGCCCAAGGCCTCACCAATACTCAGATCGGCGTTGAGTTATGGATCACTCAAAATACAGTCAAGCAGACCCTTAAACGCATCTTTCGGAAGTTAGACGTTTCTGCCCGTGCTGAGCTCGCGGCAAAGATCTACCAACCCGTCTCTGGGGTGTAAATTCTCAAAAAAACACCTGTATGATGGGGCGTAATGTTTCACGTCTCTTCGATATGGCCCATGCTGAAACCTCTAAGTACACCATTGTGCTGGTGACGGCTCCATCGAGAGAAGTGGCAGATGCGATCGCAACCTCTCTTGTCCAAGAGAAACTGGCCGCATGCGTCAGCCTTATGCCCGTCACCTCCATTTACACCTGGGACAATCAACTCCAAAAAGATGAAGAATGGCAGCTCATTATCAAAACTGAGCTCAACCGCTTTCAGGACCTAGAAGCACATATATTAGCCCTACATCCCTACGATGTCCCTGAGATTGTGGCCGTTCCCATAAGTGCGGGTTCCCAGTCTTATCTATCATGGATTACAGCCCAGGTTTAGCTCGGTTTATATTAAGCTCGATTCTTAACTGTGTTTCGCGTCATTGCCCATGCAAAATACTCGCCTTAACACCTTCATCGACAGTCTCGGTAGACAGATTAGCCAAGAACTTCGCAACCCGTGGCGTCGCATCGCTCTTTTGCTGATCACCCTGCTGTTTGGCGTTTACTTGGGGGTATCCTTGGCCGCTGTTGCGGGTCAGCTCGCCTACTGGGACATTACCGTGGCAGCTCTGTTGTTACTGACCGGAGAATTAATCAGCTGGCTATTTTACGGCAACGCCTTTAAAGCCCGAAAGTCCCTGTGGGGAGAAGCCCTCAATTCTCTTAAAATTGGCGTGATGTATGGGCTGTTTGTGATTGCCTTTATCTTGGGTAGCTAACTTTGATCTTCAGGGTTCTGCGGAGGCTGCAATGTTGTCGCATCATCATCTTGTAGACGCGTCTCAGACGCTGCAGAGTTGTCGTCCCTATTTTGAGGGTTATCTTCTTGCAGATGAGTGGTCGCAGCCTGAACTTGCGTGTTGAACTCCACAAATTCTGGAACAATATATTCCTGTCGGCGTGACTCTTGAGGTGAAATGTCTAGTTCATCTGCCGAGCTCGGGTCTGGCTCCAGATCAATACCGCCAAACTCTACTCCCGAATCAGCCCCATCAGTATCCGGTTCAACCTGCGGAGACATCTCTGTTCTGACGCGATTGGCATAATCAGGGGCGGGTTTTGGCACACTCTGCTGTTTCCGACGGGCAGCCGTTGCCCTCAAGACCGCCAAAGCCAATAGTCCTAGCCCCAAGAGAGACAGCACCAGCGGTAACCAATCAATCTGGTCTAACCCTGAATTTGTTTGAGCTTGAGCCGGTAGCTGAGCTGTATTGGCATTGTTCTCAGTGTTGGGTGAAGGTGCATTTCCGTCCGCTTTCGGTGTCGACGAAGCCTCCGATGGTTTCGGCGGTTTAGGTGCTGTGACATAAGCATTGGGAGTTGCGATCGCATCTTCAACAGCGCGCTGCCCCACCTCATTGGAAACAAAATCTAAATAGGTCTGAACCGTCGGGCTAGCATCTTTTCGATGGACATAGGTAAAAGGCTGTGAAAAAGGATATCGCTCATCCGCGGGCCAAGTCCCATACATAGAAAGCGCTTGAATACCTTCACGCTCCGCCAGCTCACTGACAAGGGCAAAACTAAGGCCATCCTTCCCCAATGCGGCTGCCAAGCCATCAATCGTCACCGGAGCCTGATTCCCCTCCTTACCCGCCAACGTCGTGCGTAAATCAGGGTACCGCTGCAGCGCCTGGGCCGCATTCCCCGTCGGCGGACGCTGGATCACGCGAATGGGGCCCGGCGCTCCCCCAACCTGCTTCCAGTTGGTAATCTCACCTGCAGTAATTTGATTCACTTGCTCAATTGTCAAGCTGCCCTGAAAAGGGTTCTCAGCCCCAATCACAATCGCAATTTTTTCCCGAGCCACCGGCACCTGTATCAGCCCCTGACTCTGCTCATCCTCAGTAAGTGGACGGCTAATAGAAGCTAAGTCAATCTTTCCAGCCAGCACCGCATCAATATCAGCAGCAACATCCCCCGATTGAATCGCGATTTCAGCCTTGGCATACTGATCTTCAAACGCCTTTTTCAATGCTTGATTGATGGGAGCCATCTGGCTAGAGTCGCCAATCTTCAGCTGGTTTTCCGCTGATACAGCTGTTAACACCGGCACAGATTGCGCTAGCACCTGAGGTGCGATAGGAGCAGGAACAACTGTCGAGGCAATCAAAACTGCCCATGTAAACGTCAATGGATGCTTGTACAACATGGTCTTTGACCTCATGAACCACTAGCCGTTAGATGTAACCCTTCCCAACACAAATATCGAAGCAAATCGACCCTATCGCCCTATTGACTATCGGCAGAGGAAATCTAGAATGTCGATATCTCGTTAGAGCGGTGTCTGTTTTCTGGGGTTGAGCATAACTCAAAAATAAAGCTCGCGAATAATTTGCGAATAGAGCAAAAAAGATTACCACTGTCTCAGCTGATGCCCAAGTCTTTTAGTTCCGTTTGTATTTTGCCCTTCTCCGCGTATGTTGGGAGCAAAAATCAACAACCACCAAGCTAAGATAAGGAGCGAAAGAGTAGGCGCAGGTGGTTGCAAATTTACCTTGAGGTAAATTTGAGGAAAGTCCGGGCTCCCGAAAGATCAGACTTGCTGGGTAACGCCCAGTGCGGGTGACCGTGAGGAGAGTGCCACAGAAACATACCGCCGATGGCGTGCTGGTCACGCACAGGTAAGGGTGCAAGGGTGCGGTAAGAGCGCACCAGCAACGTCGAGAGGCGTTGGCTCGGTAAACCCCGGTGGGGAGCAAGGCAGATGGAGCCAGGTTGGTCTTTTTCCAGCTCCAGCTTTTGAGGCCGCTTGAGGCATTTGGTAACAAATGACCCAGATAGATAACCGCCCCCTTGTGATTCGCCAGTCTTGGCTTTGCCAAAACGACGCTGACCACAAGGAGAACAGAACCCGGCTTATGTCCTGCTCTTTCACTAAACAGGTTTGTGACGCCTCCCAATGTCCTCAAAAATCACCAACCCCGGTCGACAGCGACAGCTTCAAAACCTGCTTTCCCGTCTCGGCCTAACGAACGTCACATCCGTCCATTGGTCACTCCTTGATTTAGCCCTCACCCACCCGACAGCATCATCCACAGCCAATTACGAACAACTTGAATTTGTGGGCGATGCCGTAATCCGACTACTGATGGCAAAACTACTGTGGGAAAACGATCGTGCCACCCAAGTCGGTGACTGGTCTGCTGTGCGCGCTGCTCTTGTAAGCGATCGCACCCTTGCTGACCTCGCTCAGATCTACGGTCTCCAGAACTATTTGATCATTGGCCCCAGTGCCATGGGTGACCCCAAAGGAGAATCATCCCGCCTCGCCGACGCCTTCGAAGCCCTCCTAGGAGCCCTATATTTAAGCACTCAAGACCTAACCTTAATTGAACCCTGGCTCACACCAAAACTACAGCAGCGAGCCGCCACGGTAAGAGCCGACCCCGCTTACCAAAATTACAAAGCAGCCCTCCAGCAATGGACCCAAGCCCATTTCGGTGTTTTGCCAGAATACCGGGTACAAGACACTCATCAATTAAGTGACACGGCAAATGAAGAACAACGTTTTGCCGCAGAAGTGTGGATCAAAGGCGACTGTCTAGGTACGGGAGCAGGTCGCACCATCAAGGCCGCCGAAAAAGCGGCTGCCGAGGAAGCGTTTCTTCAACTGTCATCAATATGACCCTTAGCAAGTAATAGGCTTGCAAACATAGGATTACCTCTCCAATGCCGCCCCACGAAAACCTTAAATCGCCAGGGAAAATTTTTCACCGTATTTAATAACAGCTCAAACAGTTAAGAGTCCTAGAGATTTTTGCATCAACGCCCCCAATAGTGGTCATGCAAATTTACAGATTATGTTCAGAATCCTATGCTCATAGCCCCTATCCTTAAACAGGGAAAAGCTATCTTCCTGATCCAGAGAAAGGCAGTCAACACTTACAAACAGTGAACTTCAGGCACTCCCCCCCTCAAATCCGAGTTCACATAACAGAATTATTCTCCAACCCGATTTAGATCACATCCCAGCAACACGCCATTCGATAGGATGAGCCCCAATGACGAAATGTCAATCTAAACGATATGGTGAGTATAATCGCTCACTATTTTCTAAAATCGCAAAGTCTACTATCAACTGACGATCGAAAAGATTGATGTTTAGAGACTTACTGGGGTGCATCTTGATCTCATTCTTCTTACAACTGCTCAATGACAATGTTTAAAGACTTAGGCTGGCGTTTGCTTGCGACCTACTGGCTAGTCATGGCAGCCATCTTAGGCACCTCGGCCCTAGCCATTTATCTGCGCTTTGTGCATGTTGTCAATACACAGCTAGATTCACGCCTCACCAAGCTAGCTCAGGCTGCCCAACCCAGTCTGGTCGCCCTAAAGTCACAGGGCCAGGATGCACTCCTTCAGCAAGAGATGAAGTGGCCGCTCCTCATTCATCGCGATCAGCAAGGTCTCGCTTGGTATGACGAGCAAAAAAACTCTCTCTTGGTCCAAGGCACGGTTTTTGTCAAACTACCCAACGATACAGGCACAGATCCCGGTCGTTCAATTATTGTGAGTCCAAATACACGCTCTGTGCTCTTAGCAATACCTGCCGCTGGAACCCCTAAACAAATTGAAGGCTACGTTTTAGCAACCGAGTCAACCCGCAGAGTCGAGAGACTTATCCAGCAATTGCGTCTAGGCTTGGGGATTGGTGGTTTAGTGGCCCTTAGCTTGAGTAGCTTGGGGGGGATTGTCTTAGCCCATCGCACCCTGGAACCAACACGCCGAAGCTATGAAAGACTTAAGCAGTTTACGGCCGATGCGTCCCACGAACTTCGCAGCCCCCTAACTGCGATCAAGTTCTCGCTCGACGTAATTATGAAACACCCAGAGCGAATCCACACAAAAAATACAAAGAAAATATCAGCCATCGCCAGCGCAACAGACCAGATGATCACGTTAGTGGAAGATCTACTGTTTTTGGCTCGGTCTGAAGTTGCAGCAGAGCCCAAAAGCTCAGCAAAAACAGCCCAAACCTCTATCCATACTATTCTGCAGGGTTTACTCACTCTTTTAGAACCTCAAGCGCAAAATCGAAAGATCACCTTTGAGTCCGTCTTGATTCCAGATGTGACCATCATGGGAGATGAAACAAAGCTGACCCGGTTATTTTCCAACCTCTTAGAAAATGCACTACAATATACACCCGAGGGGGGATCTGTTAAAGTCAGAATGGAGAAGTCAGTTAAGTCAGTATTCATCACTTTTGAGGATACAGGCATCGGCATCGCCCCTAACCAGATTCGTTCTGTGTTTAGGCGCCTATGGCGAACTGACAGAGCTAGGAACCGCCGAGATGGTGGCGTGGGGTTGGGGTTATCAATCGCTCAAGCGATTGCACAGCAGCATAATGGGAAAATTACTGTGAGCAGTCGTGTTGGCGTTGGGAGTTGCTTTCGGGTGAGACTCCCACTTGCAACAGCAAGTGTGGAACAATTTAAGATGACGGCCATTCCCTTAGATAGAAGAAGGACAGCAGATCAGCCCCTGAGGGGATAAACTGAGGTAATGATGACCTTGCACTTGAATCAACTTGTCTACACAAGTTTTCAGAATTCTGGCCTGCAGCTGTTGGCTAGCGACAATGTGTCGGCTAACATCCGAGATGTTTTCATGGAACGGATCGTAGAACAGTATTGGGATCCGTCGAACCCCTATGAGGCTCGATATCAGGCTGCTTATGTACACCAAGTAACCCCTCAGGATAGTTTCTTTGGCTGGGTTTTCAATGAAAGCCTCGATCAAGGCTATGTGCCGTTATTTCTTTGCTATCACCTTGAAGGGGCTCTAACGTCAGAGGTTCTCAAGTCAATCTTTGTCTGTTTGCAGCAAGGACCAGTCAATCTAGTGAAGCCCCAGGGCGCTCCTCCACAACTTGCCTCCCTGGCTCTTGAGAATTTAACCGGTTATTCTGCTGCCCGATCGGGGGTTTCAGTGCCTCAAGATATCCAAACTGAGAGTTTTTCAGCTCTGCAGCAGGATGAATCCCTCAGTCTATTCGTACCGTCATTGGGTGCTGATTATGCGGTCCCCATTGAAAAAACTGATGAATTTGTAAGCGACCTCAAAACACTTCAGTTTGACCGTCAAAGATTGCTGGCTGGCGGCCTAATTGTGGGTGGCCTTGCGACTATCTTGGGGGTATCGTTCTTTCAATTACGGCCTTCTACGCCAGTCTTCACAACCGCTCCCTCAAAGAAAACGCCCAAGGTGGATTCTGCACCTAAGAACCCTTTGGCTAGCTTTAGTGCACCCAAGGTTTTACCGCAAAATCAGTCTCCCCTCGGTCCTCAGCTCCAAAGACCTACAGAGAAGTCTGAAGGAGTTGACCTTACTCAACAACAAGATCGTCAGCAAGCCGCCAGTTTACAGGCTGCAGCTCGCTTTCAAGAGAATCAACAGGCTAAAGCAATCAAAGAAGCCTCGCGTCGCCAGGCCATTTCGACACCCCTGAAAAATCAGCCGGAGATTCAGCAGACCAGTCCTGTATCCCCTTCTATAAATACAGCGTCTGAGCCAGAAGAATCGATACTTGATGCCTTACGTCCCCCATCTTCAACAGCCCGGTATGCAACAGTTACAGGGGTTGATTTAAGTGAACTAGGATTACGGCCTTCCTCACCAGATCGCTCCAGCAGCAGTAAGACGGTTCCATTGACAAAGGCACCTATCGCGACCAACATCAGTCCCAAGCCTGCTGAGCAAAAAGCTCCTGTTGCGCAAGCCCCCATTGCTCAAGAGAAGAGTCGTCCTGCGTCTATTTCTCCTTCTACGCCTCCCCCGACAGTTGTGACAGCTGCGCCCTCACCCTCTCAACCTCCTGTAGGCATACCAGATGATTCAGCCAGTCGGTTAGCTGAGATTGCTGCGAGCCAAGAACTGGCAAATGCCCTCTCGCGTGGGTTAGTAGTTGCCAATCGTTTGGGTGATGTTCCCTATCGTTCTTCAACCTATCTTCGCGTGCAGAATGTCATCCGGCAGCTGCGCCAAGGAGAGCAATGGGAGCAAGCGGCAGGCGACTCAGGCATCCCTGAAACCATTTACACCCTAGCTCAGTTGTCCTATGATGCCGATTTGAATGCGGCCTCAGCCACGATTAAGAAGGGCGTGACGACTCATGACATTGCGAATGCAATTTCACGAGGACTTGTGGTTGCTGATCGCTCTGGCACCATCCGCTATCGCTCCAGCACGTATCTCAAGGTACAGGATGTGATTCATCGTCTAAGGCTGGGACAAAATCGGCACTTTGCGGCCTCTAGTTCAGGCGTCCAGCAGGATTTGATTGAGAAGCTTTTAACTTGGGGTGGTTTGCCGCCTGCAGTGGTTGTGAGTTTTAACGATCCACAAGGACAAGGACGAGTGAAGACTCCTGCGACAAAACTGAGGAGCTAATCTCACTATTTCCTTGCTTTACTGACAACGATAGGACCGATATTTAATGTTCATTGCTTGATGCTTTTTTCCAAGTGAATGGCATTTTACAGTCTTCGCTTGAGATATTGATCCAGTCGCAATATTTAGGGTCACAGGTAAGGGTGCTTGCTTGGAAAGATCGCTGAATATCCAGACGACAGGAGCTTGGCTGAGTATCTGCAGATCCAAAATGAGCGGGGATGTCAGTTTTTTAGTTGGCTGGAACAACCAATAGGATGCCTGTTCCTCCTGAGACAGATTGATTGCGTTGCTCAGACCAAAAGCAATAGCCTGCCAATCTTCATAGGTTTGAATCGCAACGATGGGGGGATTCGCTTGCAAGCGCTGGCCAATTTTCTGGGGTTCAAATGGCTTCAAAAATGCCAGTCCAGAAACAACAAATATCGAACTCAGTAATCCTACGGCAGTGATAACGGGAAGATCTCGCCGCATTCCTTGAGTGCGAACCCTAAAGTTAGCTTTTTGCGCCTGTCCCCATTCCACAGCGGGAGGGGCTGTTAACGCGGCACCGAGCAAAGCACAAACAACGGGATACACCACAAAGTTGTAACGGAATGCGAGGGTTAGATCTTTACCTAGGCCGTAGATCACAAGCAAATATTGCACGAGAAGCCAACCCAACACATTGCCTAAAATGAGAAGAGAGAGGCGTGTGGCAGTATTTTGCCAAAGCCGGTAAAGTCCTCGAAAAGTTTGCCAACTTAGCCATCCAGTCAGGACAAGGATAGTTACAGCGCTGATGAAGGTTGTGGTGAGAGGCTGTTGCTCAACGGGGAATATAACGGTCATAACAATGAGGCCCGCCAGCAGGCGTGAAAGGGGGGCCAAATAATTCCAGCCTGTCGTTGTGAGGCTGAGCCAGTCAGTGGCAGGGCGCTGCAGATGTTCGAGCAATTGGGGCAAAAGAGGAACATCAATGAGAAAGATGGTTGCGATCGCAAGTCCGACAACACCCCAAACCCTTCGAGGCAGCCTAGCTCGATAGACCCAGCCTAAGCTGAATAAAGTCAGCACCTGAGCGATAACAGCCAAAGCGAAGAAATAATGTGTGTATAAGCCTAGACCATTTAAGACGATCCAGCCGAACCATACCCCTAGATGAATGGACTGACGCTCACAAAGATCCTGCAGCATTAACACAAAGCCCACCAGCGAGAGAGCGATGAGAAGCATTGGTAACGTGTAATGGCGGGCCTCTTGAGATAGATAAACAGCAAAGGGGGATACGGCCATCAGCGCTGCAGCGGCGAGCCCAGCAGAAGGCGAAAAAGCAACGCGATTCAGACGGTAAACAACAGGAATCACAAGGATGCCGAGGAAAGCAGGTAGCGATCTCAACTTCCAGGCCAGACTCATATCAAAACGATCAACCCAGCCGAGCCATTGGTGAAGCCAGCAAAAGAAAAGGGGGGGATGGGTCGACTGAGAACGGATGGCCGCCGCGATTGCAGCACATGAGGCAGGCTGCCACTGAAACAGTTCGGTGAGACTGGCCCACGGTTGCAACGTTCCCAAGGGAACTTCGTTAAAGGTGTGCCCCAGGCCAAACAATGCTGTGATGGTTTCATCAAGCCAAAGTGGTTTGAGATCCAAATTCCAAAAACGGAGGATAGTACCCAGCAAAACCACGGCCACCAACCCCAAGGAATTAAGTGGCAAACGTTTCAAGCTTTCCGACCTTGTGATGTCATCTTCAACTCATCTGTACGCACTAAACGACGCGGCAATATTTCCCCCACGACTCCTTTATTTCCCTTACAGTTAAGAACGGCCTTTGCCCCAAGCCTAATCCAGGCTCTCGGAGACCACCAGCTCAGTTTATGATTAGGCTTGGGAGTAGGAGTCATCTACGCTCTACTTTAACGATTGTTCACGCTACTGCATTTACACATATGTCACGGATTTTTACTGGTTTGCTCAGCGCTGTGCTCGCTGTCCTGCTTTTTCTCCCTTCGCCTGCTCTGGCTGCCAGCTCCGCCGCCACCCGCGCCAATGATGACCTCAAGGTAAGCGGGAACAATTTCTCTGGCCAGAATCTACAGGAAGCCGAGTTTGCCGAGGCGCGCCTTTCGGGAGCTGACTTCAGCAAGACCAAGCTCGAAGGTGTAGTCTTCAATTCTTCGAATGTATCCAAAGCAAATTTCCAAGACGCCAACTTATCTTACGGATTTGCCTATCTCACCAGCTTTGTCGAGGCTGATTTTCGCAACGCAATCCTTCTAGAGTCTACGTTTCTTCAGTGCAGCTTGCGTGATGCCGATATTACTGGGGCTGATTTCAGCGGTTCAATTATTGATAAAGAACAACTCTTAGCCCTTTGCGAAGTCGCTGATGGCGTTAACCCTGTGACCGGCGTCGCAACTAGAGACTCTTTGGAATGCCAATAACCCTTAAGTTTCGACAGCTTTAGTGGTAATCCCCACCAGTTGCAGCTCAGAGGTGTGACCCAAAATATAGATATCCAGCTCCCGCTCGCCCACTTGGAACACCTGGAGGTCACTCAATTCAGTTTGTAATAGCTGAACCAGTTGACCGTACTGCTTTGCAATTGCCTCCTCTTCTTCGCCATACCAGTCCTGACGACGGGTCGCGGGCTCAAAGAACGACAAGAAATCAGTTTCCTTAACCACAGCGTTGGTTGCGTGCCCCGTCAGAGCCAGAAGTTCAGTGGCCGTCAGTGGTACAGAGCCTTGGGCCTTCCATGAGCACAAAGCCCAGGGATAATCCGCTTCGCTGGCCCATAGGAGGGCTAAATCATTATTGGATCCACCTTGAAGCAGGGCTTCAATCTGAAGCTCCAGTGGACTCAACTTCAAGTCTCTTGATGCCTCAGGATCTATCAGCAGCTTTGCCATCAAAAATTGCTTAAACTCCACACCACGATACAGCCGCTCCAGTTGACGCTCAATTTTGAATCCCTGTCGCTCAAAAAAAGGGCAAGCTGTCAGACTCACTTCTGAGAAAAGTCGAGGTATCGATTGAGCCCGCGCATCCAACTCTAACTGCGCCATTAAGCGCGTGCCAACACCACACCGCTGCCTTTGGTGATGGACGTAGAAACAATCAATGTGTCCGTTGGTCTCCAGCTCGGCAAATCCCACGACTTGCCCCAGATCCTCTGCAATATAGACCTGCATATTCTCAAATCGCTCTTGCCAGTAGGACGGTGCATAGACACTGGGTGCCCAAGCAACAAGCTGCTCTGCACTATAGTCTTGAATGTTGACTTGATGAACCGTCTCATAAAACAAGCGCGAAATCTCAGCAAGATCTGAGATTTTGACATCTCTAATGACCATAGTTTGCGGCTGCAATCCTATTGACTCGAATATAAAAATACGTGAACAGCACACCTCAAGGTGCAATGCTGTCACAAATCAGGCAGGTCTTGCAATATATTCTTAGATTTTTAATCGACAGAGGCCGAAATAAAACCGACGCAAAGCGTAAGAGCACGTCGCACCAAATTTTTATACCCACTGGAGACAACTAGTTTCGGAGAGCAGTGAATCTCAACAGAGCTGACAGATCAATATCAAGATACTTCTTTGGATAAAATACCTCTGGGTATTTATGCCCCAACTGAATTAGAAGATCCTCGTGTTCCTGATGGGATACATTCAATTCTTCTCGCATCATTTGAAAATACCCCAAACTGTTCGCCGGAGTCACAGACCCATCTCGAATCGCTTCTAGCAAAACATCTTGATAAATTTGATGCCACCTTAAATGGGAGAACTTTAGGGTCTTAGCAAGGACATAGACTTCATCAGTGCTCAAAGAGCCCAAAGATACGTCCCCCAGAACTTCCTTTATGTTGATATCGAATTTCCGCAACTGTTTTCGCAATCGAACCGCCAACAACTCACGTTGGTATAATTTCGGCGTCCTCTTCCAAGTTCGATACAACCAGAGGACACTAATCATCGTAAAGAACAAACTAAATATATCTCGGCAAAAAAGCGAGAATAGACTTGTAGAAGAAATAGATTCCCTTGAAAAGAAGAAAATGACGTTAAAGATTAGGAACGTCGAAAGAGTAAACATTCGATGGCGAATCATCACCCGGGTTAATTTATTCCCTAATCTTGCATAAATAGCATACAGCTGCTTCTCAATTCGTGTTCCGATGTAGTAGCTAGCGACTCCAGACAGCCCCAATGTTAAGGGCACAGCAACTAGCTTCGGAATAGAAATTGCTTGACCAGCAATATAAAAACCGGTTCCGAGAAGCGAGTCTAAGGTCTGGTTATCACGGTTCCATGCTCCCGAGAAGTAATACGACCACCCACCCGAATAAAGATAGTAATAAACAAAGAAACCAATAGTGAGACCAAAATAACCGTAGTACAACCAACGGACATTGGGATGAGTTATTGAGTCCCAATATGACCTTTCTGCATCAATATCAATACAATTTTTCTGGCATCCAACGCAGGCTGGCTTGTCTTGGCCATTCTCATCAACAGTCCGGCACATTGACTGAGTCACCGCTTGTTTGACTTCTTGAACATGTGCCTGGCTATTGAATAAGCCTCTCGGCTCACCAAAGATCTTTTGAACCGGAGCCATAGGGCAAATGTACTGACACCAAGGCTTGCCGTCAAATAAGTAGCCCACAAAAATTGAAGCAACAATCGTCGATAGTAAAAAAACACCGAGGGCCGTTCGATTGGAATTTACAAACAGCAGCCGAAGACACAGTCCTACATAGAAGAGGCCCAGTTGAACTAACAAATGATTTTTAGCCAGCCAAGAATTCTGATCTAGGCTTATCACCACTTTGCGTTGCTTACCCGTCCTGGCATTGATCTGATTCCGTTTTCGCTGCCATCCAAGGGCACGAGGAATTTGGGAGAAAAAAGCCAATGGACAAATTCGTCGCCAGAACTCATGCCCAAAAACAAACAAGATAAAAATACTAGAGGGTACAACTATTGACCAGAAAACTGCTGCACCAATAGGGTAGTAGTTCTCAGACATACACTCCCCATGCATCATGACGCAGGAATTTAGCTCTAGGTTAAAGGGACTATAGGCCCAATTGCGAGGATTCGTGAGCCATGGCGTTAAAGGGTCACGGAATAAAGAGAAAATTAGTTGAAGCCAGCCGATTGCAAGCACCCATCGAACACGGTGGATTTTTCTTTCAGAGATATTACTCAACATAGACTGGTGGCAATCAGAATGACGTTCAACTAGGTATGGTTGACATTAAAAAGGGGCTTCAAAAAAAATACTGTCTTAATCCATGGCTAGCATCCCTCTATCAGTCAGTGAAGCATGCTAGATGCACTAGAAGAAGTTACCAATCTCAGAAGCTGACTAACTTAAGTTCCATCTCAAGAGAATATTCACTTTCAACGGACAAGGGTGTCCCGAGAATTAGGGTGTTAAGACCTCTTTGAAATTCATTTACTAAAGGTTCTGAACAAAAGCATTAGGATGCTAGCATCCCACATGATATCTAGAAGGGAATAATTGCGGATTGAGTGAGAATTCTCAAAGCATGCTAGCGGTATAGTTCTCTGTACAACTCTGACAAACTCTAAATCCCCCGTTCAGAGTATTCAGAACACCCTAATGGAAGCTTGTGAATAAAGATGATGAGGCAAGTTTTGATGAGATGTGCCTAATACAATACAACTCAACTTACGCGCTGCCATAATCGTAAATCATTTTATTATTCTCTTAAAGTATTTCATAGATTCGTGAATTTCTTGTGAGTATAATTACCTCTTATTGAACCTCAAGCAATTGATCGGTTGGCTAAAAATGGGGGCTTTCCCTTTCCTAGTCAAGTGTCTATGAAATGACTGCTCTATAGTCATCGCAAGGTCTAGCAACAGGGAACAACGACCAATGGAATACAACGCTATCACTGTCCTAGTATGTGACCCAACTGTTCTTGAAACCTTTGATCAACGCTACCACCGTCGGCAGCCCCATACAGCGGCATAGTTAGAGTTTGATGATTATCGGATAGCTGCATCTTGGCCC
>CALFCG010000109.1 GCA_937951315.1 uncultured cyanobacterium
GGTTTCCTGCTGGTTATATTGTTGCTGTCCTTTCTCCGCCGTGCGGCCAGCAATACTTCCAGTGGTCCAGGACAGATCCTCAATTTTGGTAAGTCTCGAGCTCGTTTCCATATGGAATCAGAAACGGGAATTAATTTTGCCGATGTTGCAGGGATTGAAGAGGCGAAGGAAGAGCTACAGGAAGTCGTGACCTTTTTGAAACAGCCGGAGCGTTTTACAGCTGTTGGGGCTAGGATCCCTCGGGGTGTCTTGCTCATTGGGCCACCCGGTACAGGAAAGACATTGCTGGCTAAGGCGATCTCTGGTGAAGCTGGGGTGCCGTTCTTCAGCATCTCTGGTTCTGAGTTTGTGGAGATGTTTGTGGGTGTGGGTGCTTCGCGGGTCCGCGACCTGTTTAAGAAGGCGAAGGAAAGTGCCCCTTGTCTTGTGTTTATTGATGAGATTGATGCTGTCGGTCGCCAGAGAGGGGCGGGTATCGGTGGCGGTAATGATGAGCGTGAACAGACGCTGAATCAGTTGCTAACGGAGATGGATGGCTTTGAAGGCAATAGTGGTGTCATTATTATTGCTGCGACCAATCGGCCTGATGTCTTAGATTCAGCTTTACTCCGTCCGGGACGATTTGATCGCCAAGTAATGGTGGATCTGCCTAGCTATAACGGTCGTCTGGGGATTTTGGAGGTTCATGCGCGCGACAAGAAGTTATCTGATGATGTTGCCCTTGATTCTGTGGCCCGTCGGACGCCGGGCTTCTCTGGGGCGGCTTTAGCGAATGTCCTCAATGAAGCGGCGATTCTTACGGCAAGACGCCGTAAGGAGTCGATTGGTGATTTAGAGGTTGACGATGCCATTGATCGGGTCACGATTGGTTTGGCGATGACGCCGCATTTAGATAGTAAGAAAAAGTGGTTGATTGCCTACCACGAGGTGGGGCATGCACTGCTTGCAACATTGCTTAAGGATGCAGATCCACTCAATAAGGTCACGATTTTGCCTCGGTCAGGGGGCGTGGGTGGTTTTTCTCAGCAGGTCTATAACGAAGATCGTGTATTCCAAAGTCGAGCTTGGTTCTTGGACCGAATCACGATGGCGTTGGGAGGACGAGCGGCTGAAGTGGAGATTTTTGGTGATGCTGAGGTCACATCTGGTGCTAGCAGTGATTTGGATTATGTTGCCAAGCTGGCCCGAAGTATGGTGACGCGTTTGGGGATGTCTGACCTGGGACATGTGGCCCTCGAAAGTGAAAAAAATGATGATGTCTTCCTCGGGCAGGGATGGTCAAGTCGTCCAGAGTATTCTGAAGATATTGCCGTTCAGATTGATCGGCAGGTTCGGGAAATTGTGATTCACTGTTATGAGCAGGCGCGACGGTTGATTCGAGAGAATCGCGAACTGGTTGATAAGTTGGTGGAAATGCTTTTAGAACGAGAAACAGTTGAGGGAGAGGAGTTCCGTCAGCTTGCGATCGCATATGGTCAAGACCTCGTTAAAAAGCCTCCGGTTCCTGAAAAGCGTCCAGCGATCGCTGCTGCTTCCGTTATTTCTCCACCTTCTGTATTGTCCTGAGTGATCTGATTTTGGAGACGCACTATTTGTTGGTGGCCCATGGGAGTCGCGATTTGCGATCGCAACAATCCTTCCAGCAGCTCACCGATCTCTTCCGACATTCTGCCGTTCAGAAAGGTATCCCTCCGCAGCATATTCATGGTGGGACTCTCGAGTTTGGCCGACCGCTAGAGGAACAACTTCAGCAGATCGGGAAGGCTTTGCCCGCTGGACAAACGGTGAAGATTTTGCCGCTTTTTCTTCTGGCTGGTATGCACATGATGTCTGATATCCCTCAGGCTGTAGCTGTGGCCCAACAAGAGAACCCTCATATTCATTTCGATTTGAGACCCCATGTTGGATCTCATGTCGGGATCTTAGCCTTGCTGCGTGATCGCATCTCTGAAGACTACCCTTGGATTTTGTTAGCCCACGGCAGTCGTTACCCCGGTGGCAATTCTGTTGTGGAACAAATCTCCGCAGAGCTTGGAACGCAACCCGCCTATTGGTCTGTTCCCCCTAAGCTGGAGCAGTCTTTAGAGGCACTGATGGAACAGGGACATCAAACAGTGGGGGTACTTCCCTATTTCCTCTTCTCTGGCAGTATCACAGATGCCATTCTGGAGCAGGTCTATCAGTTAAGGTGTAGGTTTAATAACCTAAATTTAAAGTTAGCTTCTCCTTTAGATCCTAGTCCTGCGTTGGCTCAGTTACTTGTCGATTTAATCTAAACACTACGTGCCTACTTGACAATACCTTTGATGTCTAAGATTTCTAGCTCCTGTGTCGGGAAAGTTTACCTTGTTGGGGCCGGTCCAGGCGATCCAGGCCTGTTGACCCTAAAAGGAAAAACATTGCTTGATGCCGCTGACGTCGTGATTTACGACGCTCTTGTCAGCCCTGAAATTGTGGGAATGATCAATCCTCGAGCGGAGCGCATTCATGCCGGCAAACGTCGGGGCCATCATTCATTGATGCAAGCGGAAACGACAGCTTTAATGATCCAGAAAGCGCAAACCCATGCCATTGTTGTGCGTCTCAAAGGGGGAGATCCCTTCATTTTTGGACGAGGTGGCGAAGAGATGACGGATCTACTGGATGCGGGTATTCCCGTCGAGATCGTTCCTGGTATTACCTCTGGGATTGCAGCCCCCGCCTATGCGGGCATTCCGCTGACCCACCGGAACTATAGCTCTTCGGTGACCTTTGTTACTGGACATGAAAAATCAGGCAAATACCGTCCCCAAGTGAATTGGCAAGCCCTTGCCCAAGGCTCTGAAACGATTGTGGTTTATATGGGAGTCCATAATCTGCCCCATATTCTTGAAGAGTTAAAGCAAGGTGGAAAGGACTCTAACACTCCCATTGCGCTGGTGCGTTGGGGGACTCGGGCTGATCAAGAACAGTTGGTAGGAACCCTCGCGACGATTGAAGTACAGATGGCGGAGGCGGAGTTTACAGCCCCTGCCATCGCCGTGATTGGGAATGTGGTTTATCTGCACGAACTTTTGGCCGATTGTCGTCCGCAAGTTCTCGATGTGCGTTCCTCGCAATAGGTGTTGCGCTAAGTTCGTTACCCTACTCTATAGATTCCAGGTTCCTAAACACCGTCAGGGACATTAATCGGTAGGATATAGGTGGGCAATTGTACTGCCTGATACTCAATGGGAGAGAATACAAGATGGATTTGGTTACCCTTCAGGGCACCTTAGACAACATTTCTTTTGCGGTTCTGTTTGTCACGATGCTTATTTACTGGATTGGTGCAGCCTTTCCAAAAATACCGGCACTACCTGCGCTGGGTACCGCTGGAGTTGCGATCGCAAATCTCTGTATTGCCTGTCTCCTCGGAGCCAGATGGGCCGAAGGCGGATATTTCCCCATTAGTAACCTCTACGAATCATTATTTTTCTTGGCTTGGGGCGTTACCGCCGTCCACCTTGTCGCTGAATATCTCAGCCGCAGTCGCTTAGTGGGGGTAGCTACGGCCCCAGTCGCAATGGCCATTACAGCCTTTGCTGCGCTAACGCTCCCCTCCGAGATGCAGAATTCTGCGCCCCTTGTTCCCGCCCTGAAATCCAACTGGCTGATGATGCACGTCAGCGTCATGATGATCAGCTACTCCGCATTGATGGTGGGATCCTTGATGGCCATCGCATTCCTTGCGATTACCTGGGGTCAACCCGTTGAGCTCAAAGGTAGTTCCGTGGGGACCGGAGGGTTTAAAGAGCGGTTGCAAAAAGCCAGCACGATTCAACAGCCATTGGCTGCAACCTCAGGTCAGGGTGGGACCGCTGTGCTAGAGAAAGTTGAAGCGCCTGCCGCTGCGCTCTCAATGAAACGCATGAGTCTCGCTGAGACCCTAGATAACCTCAGTTATCGCATTATTGGTTTGGGGTTCCCCTTGTTGACCGTGGGTATCATTGCCGGTGCTGTGTGGGCAAATGAAGCCTGGGGGGCACCCTGGAGTTGGGACCCGAAGGAAACCTGGGCCTTAATTACTTGGCTTGTCTTTGCCGCTTACCTCCATGCACGAATTACAAAAGGTTGGCAGGGAAGGAAGCCAGCCTTACTTGCCACTCTCGGTTTTGCCGTGGTGTGGGTTTGTTATCTAGGTGTGAATTTGCTTGGTAAAGGTTTGCATAGCTATGGTTGGTTTTTCTAAAGGCTGTCCCTTATAGTGGCTTTCCGGTCGTCTGAGCATTCAAACACCATCGCTAAATCTAATAAGTACTAGAGCCCTAGGCGATTCGGTGACTCATTTCGTCAACGAACATTGGACACCTGTTGACTCTGAATTTGAGGGTTAAAACGTTTGCCATAGCTGAACTTCTATCCCATTTGAATTGGGTCCAGTGATACTCGTGGACCCTCCTACAACTAAAGTGGTTCGATCGAGAATTTTCCAACGAACTTGTCCAATCAACTGGGTTAAGTTCGCATCTTCAGGCCGAAACAGTAAATCGTTTTGTAGGGAATTGATGTAGTCAAGCTGCAACGCTAGAGAGACGGGTTTGGCAATTTCTTGATTGACCTCTGCAAAGGCACGCAATTCGTCACTCCGAAAACCAATGTAATCTCGATAGGCGACCTCAACAGTCCAATATCCTGGCTTATTCCCGAGCTTAAAGTTTTGACTCACCGGTAAACGAAGTTCGAGTCCTACATCGCCTCCCCCTAGCGGAGGTGTCGCGTTAGAGTTATAGCCTGGGGGAATAATCAACATCCCTTGGACGGCTGCCGAAAGATTTTTGGTTTTTATATAGCGCCATCGTCCCCCTACTTCAATATCAGCAAATCCCTGATTATCAAGATCGTCCTGCTCTAGCCATTGATAGGGGACTTTCAAGATCAAGGTTGTATCGTCTTTAAGGCCATATTCTGCATAGCCCTGTAGTTCTAGCTTTTCAAAAGAACCAGAATTAAAGGTACGAAAGGTTCCACTGGTGAACACATCTCCCTTTGGCTGAGTGAAGCCTCCGGAGAGAGCAGGCAGTGTTCCGCAGAAAAACAGAGAGCCACCCATGCCTAAACCAAGGCAGGATCGCAAGAATTTCGATATCATTGATAAACGAATCATCATAAAAACCAAGCGAAAGAATACTCAGACTTTTGGGCTGACATGAGGTGCCATTTGTTCATGACCGTGTGAGTTGCTGCAGCGTTTGTGCGGCTGTTTGAGCAAAGTGAACATTGCCTTTCAAGAGTCCATATTGCATGATTGAAAACTTATCTAGGCCCAATGCGCGCACTGATGCTAACCAATCGGGTTGCATCATGAGCAGAAAATCATGGGTGACAATATCTGCTCGGCCACCATGGGGGTGTTTGGCTTTAATGGTGGGTTGGTAGTGAGACACCATGAGTGAATCGTGATACTGCGAAAACAATCGGCAACATTGCAGGATTTGATTGGGATTTCCCACATCCGGTCGATTGAGTTGAGGATTAAATTCTCCTGTCAGATAGGGACGCATGGCCTGAAAAGCGATGCCATCCATCTTTGAGATTGTGTCAGCAAAGGGTTTCACCATGCTGCGTCCCCACTGCTGAAGCGGATCGTCAAAGGTCGCAATCCAGCCCCCCCAACTTAAAGCGACCCAGGCATTTGGTAACTGCTTACGAATGACTTTCCGTGCTTTCAGCACATTGGCCATTAATGCTTGATAGTAAGATTGGGTCTGCGAATTATAAGTGTCTGCAGGAACCCGCCAGTAGGAAAATTCAGTGGCTAAGGTCCAATAGGTCGGGGTTTGTAAAGGATTTGCCTCTCGAATATAAGTTGCGACTTCTTCGAGATCCTGCAGATATTGCTTGGACAGGTGGTATTCTCCTGTGGGCAACTCTATATCATCTTCCCAAGTAATGATCTGGAGACCATAGCCTTGTTCAAACCATTGCCTTAAACGATTCTCTTGATGCCAAGTTCGCCAAAAACTCAGATCTCCCCTTTGATGATCGAAACTATTGATCCAAGCGGATAGAAATTGGGGGTTCCAGGCCTTTAGCAAGGCTTTGACCGATGGATCGGTATTGATTTCCTGTAGTAGTTTTGCTGGATCTTCTCCCAAACCCAGCTGCCAAGCCGTTGCTTTAGATGATGTTTGAGCTTGGGTTCGCTGGGGATGCCCCAGACTTGCCAATATTCCAGTGGTCAAGGCACCTTGTAAATATTGGCGGCGAGAAAATTTCATTGTTAACGCTGTAGGACTTGATAATAGGGAGAGTTAAAGACGGTTCTAAAGCCTTTTAGAGTGAGTGCCTCTTCAGACTCGGGATCGCCATTGATTCGTTGAGCCAGTAAACTGCGAACTTGATCTTGGTTCCGAGTAGAGGACTTCGTTCCTGAAATCACAATGAAGTGTACCCATTGTTCTGGCTGATCAACAGCCACATGAAATTCGTACTGGTGAGGTAAAACGAGTCCTGCTGTCTTTTGAAGACGATAGAGGATGGGAAAATGTACCCCGCCATCCATTAGAATTTTTTGTTTAGGTCTCCGAGCTTGGAAGAGATAGGCTGCAATTTCCCTCTGTTCTGCCGTTTGCTGGTCGAGCTGATGCACAGCCTGAACGGTGGATAAATCCTGGCGAGTCAGTTTGCGCCACAGCAGCGCCTCTTCCGGAATAACTTGATTTTGTTGTAATATCCAGCCGCTGGAAACGAGGCTGACCGTCAATCCCAGTGTGATCAATAATTTTTTAGTGGTTCCTATGGATTGAACATTGTGCAGCAAGAGAGGTAACAAGGCGAAATACAGCCCAAATTGGCTCAGGTTGGGCGTGTAGAGACCTTGCCATAAACATAGGCATAGAAGAACGATGGGCAAGACCAGCAGCAGGCTGAGGCGGGCTCTGAATTTGGCTTGCCAGATTAACAAAACTACGAGTAAGCCGTAGATTGGAGCAATGTGTAAGACTTCTTTGAAGCTCTTGAATATGGTTTCCCATGGTCCGGTTTTAACCCAAAAAGAGTCCAAACCAACCAAGCGTAGACCACTACCGGGTAGGTGTAAAAAAGCGAATGGATCATCGGCAGCTAACCAATTGAGGTAAAAACAGGTGCCGATGGAAAACAAACTCATCGTCAGGACTACAAATAAAGCTGCGACCCGAAACTGCCAGCTTTCATCTAATAAGATGCACCAGAGCAGGAGCAGTAGCCAGATGAGACCTAGCCAAGCTTCGAATCTTAGGAGCAGCAAGCCCGAGAACGTCAGGCCCACCATCACGATCAGGAAACTGATTTGGCGATCTGGGTGGGGCTGAGTTTGAAGAATCTGCCACGCAAGCTGCATCACCAGAAACAGAAACAAAGCTGAGATAATCCAGACGGGTTCTCTCAGGATCATCAATCCGAAGGCGGGATGGATAAAGATCAAGATTAACCAGAGCGATCGCCAACGTTTAGAGACGGCGACTGTGCCCATCGTGTATAAGACCAAACCCACTAGTACTGTGCCGCTAATAACCTGCAAGGTTACGGGGGATTGCAATAAAGCACTGCCATAGATTAGCAAGGGCGGAAAAATATAGCCTGTTGCAGCAAAGCTGGGTTCTGGCCCCTGGACCGCAACCATTGCTGTACTCCCTAAAAAAGCAATGGTTTGAGGGATATAACCGGCCCAGTCCAAACCCACCAAGAGACTGCTGAGGGCCACCATCGTGATTAGGCAAACCAAAAATATTTCGAGACTCGATGCACCTGTAAACGGGATCAGTCTTGAAGGTCTAGGTGGTTTGTTTTTTAACCTTGCTGAGACCATGCTGAGTCTTCTCCCAGTAGAAGGGTTTTGTGAACAGCTGCCAGAGGGCCATGTAAGCTGCCATGGAATGCAGTTGCCAATAGATAGGGTTGAGGAGAGCGTAGGGCAAGAGCTTGAAATATCGACGTCGAAAGACTGCTGTCATATTTAAGTAAATGCCGAGGGAATTGCCGAGTAATAGACATACCAAAGAGAGATATAGTGTCCAACTGGGGAAGAGGTATACCAGCCATGTGTCTCGGGTGATCAGCCAATAAAAATAGATCAGCCAGAGTAGGGGACTGCTGAGAAAGGACACGATGGTCCCACCAATGAAAAACTGATAGGCCAGCCAGTTCTTGATGCCCAGCGTGCGAATTGAGCGCCAAGGATCTCGGTTGTGGACCAACCAGGTTTGCATATATCCCTTAATCCAACGTGATCTCTGCCGAATCCAGTTCTTGGTTGCACAATTGGCTTCTTCATAGGTGGTGGAGTTAATCACTCCTACGACAAAACCTCGCTGACTGGCACGAATGCCGAGATCGGCATCTTCTGTGACATTAAAGGGATCCCATCCGCCCAGTTGACGCAGAAGCGCCGTCCGAAAATGATTGCTTGTTCCACCCAACGGAATGGGGAAATGAAAGGATTCCAGTCCGGGTAATAAACAGTCAAACCAATAGGAATATTCCAGGGTGAACATCCGAGTGAGAAAGTTCTCTTCTCGATTGAAGTAGTTGAGGGCTGCTTGTACACAGGCTAAGTTCGGTGGACCCTGCTGAAAGGCCCAGACTGATTTCAGGAGCTGATCAGGGTCCGGAATATCTTCTGCGTCATAGATGGTGAGATATTCACCACGAGCAAAGGCAAGGCCATAGTTACAGGCCTTTGGCTTCGTTTTTGGGTGACTGTTGGGGATGATGATCTGCCGCACAAATCCGGGTGGATCTGCCATGCGACAGGCATCGCGAGTTGCTTTGTCATTTTCTTCAAGGAGCAACAGCACATCGAGCTTTTCATGGGGATAATCAAGCTGACCGAGAGCCTCTAGCAAAATGGGAATGACTTCGGGCTCGTTATAGACGGGGACTAGGATGGTGTAGATCGGTAAGGCTTTCGGCCTCGAATTTAATGTTTTCCATTTGTCATTTCCCCTGCGGTTTTTTCTGAGGCCTTGGATACTGAGAATGAGTTTGAAGCCAATGGAGATGATAAAAAATAGATTGAGGATCACCATTAACGTGGCGAGGGCGGTCCAAAAATGGTTGAAGAGCAGCCAAAGGCTAATAAGGGCCAAAGCATATAACACCATGAGTTGCGGTAAGGTAAATACTCTGGCAGCAGACTCGTGGGGAGCCCGTCTGAGGAGTTGATAGATGGCGCCATCTGAGAAGTCTTTGCGAAAATATTGAGCGAGTAATGATGTAATGTCACTTTCGGTGCCGAGAACTTTTGTGATGGCAACTTGCGGAAAGGTGCGGTGAATGATCGATTCAATCTCGGAGTGATAAGGATTGCGAACGACAACCTGGAGAACATCATTCCCCACCCATGCGAGGGGGAAAAAGTGTTGATCCATCATGTCCTGCGTGTCAAAGTTCTTGAGCAATGACACATCAACGTTTAAAAAGTCAGTGCCCACTAACTTGGAAATGATGGGTAATTTGGTGAACTGATTCAGTTGGGTTTGATAGCGTTGATCGGAGAGGTATCCTAATCGGGTAATGATATCCCGTAGAGGTGAGCCGGATAGGGTCTGGAGTCGCTTGATCTCTCGGATCTCAGAAGGCTGCAACTGATCTTGCAAGATCTGCCAAACTTGTCGATCGACTTGATCTTGGTAGATCTGGTTTGAAATATAGCCTGACTGAATGAGGGCCTTAATGATGGGGGACCCAATGCCTTGAAAGGGTTGGGTTGGCGATCTCTGACGTATTTGTTCACAAACCTGAGCGGTTTTTCCGAGCCGTTGCCCGATAATGAGTGCTAACAGCTGATGATTTGCGATCGCAACCTGCCGTAGCGGGACATTGGGCCAAATCGCCTCAAGTGCCTGTTTAACTCGAGACTGGTTGAATTGAACAACTGCTACAACCAATTGCCCCTCTAGATTTAATTGACAAGGGAAAATTTCGAGTTTAAGGAGCTGTTGAACTGTAAATTGTTGAGCGAGTTGCTCGTCAACTATATGTTCAGGCTCCTGCAGCCATCCTGAAATCGATTGCTCATGCAGCCGTTGGGCAATGAGTTGAGAAAATTGTTGGTGCGAAGTGGGATCGAGCTGATCTAGATTTTGGGCCAGTGTTTGTTCCAGCACCCTCTGAAGCAATTGCCATTGCCCAGCTGAAATATAACCCTGGGAAATAAAGAAAATCCCGAGTTGGGTGAGTCTATTCTTCATGGGTGCTCTCGCCAGCCGTTTATGGGATAACCGAAAGGTTTCCCCAGCCTGGGATCGAGTAATTGTGGTATTGGTTTGAACCCGTTCATGACTAATCCATTAGAGATCAGCATCAGAATCTGAGGAGAGAGAGTCATCCGATTCTTCTCCATTTTCAGGAGGTGGCTCCTCACCATCCTCCTGCTCAGATGCCGTTGGCGGTGGAGAAGAGGTGGCATTTGTCTCTGCCTGAGATTGGGGCAAACGTCCCAGTTTTTTGTAGAGCAACCAACAGAGTCCACCACCAGCTAAAGCTGCGAGGAAGAGCAGTAAACTGCGATATCGACTGATCCAAATGCTCCAATGTAAGCTCTCCGGATAGGTCACCTGTAAAGACTTACCGCTTAAATTCCATGACTGGACATCATTGGGTAACGCATTGGTGGAGGCAACATTGCCCTCCATTGTCTGGGCCAGCCCCCGTCTGGGATTAGCTAATAGAGCCGCTAGTTGAGTAATTTGATTCGAGTCACTGCCCCACCAAGACAGTCCCAGAGTGGGACGAGATTGATATGAAAAATATTGCAATAGGCCCAGCGAGTCTTTCGGGCGGGTTGACAGAATAACTTGGCGATTCAAGGGATTGATAATTTCAAACGCTTCCCCTAAGCGAATGGGGGCCGATTGAGGAAACTGCTCGGGAGACAATGCAAGAATTTGCCAATCACTCTGGTTCTCGGCTGAGGCCATGAGTTCACTTAACTGTTCTGCATCCTCGCCACTCACTAGCTTGGGAAAGATAGCGCGAGGACTCATCTGATTCAACATGCCCAGCAGGTAGGCTGTGGCTTGAATCAGTTCTGGCCGTTGTACATCCACCACCATTCGCCCTTTGTCCATGAAATTGTAGGGCAAATCATTGAAGGTTCCCTGCGGCTCTTGTTCTCCATTCCAAGCTAGGTAAGAATCTTCTGAAACCTGAAATGTCAGATCGGCTGCAGAGGCGAGGCATCCCCCTTGACTCGGATTATGCTCAAATACGATATCTAAGTTGTTGGTCCGCCGGAGGTTTTTGGTGGGCAAAAAGAGAGTGTCGCTGAGATCTGTCTTTTCGCTGAGGTTATAGGTACTAACTAAGGTGTTATTCAGATAGATTTGGCCATTGAGACGATCTCCATCCTTATGGTCGGGGTGAACAGACTCTTGAGTGACAGCGCCAATTCTTGGGGGCGTGTGCCCAGTTGGGCCAGATCAAAATTGACGCGAAATCGTTGCAGCCCTGACCCCCGTCTTGGGCTGGCATTAAAGCCAAATTGCCGAAAAGCAACGCGTTGGTCCTCACCGCCCAATGGGGAGGAGCTGTCATATAAAGCGGACTCTATCGCTGTTTGTTGACTACTAAAGGGAAGTCCTCGAGCATCAACGGCTAAGCTTTTCACCACATCACCGACCGCATGGACCTTAAGGGTATTGCCCTGCCGTTCAATATTCTCCCCTGTGAAGCTTGAATCTAGAATGACTTCGGCACTGTTGGCGGGAATCTCGTTTCCTGGCTTACTCCAAAGCACAGGTATTTTCCGTTTCCCAAACTGCCCTGATAGCAGTCCATAGAGCCAAAGTGCTGACTCAAGTTGGGTGGCCTCCAAATTGTCAGGGACTGTGAAAATGACCTGCTGATAGGTCCCCGCAAAGAAGCCATTGATACTTTTGTCTTCAATTTGGGGCTTCACCTGAAATGAGCTGTCGTTATCAACCACTAAATACAGATTGCCGCTCTGCAAAGACTCGCAGACGTCTTGTTGATCAACGAATAAATAGGACTCTAAACTGACCGAGATAAAGGGTTCATTCTTGGGCACAGCAGTGAGAGGAATCTTAAGAAGAGGTGTCTTTCTCAGGGCCTCAACTGATGTTGCTAGAACAGGTTCTTCATTGATGAGAATTCTTACGGAAGACTTGGCGTCTAAAAATGGAGATGTTTTGACACTCAGACTCAGAAAACTATCTTGTGCGGCAACCCCACCTGCGGGATTTGGAATACTGAAATTTATCTTGGGATTAACCCCTTTAAGGAGAATATCTCGACTGTAGCCTAAAGATTTCAGGGACGTAATTCTTGGAGGGACTTCACCGAAAATGGGTAATGCATGAGCAGCAATGCTGATGCTTGTGAGTCCTACGGTAAATAAAGACCGATAGAAATTTTGAAGCATTTTAATGCAAACAAGAGAGTTTACTGAATGGCTTATTCACAGTATTGACGGTGAATAAAACTGAAACAGTTTGGCTGTCCAATTTTTATGAGAGGGAGTGCCCCCATCCCTCTTGAGGTATTACCTCTAACTCCGCAGTAAATGGTTAGCAGCTAAAAATAGCAACTTATTTGTGTAGCTTGCGGGATTATATACTAAAAAATGAGAATTATTGCAAAACCAAGATCTTTTTAGACTTTTTCGTAGATAGAAGGGTGTCAAAGAACAGTCAGAGCTGTGACTATTGCAGTCTGAGGTATCGAATGGCTCAAATTTTTAGATAGATGTACCCTTCGCTTTTTATAATCTCTGGTGAACTTAAAATATTCTGCTAGATTGTGGTGCTGAAGATGTTGTCAGGACAATGATTCTCTATTTTCTCCCCGCAGACTAAATGACTGCAGCTCTATGAATCTCTCAACAGCAGCTCAATGCTCTAAACTTTTGGGAAAAACTAATGCCAATATAGCCAAATGAAAAGACACAATCACAAAACTAGGTATCTTAAATACTTTGACATTTTTTCGTGGTTTGCGATCGCCTCTTTCACTAAGGCCATGATTGATCCAAGAGCAGTTTCTACCGCCAACCTCAAATATATCCCCTAAGTGATAGAGGTTTAAACTGCTCAAATTTCATCAAGACAACGTTCACTTTCTAGGCAAGACAATGTTCAAGGTTCGACAGTTTCCTGCTCCAGTTATTCGGACTGCTTGGATTGTGATTGGAGAAGTACTGTGAGACCGTCAAGGCATTGGACGCTTTTCCATGCTCGGTTCCAGCGGACATTGCGTCAGCGGCTGTTACTGCCCGACGCTCAAGGGATCTTGCTTGGCCTCTCTGGTGGGCAAGATTCGATGTGTCTATTGAAGCTGCTCATGGATCTTCAGCCTAAGTGGAATTGGAATCTAGGGGTAGCCCACTGTGATCACCGTTGGCCTATTGATTCCACTGCGAATGCTGAATATATTGCTGACTTGGTCAAGCAATGGAAACTTCCCTACTTTGGCCGCACAGCCCCTTCTATTCTTAAAGGTGAGGCAGAGGGGCGTGAGTGGCGCTATCAAGAGATGGCTGAGATTGCGAAAGAGCAGGGATATGCTGTGGTGGTGACGGCTCATACGGCAAGTGATCGCGCCGAGACCCTTTTATACAACTTAGCTCGTGGCAGTGGTGCTGATGGTTTGCAAGCGCTAACTTGGCGACGTCCGTTATCAGAGCATGTAGAACTGATTCGCCCATTGCTGGAGGTCACTCGAGCGGAGACGGGGCAGTTTTGTCAGGATTTGGGATTACCGGTTTGGCATGATTCCATGAACCAGGATTTACACTATCGTCGCAATCGCATTCGTCAGGATATTTTGCCGTACTTTCGAGAGCACTTTAATCCAAAAGTAGATATGGCAATGGCCCAAACGGCAGAGCTCTTGCATGGAGATGTTGCCTATTTAGAGTGCGTTGCAAAAGAAAAATTGGCGTTGGCGATGAAAGAACAACTCCCTGATGAGTTCTCTCAAGATCCAAGGGTGATAGCTGGATTCGATCGAACCGTCCTTCAGGCTGTTCCAATAGCGCTTCAGCGTCGTGCAGTACGACAATTTCTACAGATACATCTCAATATCGCTCCCAACTTTGCTCAAGTAGAAAAGGTCACCGCTTTAATGTCAGCCCCCAATCGATCGCGTAGCGATCCCTTAAAGGATCAAATCGTAGCTCAGGTGACAGTACCCTGGCTCTGTCTACGTCATCTGAATCCTGCCTAGTCTTTACAGCAAGACATTGGGGGTCTTGTTGCCCTCAGCCTGACTCTCAAGAGGTGCACTTAAATTGATGCCACCCAATTCTGGCAACTGTGTTTGTCTAGAAAGCTTTCTAACTCCTGAAATATCATGGGTTGTGCGAGTAAGGCACCTTGGACTTTATTGCATTTGAGTTCTCGTAGGCAATGCAGTTGTTCTCGGTTTTCAACACCCTCTGCAACGCAAATAACATCTAAATTTTTGCCCAAGGCCAGGATTGTTTTGACGACCCCCTGTTTCCGTGAATCTGTGTGCATCGATTGCACAAAAGTACGGTCTATCTTTAGGGTATCTAGCGGTAGATTGAGTAGATAGCTGAGCGATGAGAAACCCATACCAAAGTCATCTATTGCTAGACGAATACCCTGATTCTTCCAGTTATGGATGCTTTTGCTGACGGCTGCCGCATGATCTAAAAAAACGCTTTCTGTCAGCTCTAGTTCTAGGGCACTACCCGTTAGATGATATTGCTGGAGAGAGGTCTCTATCTGCTGGGTTAAGGCTGTTGGATTGAGTAAATCGTGAGCAGAAATATTGACAGACACATAAAGATTGGGATGTCGCGGATGAAGGGATGCCAGTGCGCTCAGGCTTTCGTTTAAGACCCAGCTAGAAATTTCACCGATGAAACCCATCTCTTCAGCGATTGGGATGAAGACCGCCGGTGGGATTTCCCCACGCTGAGGATGTATCCAGCGGCTCAATGTTTCAACGGCCTGTATCTGGCCTGAGTTCACGTCAACTTGGGGTTGAAAAACCAAATGAAACTCTTTTTGGGTGATGGCTTGTCGTAGATCGCGTTCTAGATCCAATCGCACTTTCTGTTGCTCGGACATGTGCGTTGAATACATCTGATAGTTATTCCAGCCCTTTGCCTTGGCAATATACATGGCGATATCGGCATGTTTCATAAGTTCATCTGCAGATTGGCCATGCTCTGGGAATAAACTGATGCCCACGCTGCCGCCAATCTGAATACGATGCTTGTCAATGATGAAGGTCTGGCCCAAAATGTCGAGTAACTGTTGAGTGCGTATTTGGGCTTCTTCGGGAGAATGTACTTCTCTGAAGAGAACCACAAACTCATCTCCACCCACACGGGCTATCAGGTCTTCTGAGTGAAGATGATGAGTCAATCGCTGGGCAACAGAGCACAGTAGTTGATCACCGATACTATGGCTGAGGCTATCGTTGATTCTCTTAAATCCATCAAGATCAAGGTATAAAGCTGCAAGGTGTCCGGACTGATATTGCTCAATTGCCTGACTTAAAGTTTGCTTGAATAGATTTCGGTTGGGGAGATGGGTCAGTAGATCGTGAGAGACCTGATGCTCTAACTGTTGTAACGTTGCATTCACTTCTTCCTGAGCTTTGATTCTTTCGATGGTAGATCCCATAAAGCGGCCCAGTGCCTTGAGGAGTGTGAGGGCTTCGCTAGGAAACGGCCAGATTGTTGATGTTGCAGCATTGAGGATGCCAACGATTTCGCCAGTGACGAGGATGGGGACGGACCAACCCATCCGAAAACCCTGAGAGAGCAACATCTCATGTTCTCTGTAGTCCGACGCTGATAAGTCGGGAAAGGCCATTGCTTCTCCCGTTTGCAAGATCGCGGCGATTCCTGACCCCTCTAAGGGATATTGATGTGCTTTTGGAATGACATCATTTCCCATGAGGGCAAAAATCTGACAGGATACTCCATCCGAATTGGGCACAACATAGCTTACCCGTTCGGCTTTAAGGACCTGCTCGATCGTTTCTGCAACGATCGTAAAGACGTCTGCATCGGTCACAACAGAAGAAAGACGGTGCCCCATTTCATTGAGACGTTCGAGGCGAGATGCCTGACAGCGATGTCGTTCCATTGAGGCTTGCGTTGTCTTAATCAGGCGGAGTCGGTCAATGTTTGTTGAAATTAATGCGGCCACCTGCTCTAGCAAAGAAAGGTCAGCCTCTCCATAAATATCTGCCTGACAATTGGCAACGTTTAATGCTCCGAGAGTTTGTCCCGAAATGGGTAAAGGGACACACATGACGAGTGTTATCCCTTCTTTTGATAGGCGTACTAAATCGAGGTAAGGGCTATCAGGACTGGCCGTCGTCAGATGTGGCTTCTGGGTTAGAATGCTACGCCCTACATTTGTTGTGTCATCGTAGGGGAGCCGAGAGCCACGTTGAAGATCGTGCGCTAGACCTTCTAATGCAAAGACCTCTATTTCGTCTTGTTGGGGAGTAACGAGGGCAATGCTGACCCGATCTGCAGGCATCAGTAACGGTATACGCTTGGTAACAAGCTCATAGAGCTCCATTTCAGTTTCTGCGATACAGGCTTTAAGAATCAGTTGTCCAAATATATCGAAGAGGTGGGCCGGATCGCTGGAGAGCATGGATGAGAGGAAAATCGTTGCTTGGATGAAATTTTAGGGAGTTGTCTTATCACTTTTGCGGATCACGACTCGAGTAAAATAGCCGTGATGGAGTGTGAGTGGAAAAGATGTGACTGAATTGTTGCGGCTGCAATTTCAATATTTTCAGTCTATCCCAGTAGAGGCTAGATTTAGGGGTGATGGTGTTGCTTGTGTCTACCATGGCCTTTGATATTCCGGGGATTATTGAGCGATATCGGCAAGGGTTCTTTTTGATGGCCGATGATGATTGTAGTTTAGGGTGGTATTCCAGTGTCCAACGAACGCTCATTCCCCTCGATGAACGCTTTCGGTACCCGAGATCGCTACAGCGAGTGCTGAATCAAAATCGTTTTTCTGAGGCGGTTGACTGGGATTTCTCTGCAGTGGTGGCTGGATGTGCCAATCGCGACTCTACATGGATTTCGACGGATTTACAGTATCTCTATCATGCGCTTCATGAGGCCGGCTATGCCCATAGTTTTGAAACTTGGCAGGATGGGCAATTGGCGGGGGGCATCTTAGGAATTGTGATTGGGGGGCTCTTTATTGGGGAGTCGATGTTTTTCAATATTTCTGAGGGGTCGAAGGTGGCAATGGTGAAGCTGGTGGAACATTTGCGATCGCAACAGTTCCAACTCTTTGATGCTCAAATCATGAACCCCCATCTCGCTCGCTTTGGAGCTTATACAATCTCAGATCAGGACTATCAACAACAGCTCCAGAAAGCTGTTCTGCAGCCCTGCCTCTTTTAGAGTGGATTCTCGCCATCTTCTGGTATTCGCTATCCCATTAGACCCACCCTTATTGCATGACCCTGTTAATGGCTAAAATCATAGAATTTTTCCGACGTTTGGGTGCAGCACTGACCCTCCTATTCTTAGCCGCCTGTACCTCTGTCCAACTCGACTGGCAAAGTCTGAAAACTCAAATTCGCAATCAGTTTCCTGCGGTTGAACACATCACCACTCAAGACTTTAAAGCCAATTATTCTGGTAAAGCGCATGTGATTGATGTCCGTAACCCCGATGAATTTGCGGTCAGTCACATTCCCGGTGCGGTTCATTTTCAAGATGCGGGTCAATTAGCAGCCTGGATTCAGCAGCAGCCAACGCAGCCCGTCGTCGTGTATTGCTCAGTGGGTTATCGATCTGCCCAAATGGTTAAATCTCTCCAGAAGCTAGGACTGCAGGAGGTTGTGAACCTAGAAGGCTCAATTTTTGAATGGGTGAATCAGGGTGAATCTGTTGTCGATCAAGACGGTCCCACCCAAAAAGTACACCCCTTTAATCAAAAATGGGGCCAACTGCTAGAGAAGCAATACCATCCTTAGCAAGAATGGTCTGGTCCAAATTATGAACCCTTCTTTGGTTAAGTTCTGTGGTTAAGTCGCGCAGCTGAGCTCTCCTGCTTTTTGGCTGAACATTAGATTCTCTCGGTAGTCCACAGGACAGTCAATGACAGTGGGCACCTCTTGTTCGAGAGCCGTTTTCAACGTGGGCACCAGATCCTCTGCGCTTTCTATGCGATACCCTTTGAGTCCCATGCTTTCCGCTAGCTTCACGAAATCTGGATTTCCAAACTTGATAAAGGCCGACTCTCCGTAATGCTGCTTTTGCTTCCATTCGATGAGGCCATAGCCACCATCATTAAAAATGAGTGTTGTGAAGGCCGTCCCGACGCGCAGGGCCGTCTCAAGTTCTTGCACATTCATCATGAATCCACCGTCGCCTGTGACTGCCACAATGTTGCGATCTGGGTAAATCAGCTTGGCGGCTAGCGCGCCTGGAATCGCAATCCCCATCGCTGCAAACCCATTGGAAATGATGCAGGTATTGGGGCGATCGCAGTGATAATGCCGTGCCATCCACATCTTGTGAGCGCCTACATCTGAGACCACAACATCATCAGGTCCCATGACATGGCGCAAATCATAGATCAGCTTTTGGGGGCGGATCGGGAAGTTCTCATCATGGGCATATTGTTCGTAATCTTCTCGCATTTGGGGACGGAGGCTAATGCCATAGGGATCCGCTTTGCCCTGACGATCCGAGCGACTGAGCAACTCTAACAGTGATTCAGAGATATCACCCACCACCTCGGCAATGGGAATATAGCTGCTATCAATTTCTGCCGGTTCGGCCCCTACATGAACAATGGGAATCGTACCTTCGGGGTTCCATTTTTTGGGTGAAAACTCGATCAGGTCATAGCCCACGGCAATCACAAGGTCTGTCCGGTCAAAACCACAGCTGATGTAGTCGCGTTGCTGTAGCCCCACGGTCCAGAGAGATAAGGGATGAGTATAGCGAATCATACCCTTACCCATAAATGTGTTGGCTACCGGAATATTTAACTGCGTGGCGAGCTGGGTGAGTGCTTCACTGGCCTGAGCCCGAATCGCGCCATTACCCACTAGAATGAGCGGATTCTCAGCTCTGGAAATGGCCTCAGCTGCCTGCTCTAAACTGCGAGAGGATGGATAGCTCTTCTCCACCTTGTCCCGCAGTAACGGTGAGCCCGTCGCTTCCATGGCGGCAATATTTTCTGGTAAGTCAATGTGCACTGCCCCTGGCTTTTCTGCCTGGGCCAGCTTAAAGGCCCGTCGGACAATTTCAGAGGTGTTGCTGGGACGGACGATTTGCTTGGTCCACTTCGTCACCGGATTGAACATCGCCACTAAATCCAGATACTGATGGGATTCGATATGCATCCGATCGGTTCCCACTTGGCCGGTGACAGCGACAAGAGGTGCGCCATCCAGATTGGCATCTGCTACGCCGGTCATCAGATTGGTGGCACCAGGGCCGAGGGTTGAGAGGCAAACCCCAGCCCG
>CALFCG010000110.1 GCA_937951315.1 uncultured cyanobacterium
GCGCCCCAGGTGCGGTTGACCATCCGCCCCCGCTTCACCGCTGGGCGTTCTGCTACTTCTTCAGCCCAACGAACGACATGCTGATAGGACGCAGCATCAAGGAATTCCGCTGCGCTGTACAGAACATTGAGAACAACACCGCCGTACCAAGGCCAGATTGCGATATCAGCAATGGTGTATTGGTCTCCAGCCATGAATTGATGCGTTTCTAGATGACGATTTAACACATCAAGCTGACGTTTCGTCTCCATTGTGAAGCGGTCGATGCAATATTCAATTTTTGTCGGTGCATAGCTGTAGAAATGACCAAATCCACCCCCCAGATAAGGCGCTGACCCCATTTGCCAGAATAACCAGGATAAACACTCGGTCCGGGTTTGATGGTCTGTGGGGATGAATTGACTAAACTTTTCCGCCAAATAGAGCAAGATGGAACCCGATTCAAACACACGGGTCGGGGTCGGGGTTGATTGATCAAGCAGAGCCGGAATTTTTGAATTAGGGTTGACCTCAACAAAACCGCTGCTGAACTGATCACCATCGCCGATTTTCACTAAATAGGCGTCGTATTCAGCCCCCGTCTCCCCCAACGCCAATAACTCCTCCAACATAATCGTGACTTTTTGACCATTGGGCGTTGCCATCGAATAGAGCTGCAGGGGATGTTTCCCCACCGGTAATTCTTTGTCATGGGTTGGGCCGGCAATGGGGCGATTGATGCTGGCCCACGCTCCACCGTTTTCAGCGTTCCACTGCCAAACTTTGGGCGGTGTGTAGTTGTTTTGACTGCTCATCATCAGGCTCCTTGGTGGGGCGATACAGATTTAGCTGGTTCCTAAACGATATCGCTATCAACCGACTTCGGCTGTTGCGAAAGGCTTAAATCACATAATCTTAAACTCGCCTTTATTCAAAGCATCCCCTTGATTCAGTCATGGGGAAACGATGGGGGCATGAACAGTAAAATAGAGATCGCCATCGGTAACCACGCCCCCATCAGGCCTGGGAAGTGGGCTTCTTGATGGAGAAGGTAATAGTTGCCATCAGCAACTGTCACGCCGATTGAATCCTCTGTAATAGAGGTGAATGAGAGGAACTGAATGCCCAGAGCGAGGTCACTTGTTTTAATGGCATCGGAACAGAAGGAGCGATAGTGAAATATCTCAAGAGAATAAAGTCTTCAGCTCCTGCCGTTTTGCTGCTGATCTTGATGTATTCGGGGAGTGCTCTGGCACAGCCAGGGGAGGAGTCCTTATTGCGGCAAGCTCAGACTGCTATTGAGGAAGGACGATATCCCGATGCAGAGACGCTTTTGAACCAGGAGATTGCCGAAAATCCCGATTCGGCTGAAGCCCACTATCACTTAGGCTTGAGTTACCATCAGCAATTTCGTCTTCGGGATGCGATTTTGACCTATCGCAAGGCCATTGAAATTAATCCCAACTATGACGCGCCCTACATTAATTTGGGGCTGGCATGGATTGAAGGTCGGCGCTTAGATGAAGCGAGCAAGGTTTTCCAGCAAGTGTTAGAACTCCCTGACCGAGAGGAATCTCCGGCCAGCAATCATACACTGGCTCACTATAACTTGGCGGTTATCTACAACCGTCAGCAGCAACCGGAAGAGGCGATTAAGGCAGTAAAGGCAGCCTTGGCGATCTCGCCAGAATTTGAACCGGCTCAAGAACTCCTAGAAACGATGCAGACACCTGAAAAATCACAGTGAGTTTGCATCCTTGCCTGCAATAGGAACAGAGCAATGCAAGGGACAGCGAGCCACCGCACTGAAGATGATGCGGAACTGTCTCCTAAGAATAGCCAGCCCGGAAGCAAGCCAACACTTTCACTCACAAGCGTAGCTTCATAGACAAAGATGTACCGGGGGCTCCATCCTCTGGGCACAAAGGAGATGCGGTAATTCTGGTGGTCAATTGGGAAATCTATAGACATGCGGCATGAGCTGGAGTTAGAGCACTCGTCATGCAACCAACCCTTAGATCCGCAGATCATCAAAATTACCAATTCACTCTAATGTCTAAGATCTTCCTTTCTTGCACGGGTCTATTTTTGCTGTCTCTATTGACGGCCTGCGGTGGTAGGCCCAATGTCACAGTGAACATCGGCTCTGCAGAGACAGCGAAGACAGAATCAGCCTCAAACCAAGAGACACAAGAGCAAAGTAAGACACCCCAAACGCCATCATCTCAGCAGGAGGCTGATTCATCATCTGCCATCGCAACAGCAACGGAGAAACCGATACAACCGCTCAAGCCAGAACCGACAGACAGTTCACCAACATCACTTGCAAGCGCCAATAGCCCTATTTATAGCAACGATTTTGGCGGCTGCCATGGTTCGTATTTATTAGAAAGAATGGAAACAGTAGATTATGAAATCAGCATCTGCTACGACATTCACAATAGGCGCCCCTCTTACTATCAAGGGAATCATAAGCGCACAGGGGAATCGATCTCGGTACAGATCTCAGAGTACGACTTCAGCGAAAATACTCGGAATTATCTAGCAACCAATGGCGATGTCAGTTATGCGATCACTTCTGATTTACAGAAATGGCCCCATGGTGCTCTTATCGTTAGACAAGGATCGAAAGAACTCTTACGGGAACCGATGAAAAAGCGAGACTTGATTTTAGAAGGTGGACCACTGAGTCTTTGAACCCACAATTTTTGATGGGCACAAGGCGAGTACTAACGAAGTAAGTTTGCCTGTAATTGAAAACCCAAAAGAATCGACATTCTGAGCCTCCATCAATAGTAGATATATTTCGGCCTCAGACTATTAATTTGCGGTAGTACTCACAATGTTTGATAGCAATATGCAGCCAGGCCTCAGCATCTCTGAGGCTTTTTTCTGTCCATCATCGAATCTCGGCATTGCAAAGACCTGAACATATCCGATTGTGGTTTGAATATTTTTACCAGAAGCTGGTGATAACAAAAAGACACGGTCGTACCGATCCAGGAGGCACCAGATGTTAAGCTCATTTCCTCGCAGCATGCAATATGCAGGTGTTTTGAGCTGCACAGTCGTCATGTCAGCTTTGTCTGTATCGGCATTGTCTATCGATCAGGTCCCTAACCCTCGCCAAGCAAACGGTGGATGGGTAACAGATATGGCCAATCTCTTAAGCCAGCCCACTGAGACTCAACTCAATCAGATGATTTCAGAGTTAGAGGCCCAAAATGGCAGCGAAATCGCCATCGTCACCGTCCCAGAAACAGCCCCCTCTAAATCCCCCAAAGCATTTGCCACCGAGTTATTCAATACTTGGAGGATTGGCAAAAAAGAGAACGATAATGGTGTGTTGTTCTTGATTTCAAAACGAGATCGCAAAGTCGAAATTGAGACCGGCTACGGCATCGAACCCATTCTGCCCAATCCTGAAGTCAAGCAGATTATCGATAGCCAGATCACACCCAACTTTAAACAAGGCAACTTCGATCGTGGCACCCTTGATGGCACCGCGCACCTAGTCAAAGCCCTGCAAAAGAAGACAAACAGTACCATTCCAAACACAGCCAATCCCTCCCCTCTTGAAAATCTCACAGAAACCACACCTGCATCAAGCAGCATCCCGCTACCGCTCTTATTAGGCCCCACCGGCCTATTTGCGATTATCAGCTACCTGTTTTATCGCAGCAAAAAACAAGCCATTCGATTGAAACCCAACGGGCGGTCCCGCACCCAGCGCCAAGAATATAGCGACGAACAAACAAAACGGACACCACAATGCTCTAAATGCAGCGCGGTCATGCACAAAGTCTCGCCCCAAGATCTGTCATCCCAGCTTACGGATATAGAGCGAGCCGCTCAGAATTTGGGCAGCATCAAATATATTGGCTGGCAATGCGACTGCCAATCCTCTGCTCACGTCAGAGCCTACGTTTGGAATGATACCGCGTACAAAAATTGTCCCCATTGCAAAGAGCTAACCACCACCTTTACCCTCGAAGTGCTCGAAGAAGCCACGCGCGAAACAACGGGCCTTCAAAAAGTCACGGAAGACTGTGAATGCTGCGACTATCACCGAGAGTATGAAGAATCAATCTCCCGTCTCCCCGATCCACGCCATGCAAGCAAAGGAAGCATGGCAGCGGCAAGCAGCTCTTGGGTTGTCGGCAGTGGCGGGTTTACGGGCGGCGGAAGTGGCGGCTCCGGCGGTGGATTTGGCGGGGGTTCCAGCGGCGGCGGTGGCGCAGGGGGCGGTTGGTAATGCCGAGCCGTAAAACAGAGGCAAAAGACAGTTGCAAAAGCGACCAGGAAAGCCAAACAGATCCGACATTTTGAGAGAGAATTATGAGAATGACTGGGTTGTAGCGAGGAACTGATATGTCTGCGAATAGAGAGGCACCCTCCCCTGGGGTCGCTGACTACAAAGCAATTACCTCAATCGCTGATGTCTGGCCCATTGCAGCTCGCCACTTTGGTGAAACAGTTGCCCTTCGAGATCCCCATCAGCAACCTGAAGTCAGTCTCACCTTTGCTGAGCTCAATCAGCAACTGCAACACTTTGCAGCAGGCTTGCAAGCCTTAGGCGTACAACCGGGCGATCGCATCGCCATCGTGGCGGACAACAGTCCCCGCTGGCTGATTGCCGACCAAGGGAGCCTGATGGCAGGAGCGGTGAACGTCGTTCGCAGTTCCCAAGCCGATGCCCAGGAATTAGCCTACATCCTTGAACATAGCGGCTCCACCGGTCTACTCGTCGAAAATCTTAAAACCCTTCGTAAACTGAAGCCTTTCCTTGACGCACTGCCCCTGAAGTTCGTGGGACTGATGTCAGACGAAGAACCTGAAGCCTCAGAATCAGTGAAGATGTTGAGCTTTAATCAACTCTTTCAACAAGGCGCTGATGGCAACGTTAAAAAGGTATCCAGCAGCCTAGATCAGTTAGCAGTCCTGATGTACACCTCTGGCACCACAGGCCGTCCCAAAGGCGTCATGCTCAGTCACGGCAATTTCATCTACCAACTCAACAACCTCCGCAGCGTCATCGAGCCAGCCCCAGGCGATCGTGTCCTCAGCATCCTACCCACCTGGCATATCTTTGGCCGCATCGCCGATTATTTTTTCCTGTCTCAAGGCTGCACCCAAATTTATACATCGATCCGCCACGTCAAAAAAGATCTCCAGACCTACAAGCCCCAATACATGGGGAGTGTCCCCCGCCTCTGGGAATCGATCTACGAAGGCATTCAAAAGCAGTTCCGTCAGCAATCCAAAGCCAAACAGTTACTGATTAATCAATGCTTCAAGGCTAGCCAGAAATATGTTGTGGCCCAACGCACCCTCCAGGGCCTCAATCTCAATAATCTCCAACCTTCTGGGGGAGAACGTTTCTCAGCTCAAATCCAAAAGCTCTTGGGATTGCCGCTCCATACCTTAGGGAAAAAGCTGGTCTACAGCAAAGTCAACGCAGCGCTAGGCGGCAAATTTAAACAGTCCCTCAGCGGCGGGGGTTCCTTAGCGATGCACTTAGAAAACTTCTTTGAAACCGTCAACATTGAATTGTTAGTGGGCTATGGTCTCACAGAAACCGCTCCCGTACTGACCGCTCGCCGTCCCTATCACAACCTCCGCCGCTCTTCAGGGCGACCGATTCCCAAAACAGAACTAAAGATCGTTGAACCCCAAACACGCCAGGCCCTCTCTCCTGGAGAAACAGGATTGATTTTGGCCCGTGGCCCTCAGATTATGCAAGGCTACTACAACAATCCGGAAGCGACAGCAAAAGCTCTGGATCCAGAAGGCTGGTTTGATACCGGTGATCTCGGCTGGATGACTGACCAACAGGATTTAATTATCACGGGGCGCGCCAAGGATACAATTGTGCTCTCCAACGGTGAGAACATTGAACCCCAGCCTCTAGAAGACGCTTGCGCTCGGAGTGTCTACATCGACCAAATTGTGGTGGTGGGACAAGATCAGCGATTGCTGGGGGCACTCATTGTCCCCAATCTAGAAGTCCTACAACAATGGGCCATCAGCCAAAATGCAACCCTAAACCTCCCGCCCGCCTTCAAAGATTTAGTGGCATCTGCGCCTGCCGGTGCAACCGCTTGGGGCTTAGAGAACCCATCAATCCAGGAACTATTTCGGCAGGAGCTTCTGCGTGAAGTTCAGAATCGTCCAGGCTACCGGGCAGACGATCGCATCGGGGTGTTCAAGTTTATCGTCGAGCCGTTCACAATCGAAAATGGCCTACTCACCCAAACCCTCAAAATCAAGCGCCCCGTTATTGCAGAACGGTATCGTACATTAATCGACGAGATGTTCGTTTAGAGGCACTAAGGTTAAGCGGTATCGATAGAGGGCAACCGGTCGACTACCAGCCTTAAAATACTGCGGATCTTGGGGAGACAGATAAATCGCCGTCACTTGGTCAGCCTCAATCTGGGGCTGTTCGATATTGGTCAAGCGATAGTCAGTGGTGTTCTCGACCTGATTGATATAGATTTGACTCGCGCTGCTAAAAATCTGCTGAAATAGTTCACTAGTAATGAACTCGTCCGAAGCAGATTCTGTGGCGCGATCGCTAATGACAGAAGTTAACTTGCGATCGCCTCTCAAACGAGTCACCTGCCGCGTGGGATCCGTCGGATCGACCGTCACGCCTTCTACAGCTTCATCTCCAAGATAGGCCGTTATTAAACTGCGACTGTTATAAGCCTGATCGGCAACAATCAGCACACCACCAGCTTCTGAACCTTGAGTCGCAACACCAATCGTCCGCGGAGACGGCTCAGCCCCAAAGCGGACATCAAATTTTACCGGTTGCTCCAGATAGTTCTTCTGATCAGAGAATCCAGGCGTCACAATTTCAGGCGCCA
>CALFCG010000111.1 GCA_937951315.1 uncultured cyanobacterium
GAAGCTCAGGCCGCAAACGAGAATAAAGTGCGGGCAGAACAAGCAGAAAAAACAGCGCAGGCTAATACCCTGCTGGCAGAGCAAGACTCACAAAAAGCGCGCACCCGACTCAAGCTTGCTCTTTCTGATGTCAGGAAAGCGAATCGGATTCTCCAGCAGACCCAAAATCGTACCCGAGTTAAAATCAGCGCTGCCAACCAACAGATTCGTGCTGCCCAAAAAAGGGTTAATCAGGCAACTCAAGCCACTGCTCAGGCAAAATCTCGAACTCAGCAAGCTGAACTCGAACGGAAACAGGCTGAGGAGAAACAACAGGTTGCGATCGCAAGTGAAGCACAAGCCAAAACCAATGCAGCCCAAGCTCAAGCAAAGGCTCGTCTCGCCCTAACCGCTCAAGAAAACGCTGAAGTTGCCCAAGCCAAAGCTGAGATAGACACTCAAATAGCGCTGCTAGCGCAATCGGAAGCCCAGTTAGGGACAAGATTAGAACGCACAGGATTAAAGATTCTTCAACGGTTCTCAGTTCAGGAAATCCCCAGTTTGTTAGCGGCTGTCAACTTAGGCAAAGAACTGCAGCAAAGTATCCCAGGTCATCGACGCCTCGCAGATTATCCTGCAGCAAGCCCTTTGCTGGCCCTCCAAACAGTGTTGGACCAAATTAAGCAGGTGGGGACAATCTACGATACCCCCAACCCTTTTCGTTTCTTCAACCAAGAAAAACGCATCCCAGATGTTTGGTTCAGCGCAGATAGCCAACGATATATAACGTTGAACGGTGCAGAGAGCACCCCTCAATTACAGCTCTGGGATATCCAAGGTAACCTTCTCCAAAATTATCCAATGGGGACCGTAAAAAGGCCGGAGGACTTCAAGCTGTGGTCAGTCTATGTCGCGCCTTCCCAAAAGACCTCTGCATTGGGGCCGCGAGATTTAGTCGCCGTGAGTTGTGGGGCACGCCTTTGCATTAATGAACTAGGCGGTAAAAACGTCACCACGATCGATATCGACCTTGAGGATAGTTTTATCGGTACACCGGTTACATTCAACCCAGAGAAAGGAGAGGTTGTTACGATCGAGCAAGAAGAGATAGCCAGCGTAGACGAAAACGAAAAGCAACGCAGCATCGTGCGGCGCTGGAATTTAGCAGGTCAAATAATTGATGAACACATAGAGGCTCACGCCGTCACATTTTCCGCATCGGGTCGCCATTTACTGGTGTGGAATGACACCGATCAATTTCAGCTCAAGGACCTACAGGGCCAACTGATTAAAGAACTAAAGCGTCCAGATTTTGCAGTGTTTGACTTTAGTCCATCCGGCAACCGTCTGGCAGGATTGACTTGGGAGGGAGAGATTCAAATTCAAAATCTAGAAGGCAATCAACTGCTCACATTCCAAGGTCACCCCCCTGAAATTCAATCCACATCTGAAGCGAAGGAATGGTCTCAAAGATTGTGGTTTGGTAGCGAGCGCTATCTTATCAGCACAGCATCTACAGCAGCGGCAGGTGATGCCACCCGTATCTGGGATATACAGGGAAATCAATTGGTGTCATTTCCCTCAGCCAGTCAAGAACATAGACCTTGGTTTGTGGGTTTCACATCGCAAAAAAATCGGATGGCAACCGTTGATGCTAGCCCTGGTACACAAAGTATCTTTCGCCTTTGGACAGAGAATGGCACCTTGCTCAAAGAGCATGCTCCATTCGAGAAAGACATCGACACTCCACTGTTTCAGCCCCAGGGCAGTCATATCGCGACCCTTGAGCGGCACCAATTCTCAGATCAAGAGACTGTTATTCGCGTCTGGAATTCTAATGGCGAACAGACTGCGAAAATCATCCCCAACCCTGAAAGCAATGAAACAGGGAACATTCAAGATCTTGTTTGGAGTCCAAAGGGCGATCACATCGCGGCACTGATCGGCCAAAAGACTATACAAATCTGGGATATCAACGGCAAGTTACTTCGGACGTTTGCCGTCCCCAAGAGTCATAAGATTGTGTTTAATCCCACAGGGGATCGTCTTGCACTCCAAGACTACGAGAGGCTGATCTCACTTTGGGATCGTCAGGGTCAGAAAATAGCTCAGCTACAACATCCTTCTGGTACCCAAATAGCTAAAATTTGGTTTGTCACCGGGCAGAAAGAACAGATTGTAACCGTTTCGACTGATGGCACTGTTCGCCAATGGAATACTCGAGGTCAATTATTGAAAACCTTCACTGTACAGCTCAGTAAAGGGTTATATAGCCAACAGATTTGGCCCAGTCCCAGGGGAACTGTTTATGCTATTAGTCAACAGAATGGAAATGTTCAACTTTGGGACCTGAATGGAAAACAGATCACAACCTTCATTGGTCACTCGGGTAGCATTGATAATCTCCAGTTCAGCCCCGATGGGCAAAAGGTTGCAACCTTCAGCGTCAGAGACCGTACTGCTCGCATTTGGGATCTTCAGGGTCGCCAGATTGCCCAATACAATACGACAGATACTTACGGTATTCTTGCATCCCCCAATGCCGACTGGACCCGAATAGCCGTAATTGAGAAGAGTCCTTATGGTCAGACACTGCAGCCCAGTATCAAATTGTGGCCCCTTGATAACCTAGAGGGGCTTCTCAGTCGAGCCTGTGAACGTCTTAATTCCATCCTTAAGCCAGACCCTCTGGACAAAGAACGCACGGGGCTATTTAACAATCAGGGCAACGCCATCAGCCTTTCAACTCTATGCCGTCATCATGCTAGCGACATCGAAAATTCAACAAGCACCTTTGATAGGAATGTGAATACATTTTGACAGCATGAACCAAGGTCAGATGCCAGCCAAGAGAATCCTCCGAAAGCCATGCTAAAAAAGGGGGTGATCGAGTTGAGATCGCATCCAGTTAACCGGAACTGGCCGCTCTGGATATGTTGAATCCTCTTGATTCAAGGCAAGCAATGCTTGCTCACAGGCTCAAATTTTTATATGGGGTGACTCCCTCTGACCAAATGGGAACCAGCGGCAGCCTATAAAATAATGATGGAGAAAGAATAACCATAGACATCCATTGAACGTCTCAATGAATAATGAAACAGGAATTTGAATTTTCAGAGTCAAATCTCAGAGAGTCTACCAGACTCACAAAAACAGCAGATATTTCTTCTGTCTGCTCGATATACTTTTAACCGCTTGATTATGACCTGGTGCAGCTTTTTCTCAATTGTCACAACCTCCCTACTGCTGTCCCCAGGTATAACCTTGATAGCCTCAGGTTCAGAGGTTTTCATACCGCAGGATGTGCGACCTCTCCCGGGGCAGTTAGATCAAGTCCCTTACCTCAATAGCAATAGCCCCGAGGTAATTAACACCGGAGGCATTTTACTCTCTACCTTCCCTAAATCAGGCAAAACATCGCCTAATGCTCATCTTGACTATGCATTGAAGGGAGAGTTCTATATCTTCACGCACCATGTGACTCGGCGTAATTCTAGGAGGGGCAATCGCTCCCTCTATCAGGGGATTCTGCTTCATAATCCCACCAGCAAACCCGTTCGAGTTAGAGTGCTTCAAGCCTCAAGCTACTTAAGTAGCGCTCATGCTCCCTTTGTTCGTTTAAATGAGCAGATCGAAGATCCAACAGGCAACATCTTTTCAGGACCCGGTAGCCGAACCTCTAATGTGATTGTTCGGGGGCAAAGTCAGCCGGGTTGGGATGCGAATGTCGTCATCTCCCCTAAACAAAGCCATATGTTGGTCAATCGCCCGATCCCCCCCAGCAACACTCGCACCACTTGGCTGCGGTTACAGACAGACGGCCCACTCTATGTGGCCAATATGGCAAAGCATGGCAATCCCTGGCACAGTGGTCCCAGCTTAGCAACATGGAAATTATTGCTGGCGAAAGGGGAATTAATTAAGCCCCGAGATCAGGTACCGTCGCCGCTTACCTTCAATGGACTTAAATTTATCTATGGTCGGGTTGCAGGAATTTCAAAGGGGGCCGAATGGCGAGGTCAGGTGACAGATAGCCCAAGTTCTAAAAGCCTTGAAATCCCTAAGTCAGGCAAAGCATTTTCCTACGTCATCAGTTCGCTACATCGAGGGACATTTGGCACGAGACAAATACAAAGTGCTCCGATTATCAAGCGCTACCAAGACACAGCATATCTCTCCCACGGAAATTATGGCCTCAAGTACAACCTAGAGCTACCATTGTGGAATAACAGTAGACGTCCTAAAAAAGTAACCATTGCACTGCAAACACCTATTAAGGAAGATCGACCGAATCAACAGGGACTTCGTTTTCTAAAGACAGCATCGGGTCCTATTTGTTTTCGAGGGACAATCAAACTCGGCTTTCCTGAGGGAAGGCCTGCTCGGGGTATTCCTCAGGAGGTATATTTCCATTTAGTCCAGCGCTGTGGCCAGCAAGGAAACCCTTTAGTGACTTTGCCCCTCGCTCCCAAGGAAACAAAAAACGTAAAGGTTGAATTGCTCTATCCACCAGACTCTACGCCACCACAGGTATTAACAATCCGAACTTTGTCCTAAAGAGGCAAACCTGGGCAGAAATTCTCAAAGATGTCTCTCACTAAAGCACCAACCGATTTTTTACTTCGAGAACACGATGAACCCAAAGAGCTGTTTGATTTTCTGGTGACAAATAGATTGCTTGATCTTATCGGAGGCATTGGGAGTGCTGATGATACAGTTCTCGAAAAACTCTACAGCAATCCGGCGAAGATTGAACTTCGGGGATATTATTGAAGTGGCCAACATCTCAAACTGATATTGGGCATTCCCTTCATTACCCTGAACTACGCTAGTTCAAATGGCTTGAGAGTGCCAATCATCTATTGAATACCTCTATGACTTGGGTCATAGAAACAACAAAGCAGACCACCGCAAGACAAAGACTAAGTTAAACGAAGAGAACTGATGTGGGAAATCCTAGATTGACGTATATCAAAGGTCCAATCATATTTCTTACTCCACAAGATAGATAAGTCTCATACCCAGCGACAGGTATTATGGGGACGAGACGATTAATGCGATTCGCAAGGGGCGGATCCTTAACTTTGGGAAAAGAGATATCCAGTCTCAGAATCAACTTTTTTCAGAGATCTTCGGGGGCGCTGGATCACAATTGGTAAGCAAGCTCTCATTTTTGTGCCTTTTAGCAAGGTTGCATAACAGCCTTATTTTCAAAAGAATCCATTTTTCTTTTGAAAAAGCACAATTCGTGATAGATTCTGTTTGAAAGCAACTGAGGATAAAACAATAGTAATTCTCATGCTTCAAGCTAGGTGATCTACGATAAGCTTCATTTTGACTAAAAAGCACTATTTGCAATTGAAAATGACTCTCTTGCAAGTGATTTAGAGGGGATCGATCTCATCACTTCAAGTAAAAGTAAACATACGAATAAGGCAGAGTCCTAAATAAGCCACTGTTTGTTGAGCTTATACAGTTTCTGATGTCTATGTGATGACCTTGTCATTGAGCTTTTTCAACGATCGCAGTCGGCTTATATTCCACGTGATCGAACCGTATTATTCAACACAGCCCAACACGACGATTTAAGAAATATGAGCACAATACCAACCCTCCGTAACCTAATCGGCACTGACGGTCCGGACACCCTCATTGGCAGTGATGGCAATGACAGTATATTCGGTGCACCTGGCGAAGATAGTCTTGAGGGCGCCGCTGGTAATGACGTCATCAGAGGTGGTAGCGGCATTGACGATATCAGAGGCAACGAAGGCGACGACACCATCTTTGGCGGCGGCGGCAACGATAGCCTCTTCGGTGATGAAGGTAACGACGTTCTAGATGGTGGTGTTGGAAATGACATCTACTATGGCAACCTGGGCAACGACACCCTGGTTGGCAGCATTTCGTCTCCGGGTGCAGAGGCTTTTGCCTTCCTGCTTGAGGATAGCTTTACCGAAGCTAATGATAATAACGTCATCGAGAACTTCGATCCCAGTACTGATGTCATTCGCCTGATTGACTATGGCTTGGAAACCGATGGTGTAGTTGGAGATTCTGATGCTGAGTTTGCAGCGTTCTTGGAACGCGTCACGATTTCAGCAGTCGATAGTGGCACCCTGATCACCGGCAATGGCTCTGGTGGTCAACTCGGTAGTGGCTCAGAAGGAACGATTTTCCTGCCAGGTATTTCTCCCGATCAACTGACGGTCGATCAATTCGAGTTTGTCGATACCATCGACGGAGTTGAGATTGGCAACCGCGGTGCTCTCGCTGGTCAACTCATTGGAGGCACCAGCGACAACGATACCCTCATTGGCGGTGCTGATAACGATAGTTTGTACGGTGCGCCCGGTGAAGACAGTATCCAGGGCGGAGCGGGTAACGACATCATCAGAGGTGGTGGCGGTATTGACGATATCAGAGGTAACGAAGGCAACGACACCATATTTGGCGGCGGCGGCAACGATAGCCTCTTCGGTGATGACGGTAACGACGTTCTAGATGGTGGTGTTGGAAATGACATCTACTACGGCAACCTGGGCAACGATACCCTGGTTGGCAGCATCTCGTCTCCGGGTGCAGAGGCTTTTGCCTTCCTGCTTGAGGATAGCTTTACCGAGGCCAATGATAATAACGTCATCGAGAACTTCGATCCCA
>CALFCG010000112.1 GCA_937951315.1 uncultured cyanobacterium
GGCTTTGACAGCGTTGACCCCAAAGTTTACCCCATCTTCATTAGAGTCACGAAAGGTGGGGACTAGTAAGAAAACTGCATCACAGCCTTTGCTTGCTCGCTTAAGAGAGTCAATATCTCCCATGTTTCCCAGCGCAACCTCAGCTCCCTTGGCAGCCCAAGGCTGTGCCTTCTCCTCACTGCGCATCAAGACGCAGATTTGATGTCCACTCTCCATTAAGGCTTTGGCGGCAGCACCAGCTTGGGCGCCATTTGCACCATATACGAGTATTTTCATGGTTAAAACTTTCCTATTGGATTAATCGTTGTTAGAACAATTCGTTCGTTTTCGCTTTAAGTTTCAGGGAGCAATTTCGTTCAGCAACAGATTCGGTAAGTCTTCGAGTCGCTGCTGGAAACCCGAGAAATCACCCAGAGCGCGGGCAACGATAAGCGCCCCCTCAATTCGCTCGACTTCTGCTTGTGCCTGTCTATGTGCCTTTTGCTCTGATCTTCCTGCTTCTAGAAGCAATAGGCGTATGTCGGCCTAACCCCGATGGAAGGGGGGTTTTTACGTGCCACAGCTCGACTGCAACAGATAGGGAAGATCTCAATACTATTCTCCATATCTATCCCAAGGCGGATTACAACCGCCCATTAGCATTAGTCATTGTTGTCAACGTCGAGCGCCATTTTCCAGTCGCCATTAGCATCACGACGATAGCCGATCACTAAGCGTCCTTTACCACCACCCTGCTCTCCAGTTTCTTTGTTTGTTGTCTTTACGTCGTAATGGGTAATCATTACCGCAAAATCCCCAAAGATTTTGATGGAGTTGATTTCAACATCGGACTTGAATGTGGCAGCCTCCATACGCGGCGCATATTTGTTATGAAGTGCCTGCACCCCAAACGTTGTTGGCTGGTGTTCGTTACAAATGATGACTTCGGGGTCACATGTGGCAACCAGCCTTTCAATATCGCCGCTGTCTAGTGCTGCATTCCATTCGTCGAGGGCTGCATTCAATTTTTCAATATCGCTCACGGTTATAAGCTCCGTTTGGTGTGTGTTCAGTGAAATATTGGCCGACCAGAACTTCGTCGATCTCGGCCAGAAACGCTTTGGTTAGCTCACGCGTGGCAAATTCCGGGGTGACGCGTTTTGCGGTGTCGTGATCCGGGAAGGTATAGATTTCTGCAAACAGTGTTGGGCGTTCGGGGTCGGTCGTCACGAAGGTTTTCCATGATGTAACACCCTCAAGTGCAGTGAAGTCTTCACGCGCTCGCTCTCTGATTACGCCTGCTCGCTCTGGATCTTTCATTTTTAAGACAAAAATCTCGGTGATTTCGGCCATAAGTGCCTCGCTTTGAGTCGGGCTATGCCCGTGTGTTTGTTCGTCCTTGCAATCCAATATAGGATGCTTTATTGTTCATGTATATATGATTTTTTTAAACAATATGATCGAATAACTGAGCAATGAAAGATGTAAATCTCAATGACATATCGGTTTTTGTGGAAGTCGCACGGGCAAACGGCTTTCGAGCTGCTGCTGAAAATCTGAACCTTGGGGTGGGGTCAGTTAGTGAAGCCATCAAACGATTTGAAAGCCGTTTAGGTGTCCGCTTGATCGAGTGCACCACCCGCAAAATATCTCTGACCAGTGCAGGCGAAAAACTCTTTGAAAGAAGCCTGCCTGCTCTGGTTAATCTGGCAAGTGCTCTTGATGATGTGAGAGAGGAGAAACACACAATCTCGGGCACGTTGCGCCTCTCCGCTCCGCGGAGTAGCTCCCCATTTTTCCTTGACGATGTGATCGCAAAATTTTGTGCAACCTATCCAGCGGTTGGCGTTGAGGTCATGTATGACGACAGCAAAGTTGATCTGGTCACGTCTGGCATTGATGCGGCCATTCGTTCACAAACCCTCGTCGAGAACGAAACCTACTCCCTTGAAATCGGGCCGAAGCTGGACATGGTCCTTGTTTCCTCTCCTGCCTATCTCGAATACAACGGATGCCCCAAAAAACCTAAAGATTTAACAGGCCATGACGGCATATGCTTTGCCTTCGGTCGTGCGGATCGCCTCGCTCCGTGGTCGTTTGTTGAGGGCAAAAAAAGTCCCTATATTGTCATGCCCAACCCCCGCATGATCGTCAATGATCTGGTCTCGATGATCAATTTTGCCAAGGCTGGGCTAGGACTTGCCTATGTTTATCGAAAGCCTGCCGAACCCTTCATTGCGTCCGGCGAGCTGGTCACTCTGTTTGATAAATATGTGCCACCTTTGCCACGCTATACAATCAATTACCTGACAAAGCGCCATATGCCTGCCCGATTACAGGCATTCATTGATCTGGCTAAAGAATAGATACACATGAGATTACGCCGCCACCAGCATCGAGTCACTTCCAAACCCACTATCGGAAATATCCCCGAAGCTCTATTTTGATCGCCAACTTCTTAGAAAATAAGGTATGTATTGTGCTGCGGTTCTTTGCTATAAGCACTTTATGCCTTATGGCCCAATTTCTTTAGAGTCGGGCACATAGGCCAATTCCGTTTTCTATGCATGAAAACTAGATCCCTATATTAAGGGCCTCTGGAATTATTGAATTTCCCGTTGGCCTATGACTTCGACTCTACCAAGGGCCGCGCTAGAATCTGTATGCCTTGGAGAGATTTGACGACAAGTCAATTTCGCTTCTATCTATTGTAGGATCTCACCTAAGTAGAGGCTTCTTGCTGATTCTTTAGGAGTGACGTTGATCATTTAATCTATTGAATCTCTCACAGGTACATTCCCAGCCGCTTGCCGCGTAGGATGCATGCGTGAGCAAATATATTCACAAAAGTCATATATTTCACCGTCTTGCTGTATCACTTAGTTTTTCCGGCTAAGTAACGCCGAGCTGTATTTGATCCTGATGTTGAGTTGTTCCAGAAGAATATCAGTCTTGAGATTGAG
>CALFCG010000113.1 GCA_937951315.1 uncultured cyanobacterium
TCTTGATTATTTTTCGACCGTTTCAAGTGGGTGACTTCATCACTGCCGGGGGCGTAACAGGAACTGTTGAAGAGATTGGCCTGTTTGTGACCAGCATCAATACGATGGACAATGTTCGGACCATCATTGGAAATAATGCAATTTTCTCTGACACGATTCAGAATTTTACGGCCAATCCCCATCGTCGAGTTGAGCTAGTGGCCCAACTTGATAACACTGTGGATCCAAAGGCTGCCATTGCTGCACTTCAGCAGCGCCTTAGTCAGATTCCGAATGTGGTGGCTGAGCCTGCACCTGAGGTGGATATTCTCGAATTTACGCTGGCGGGTCCTGTGCTGTCTGTGCGCCCTTATTGCCATAACGACCATTACTGGCAGGTGTATTTCGATACGAATAAGGCTATCAGTGACACTGGCAGTGCTGCTGGCTTCCCTGCTCCAACGCAGCATTATGCAATTCATACAAAAGCTGCTGCTTAGTCTCAGCTTGATTGAATTTACAGATTCACAACCTTCAGTACTGATATACAGGTGCTGAAGGTTTTTTGTTGTCATTCATCGAAAGGGGCTATTTCTGAGCGCTGTTCTCATTTTGGGTCGTCAGTCTAAAAAAGGGGTGAGTATTCGCAACATATACTCCAGAACGACCGCTTTATCTGGATTTCTTTCCAGTCAATGTTAAGGAGCCAAATCAGCTCTAAACCATTGAAAATCTGTTGCGTGTGGGACAAGGAATTGAACAAGTTAGCATTCTTTCTGTCGCTTTCCCCTGTCCATTGCCCTACCTTCCGATGAAGGGTTAAACATTACATTATTGAGCAAGGGGGCTTTCTTCTGACCAGAGAACGATGTTAAAGGCCCTCGGTGAAAAATCTTAGTTGCATCAACATTGTTCTGGGGGCCATTCGTCGCTCTTTGCTAAAGCCCCATGGATGTTCTATTTGCCTCAAAGTTGAACTTGATTTATGAGACAACGACTATGAAGCCTCCTCCCTTGCCTCAAGCCAGAATTCTATGGACTCAAGTATGTGCATTGGCGCTTGTACAGGGAGCCATTGTTCTCTCCTGGGTCATTTACAACCTTTATTTGGGCGACTTACTCAAACAATTTGGCTTCTCCGCTGGATTTATTTTCGGCATTCTCCTGCTCGAGAATGGCTTGGCTATGGTGATGGAACCGTTGATGGGACGTTTCTCTGATCAAACGCAGCAGTGGTTTGGCAGTCGCTTTCCCTTTATTGCGGGCGGGGTACTCCTGGCTTCCCTTCTGTTGATGGCCATTCCAGCCGTGGTTATTTTTGGATCACCGTTGGGCGTCTTTCGCTGGGTTTTACCCATCGTTCTCGTTGCTTGGGCGATGTCCATGGCGCTCTTTCGCAGCCCTGTTCTCTCATTGATGGGTCGGTACGCTTACGGTAGTGGTTTACCCCAAGCGGTCAGTGTTTTGACAGTGACGGGTGCCCTAGCAGGGGCAATGGGACCATTGGCCAATCAGTATATTTTGGATTTAGGCCCTGCGATTGCTTTTGGGATTGCTTCACTCGTGTTGCTGGGGGCTGCCGCGCTGCTTCGTGCCGTGCAGCCAGAGGCGAAAGTTGAGTCCCCCGAACTTTTACGGAATGTTCGCGTTAAGTCGCGGTTGTCCGTTATCCGCTTGGGTTTGATTTTTATCGTGGGGTGGGGCTTTGGAATGGGATTTCGATTGCAGATGCTTGCATTCACCAAAATTTTAGCTGAGATTCCTGGCGTCGATGCGCCAGTGATCATGGGAGCTATCTTTTTGACAATTGCTGTAACCGCTATCCCTGCTAGCTCTGTCGCTCGTAGAGTTGGTAATCGACAGGCGATGATTTTTGGCTTTATTGGAATTATTCTGACTTTAGGAGCGATGAGTTTTATCCATCAAAGTTTGATGGCCTTGGTCATAGCGATCTCTTTGGGGACATTCTTAAGCTTGGTCAATAATGGAACCTTGCCCTTTGCTCTATCGATGGTTCCTACTGATAAAGCTGGGGTTGGTACTGGAATGTTTTTCAGTGGTGGGGCATTGGCGGCAAATCTCTTTGGCGCACTGTTTAAGCAGCCTGATACATTTGCTCCTTCAATGTTGTTGCTCGTTGCCATGGTTGGATGGTTTGTTGCCATGATTGCTGTTGGGGGTAGCCGCAAGTTAGAAGCCGAATCTGGCCACTCGCTATGATGAGTAGACGGGAATCAAGGCTTGTGCAGAGAGAGGTGCAGCGATCTGGCTCTCTCTTCGCGCAGAATACTGGGTATACCTTGACTGATTGAAGATCTAATGAAGCTGGAGCGTAATATTATGGACCGTTGGCAGGTTGACTGCTATCGTCGCCCTCTACGAGATGATGCAGGTCAGGCCCTGTGGGAGTTTGTAATATGCGATCCGCTGAATCCGTCTCTCAACATTTCTAGCGTTTGTCCACAGTCACAGGTGACTTCAGACTGGCTCAAGCAGCAACTGCAAAACACGATGACTTCGACCGGTATTAGGCCACAGTGTTTACAGGTTTTTCGTCCAGCAGCGTTCAGTCTTATCGAAGCAGCAGGGCAATCTCTAGAAATCCCGGTCGAAGCAACGCGGCGGACCTCTGCCCTTAAAGCTATTTTGCAAGCTCGGGCCCATCAGTATCCACGCATGCATGGTTATACCGATGAACCTTACGATCCGCTGGCGATGGATCGGCCTCCTCCACAGCCCTGCCCGACTGATTTGTTGGGTGAACAATGGCGGTTTGTGGCGCTCTCTGCAACGGATCTGGAAGAGGTTTTGCTGCAACGCCCAATTCCCATTAAAGAAGCACCTGAGACGTTACTGCCCAGTCAGAAATCGTTAGCATCCTCAATGCTGATTCCGGGGCTGGTGATTGATGGGGGGCGACAGTCCATGCGTCTAGCGAGATGGCTACAGCAGCAGCAACCCGTTTTCTTGAAGGCTCAAGCAACCGGTGTGGTGCTAGAAGTTGGACTTTGCGATCGCATCGTCCTCTTTACTTACGATGATCCAGACATTGCATCAGCAGCCCAACTCTTTACCCAACGTCAGCAAGAGAGTCGGGGCATCCATTTTCTGCTAGTGCAGCCTGATGATTCCGGTGTTACCTATACAGGCCTGTGGATGCTGCTGTAGTGATATTTAGGTTTGCAGATCCCATCAATACAACCTCATCTGTGATCTCGTTTTTTTGTTGGCTTGAGAACTACTAATGCTATGGATAGAGGAAAAAATCTACGATCTTAGCTTTATCAATACGATGTAATTGAGTCTCTGGGATGGGTATTCTGAGCTTGGAGAAGTACACCCAAATAAATCTATTTGGGCAACTGAAGAATACCCTACATGTTGCCAAAATCCGTTTCCGGCCGCTCCTTATTTGCAGACCTATCTCGCAGTATTGCCCTACGGACCTTTGTCTGTTTTGTCGCTATTGAGATTGTCGTTCTCCTGCCTTCTTATCACCGTCAGAAGCAACAATTGGCAGAAGCCTCAATCACTGCAACCACAGCAGCCCTGCAGCCCTGGATTGGGCTTTCGGACTCCGCGCTACAACCAGAGATCCGGCGCAATATCCTAGAACGAATAATTTCTAATTCAACTCTATTAGGGCTAGAGATTTATACGATATCAGGTCAAAAGATATGGGCCCTCGGAGAGGAATCTTCGAGCAGTTTGCGGGAGTGGCAACTGCGCCCAACAAGACGAATCTATAACTCTGCTCAGAAAAATTATGAAGCCTTAATCGTACCTGAGACCCTAGAAGCCGACTATTTTGTAATAGCAAAATATGATTCGATACTGTTGAACCGCGAATTAACAGCCTATGTTTGGCGTATTGTGGGCTTAATATTGCTGATTGGGGCAATTGTGACCTTAGGGATACTATTGACCCTCCGTCCCAAAGTTCTCAAGCCCCTTTATCAACTGAGACGTGAGTTGTTGCTCGTTACAGAAGCGATCTCTCAAGATCGCGAACAACCCCAAATGATGTCTACTTACATTCCCAATGATGAGTTGGGCGACGTCATTCACAGCTTTCATGGGTTCGTGAGTGAAATATACACGGCCATCAGCGATCGCAAGGAAGTGGAGGTTGAATTGACCTCTATCAATCAAACCTTACAGACTGAGATTCAGCGCCGTAAGGTGATTGAGGGAAGTCTCAAAACACTCAACGATCAGCTGCAATCCTTGGCTGATTCCGACGGTCTCACCTGTATTGCGAATCGTCGATACTTTGATGAAACCATTGATCGAGAATGGCGTCGAATGGCCCGTCTCAAAGTGCCGATCTCACTCATTATTCTTGATGTTGATTGTTTTAAGCAATTTAATGATCATTATGGCCACCCCGCAGGCGATGATTGCCTCATTAAGATCGCTCAAGCGAGTCAAAGTGAAATCAAGCGTCCAGGCGATCTACTTGCTCGCTATGGTGGGGAAGAATTTGTTGTGATATTACCGCACACAGATTTAGAAGGAGCCAAGGTTGTTGCGGACAACATTCGTCACGCTATTCTGGCATTAAAAATACCTCATAAATATTCTGCCGCAAGTTCTTGCGTCACAGTGAGTATGGGGATCGCAACTCAGATCCCCCCCCCAAGAACACAACCACAGGCATTGATTGAAGCCGCAGATCAGGCACTCTACCAAGCCAAAAAACAGGGGAGAAATCAATTCTGTTGTGCCTCCATCGTGAGCCAAGCGTAACTCCAAGGGGGTAATACAACCCTTGCTGGAAATCTTAGAGAAGCATGCTTTGCTGAATCCTACGGGTCTCGTCACGGCCTCTTTCCGCTGCAACAAATACTCACACCAGATTGTGCGTGCCGACAACAAGAAAGTGGCTACTCATAAATTTGTTTTCCCACTTGTCGTCTCGCCTAGGGCGAAGACGGCTGCAGGATCGGATTGTCCTTTAGACTAATGCGCCAGAAACCTTCAAGGGGTCGGGGACGAGGGGGTTGCAGGTTATTGTCACTATTGTCAGCGACACCGATGCTCAACAGACCACCAATGGTTAGAAAGCCTCGGTGCCAACCTTCAATGTGCTTGGGATCAGCAATAATAGACTGATTTAGACGAATCGTCTGTCGACCGCCATTGGCAAAATAGAGAGTAGCCCGTCGCTTTTTAAATCGGACTTGAATCTCGAACAGTCCGCCTGTTTCGTAAGAATAGGCAGTAGCCTCAAAAGTCTGACCATCGATATTTTTCCCCTGGTATTCGGCTGCTTGTGCATTCAATGGACTGATAATCAGGGTTGTGATCAATAACGCAGCCCAACGATTCTGCATATCACTTACCCTTTATGTTTCTAGACTCTCAATCTCTATCCTAGCTACAATCCATCAGAGTTGAATCATCCACGATGACTGTTCCCGGCTTGACCATTCTCTAGTCACGCCGTTAGTGGATATATGAAGCCTGCCAGTTTTTGAATGTAAATATGCATATTGAAGATACCTGTTCGAAGGAGTGAGCCAACTTCATATTTTGCAAAGAAAAAGCCTGACTTTGGCTTGCTACCCTCTATAACTTCCACACTTGACTTGCACCTTAAAGCAGAATGATCGTTAGGATCAGCATCTAGATAAATCAGCGCTCCGTATCAAGGAGGTTTAGTTCTTTAATGGAAGTATTGATTGGCTTATGCCTTGGGATTACCTTGAGTGCAGCCTGTGGTCTGAGGATTTTTATTCCTCCCTTAATTCTTAGCATTGCTTCACTTGTGGGCGATCTCCAGTTGATGCCTAACCTCCAATGGCTAGGAACATACCCTGCCCTGATGGTGTTAGTTACAGCTACTGTGGTTGAAATCTTGGCTTACTATGTGCCGGGAATTAGTAATCTGCTCGATTTGATTGAAATACCGACGGCCATTGCCCTTGGTACTGTGCTCACTGCAGCCAGTCTTGGTGAGCTGGATCCTATCCTCCAATGGTCCCTTGCTCTGTTAGCCGGTGGTGGTACTGCGGGAATCGTAGAGAGTGCAACTGCGGCAACCCGCTTTGCTGCAACGACTGTAACAGTAGGTGCAGCTACCCCCATTGTTTCCACTGCGGAAGCAGCTTTGTCGATCTTTTTAACGGTTCTGGGTCTTGTGCTTCCTTTATTCGCAGCGGCAGCAGTGATTCTTCTGATGATCGGACTGATCAGAAAAGCAATCCATATGCTGCTGCGGGCAAAGCGCAAGCGTAGCGAAGTTGCTCAGCAAAAGAGGCTATCAAAAGTGCGAATATTTATGTAGGTAAGTAGGTAAAGGACGCATCTAATCTTGGCTGATGATGTGAAATCACTTTTCTAGAACTGCGCACTATCTACAATTTAAAAGTCTTAAGCGCAGGTGAATTGTCCAACGAGATGACAGTGAACCTCGTGGGATGCCCATGATTTTGGCTGAGGTTTCGATACAGATACAGCCTGCAAATTCTCAATGTATCCTTGTGGAAAATATATTTTTTTACATTCAATCTTCATCCATGCATCCAGAAAGCTAGAATGCGGTCAGAAGTGACCGTCGCTGCAGCCAGGTTTATTAAGAACCCTGGGTTGCAAAGGAGGATAGCTATGAATGTGCATACTCCAGTCCTCATTATTTGGTTTGCACAGGGACTTGGATGCATCTTGTTAGGCACGATAGTCTACGATGCCATTATCCGTACTTTTCAAATATTAAATCCCCCTCCAGATTCAGCAGAGGAAAGTGGTCAAATTGTTCTAGAGCCCCTGCCTCTATACTGCTCCCTTACGGTGAGGCAAGCACAAATATCACCAGATTGCTGCCTTTTTCAATCTCGTGAAGGTCGTAGTTTAAAGGGTGGTGCTATTGCAAGTCGTCGTTACCGATTACAACGTTTAGGCATTCTCCTTTAGATGAAGCTTGCTTCGCACAACACACGCAACTGCATCCTATGACTATCAGCAATCTGAACAGATCGGTGCGTCAATAATTTTTTTTCTTGCACCCGCATCTAACAGAGATGTTTCCAGTCGGAGGATATAACCTTACCGTCCGATCTATGTCAGGGTTAGACATTGTGTGGGGCTATCGGTTTCTGTTTGGGCCTCTGTTGGCAGGTCCTGGAGCACAATTGTGATGATTTTATAGTCGCTCATAGTGTTTCCTCAGCTTGGAGGTGAGGGCATCAACAAAGGGCATCCTTCAAAACGGTGAAACGTACAACATCATT
>CALFCG010000114.1 GCA_937951315.1 uncultured cyanobacterium
GAATTAGCCGCTTTTATTTGCATCGATTACGGCAAAAACAACCATTCTGAATCAAAACGCAACATTTTCAAGGTGGTCATGCTGACTTAGTAAGGTTAAGCTAAAGTAGACACATTAATTCTTTCCTTGTCGCCAGTACTGGAATCGAACATACGGTTCGCGGGGTTTTTCTACCGTATGCTCCTCCAATGGCGTTTTTTCGACAGATCAGATTGTTCTCGGGGGTTGACGACCGTCTGCTCACCGGTGGCTTTCTTTAATATAGATAGCCAATTTCTCTTCTCTATAAATCACTCACTCTCACATGCCCTCGAGGGCACAAATTATCATGTCTATACAACTTCTCCGTAGCTGGGTTCAGCTCTCGGCTCCATTCACTTGCCTTCTCACCGTTCTTTCCTTCGGAACTGTACTACCTTCAGCACAGGCCAAACCTTCACCCTTCGACACCGTATCGACAGAATCGTCGGAAGTCAGCCAAGAACTATTTGTAAGTTCAACTGGCTCTGATACCAACGCAGGCACCAGCATTAACGACACTTATCGCACCATTACCCAAGCCCTCAAACAAGCTGGCCCCGGCACCACCATTTATTTGGCTCCGGGACAATATACGTCAGCCACTGAGACGTTTCCCCTCGTGGTTCCGGCAGGGGTAACCTTGCAGGGCCAAGATGCAGGTAAGGGCCAGAATGTAGTGATCAAAGGCAGCGGCCAGTTCATTAGCTCTTGGTGGGGACGGCAGAATGTCACCCTCCTGGCGGGCAAAGAGAGCCATCTTTCCGGTCTATCTGTCACCAATCCTAGCTCTCGCGGCACAGGCATCTGGATTGAGTCTGCCAATCCCACCATCGAGAACTGTACCTTCACCGATAGCCTCAGGGAAGGCATCTTTATTGCTGGCAATGCCAATCCCACCATCGAGAACAACCATTTCCAGGGCAATAGCGCCAATGGTCTTTCCATTACTGGCAACGGCCAGGGCATGATCCAGAACAATGTCTTTCAAGACACGGGGTTTGGCATTTCAGTGGGCGATCAAGCAACCCCTCAAATTCTCAATAATCACATTACCCAGAATGCTGAGGGCATTGTGGTCAGCCATAGCGCTCAACCCATGCTCCGTGGCAATCGCATCACCCAAAATAAAAAGAATGGTCTAGTGGTAATTACCAATGCCCAACCTAATCTAGGAACGCAAGAGAGCCCAGGCAATAACATCTTCCAAGAGAATGGCAAATATGCCATCTACAATGCCACGGTTGATCAGAGCTTTGCGATGTCAGGCAACAAAATCTCTGGGGAAGCCCTGTTATCTCCGACAGGCCCCACAGGACTGAGTGCCGATACACCCGTTATTCAACCCACGGCTGATGCGCCAGTCGCCTTGAAAACAGCCCCGGTCCCGGACTCCTCATCCATCCAACTTCAAGTGCTGCAGAAGCGTCTTGAGAAGTCCCCCAGCGTTACCTTTGAGGGTAAAACCTATATCCTGAAGGACAGCGTTTTATCGTCTCAAACGCCCCAATAAATGACATTAGCCTCCCTCGTAACTTTAATGCCAGGGAGGCTAAAGCAAGACACCTCGTCCTACACCTGAGCAATCAGCGTTCGATGGCGGGGGCTATTCACAAAACTCTGAGGCGTTTGAAAACCAGCACCTAGGACGGCTTGTTCAAGGTCAAGACTGAAGTAGTCGTCTAAATAGGGTTCAGTGCTTTTCAATAGCGTCAGCACGTAGGGCGGCAACCGCTTCACAAATTCAGAGTTAGGGTTCATATCCATAATGGCCAGATGTCCTCCAGGGCAAAGGAGTCGCCGGGCCTCTTGTAGAATTTTGTGGGTGGCGGCTTGAGGCAGTTCGTGAACCACAAGGCAAATGGAAACGAGATCAAAGCTTTGATCCGGAAGCTGGGTCTCTTCCGCTGGACGGTGGAGCCATTGAATGTTCTGTTGGGAGGTGCGGTACGTTGCGATCGCAAGAAAATAATCTGACAAATCCAGCCCCGTCATCTGCGCTTCAGGGTAGACATCTTGCAGCGCAGTCGTACTCATCCCCGCCCCACATCCCACATCCAAAATACGATTGGGAACAGTCTGAATATGCTGCTTCAGCAAATCATGATAGGTCTGACGCAGATGAGCATCTCCCTTGGCCTCTAACTCTGGCCAGATTTTGGCATGGACAGCACGGGCCGCAGATTCCACCTCCGTTGCAGCATCCCAACTCAAATTGCCGGACTCATAGGCATGAAACGACGTCAGATAATAGTCGGGATACTCAATATCTTGCGACAGAGCCTGACGCTCAGATTCCCAGACCTCAGCACCTCGGGCCTGGAGAGCCGCCGAGTCTTCTAACCAATACACCCCAATCGCCTCAGCCCGCTTGATCATCATCTTGCGTGCATTTTGCTTGGCAAACTTAGCCACAGGCTTAACAGCGAGTAGACCATTGACAAGACGGGAGGCTAATCCAGGGGCAGCAGTCATCAAAACAGCTCCAGAGAAACTGCGTTGATTATCGCAAATTTTGTTCTCACAGCAGATAACAAGACATAGATTGGAACTAGAACGTCACTTCAAGCATCCCTGTATTAGGGGGTAGAACACAGTTTAGGAGTTAAGCAACACAACAATGGAACAGCTACTTGGCAACGCCTTAGGACTTTTTAATCGCTACAGTGGCTGGATTATCTGGAATTTATTCCTAGCATTTATCCCTTTAGCCCTTAGCTTCTGGCTATTCCGACGACGAACGAATGTGCGCTCGCCCCTCTGGTGGCTCGTCTTAATCATCTTTATCGCCTTCTTACCCAACGCCCCCTACCTGCTCACCGACATCATCCATTTGATTCGGGCCACACGCGCCATCAATTCCATCTGGATCATTACGCTTATCTTCATACCGCTCCACCTCTTCGCCATTCTGTCGGGCTTTGGAGCCTACGTCATATCCCTAATCAACCAAGGCCATTATCTCCGGCGTCAAGGTGCAAAACAGTTTATTTTCATGGCCGAACTCTTGGTGCATGCCCTATCTGCGCTTGGCGTTTACATGGGCCGATTTCTCCGCTTCAATAGCTGGGATCTGATTACCGATCCAGGAAACCTGCTGCTCATTACCTTCAACGATGTCACCTCCAAATTCCCGGCAGTCGTGATCATCATTACCTTTATCGTGCTCACCGTTTTCTACTGGATCATGAAGCAAATCATCCTCGGCTTAGTCCTCCAGATTCGCTACGGGCATCAGCAAAACCAGCTGAATCCTCCGCCTTTCCGCTAGATATCGAAGGCTCCATGACAGAATAGAGCCAGAGCACTCCCAAGGAGAGTCGATCATGCCCCTAGAACGAAAAATGTCTCGGGATAATTTTTTACCCGACGAAGTGGTGGAGCTAAAGCAGATTTGCTTCACACCCGGCCGTGTCTTCCAGCCTGGGAAATATATATCAGGACAGCTCCCAGATACGGCTTTCACCATGGGCCTAGTCGATAAGCTTCCCCCCATGAAAGGTAAAAACGTCGAAATTGGCGACCCACCCGCAGGGACAAATACTGACGAGAAGCTACCCATGCCCAGTCAAAGAATAGAATTCGGTGATGCTCCCCCGCTGCGAACAGACGAAGAAGATGGAATTTTTCTGTAGCTCAGCGACA
>CALFCG010000115.1 GCA_937951315.1 uncultured cyanobacterium
GATCGTCACTTCCGGTTCGTATAACGGTCAGTGTATCGATCAGGAAAGCAAAAAGATTAAATATAATGGCGACTGAAAACGACTATCTCTACTCAACCCAGTATCTCTAAAATTTTCGTTCAAAATTGGGGCAATTTGTTCGTCATGGATGTCTTTCTACTCTTTATGAAGAGTATCAGTCCAATAGGATAGATTTGCTACAAGTTACGTGTATGTGGCTGATCGTTGTGGAGTGTGTCCTGACCACTGTCCAAAAACGTCAATTGCCACGTTAGCACGATTGGAGCGAGTACATCCAATCGTGCTATCTAGCTTGTGAAGGTGCCTGACGAGCTAACTCGATGGCGCTACGTCGAGCTTCAATCACGGCACCCATTTCTTGGGCGAGGCGGGGTGTACGAGCCAGCATGATATGGAGTGCTTCAGTCTCGAATATCACCACTTCTAAATCATCCAGTGCAGTAACGGTATTCGGTGAAGGTTCGTTGCTGAGTAGCGTGAGGGTGCCAAAAAAATCACCCCGCTCAAAATGGTCAATTTCAGCTTCGTATCCCTGATTTTTCATGTAAACTTTGACTTGACCTCTCAAAATCAGGTGGAGCTTAACGCTTAAATCACCTTGATGGATAATGGTTTCCCCTTTGCCAAAATTCTGGATGGTCAAATCCGGCAGTAAGTCGCTTAAGGTGTCGGGCTCAACCATGGCAAAAGCAGGAAGAGATCGCAATTCCTCCAGGACCCTTGTTTGCTCCATTTCTCGGTTCGCAGGCTCCATTTGCTGATGGAAAACGGTCCGAATCGGGAACGGAATATTCAAGCCATAGCGATTGGCTGCATACCAAACTCGCGTCATAAATTCATCTCGAATCTGCGGCACCTTGGAATAGTCCGCCAAAAACAACCGCACCCGATAATCAATCGATGAATCATTATAGTTAATGGTCTGAATGACAGGTGAAGGTTTCTCAAGAACGCCCTTGGTTGCCAGCGCAACCTCCATCATCACTCGCTTCACTTTATTCGGCGGATCGTCATAGGAAAAACCAACATCCACGGGTTCGACGTGCATCTTGATCGGTTGATTGTAATTCTTAAAACTTTCCTTTGCTAATACAGAGTTAGGAATAATCAACATCTCTTGTTCGCGGGTAATGAGATGTACTGCGCGCCAGTTGACCTCGATGACCTTACCGATCGTATCGTCAAGCTGTAACCAGTCCCCGACCTTGAAGGGACGCCCAAACAGCAGGGCAATGCCTGAAAAGAGGTTGCCAAGGGTATCCTGTAGCGCCAAGCCAATCACGATTGAGCTGACTCCTAGGGCCGTGATTAAGCCTCCTAAATCGGTTTTCCAGACGAGAGAAAGGACCAATGCGGTGCCCACCAAGATCAGGAAAAAACGGACTAAATCTCGGAGTAGCTTGGGGACTTGTCCCTGCCATGTGTTTGATCCAGCCTCGACAAACAGCGTGATATTGACAAACGACAGTCCCATATTCATCGTTGCCAGCAATAACAGAGTCTGGATCAAGCGTATGGGCGTCAGATCAGGATTTAAGCCCATTACTTGGGTAATGAACAAGAACAGGACGAGGGTTGGCATTACCCAATTGCGGATAATTTTGAAGGTATTGGCGAGGGCTTTACGCTGTCGCTGCAGTTTTACGATCCCTTCATTGAGCCCCACCATCGAAAGGGGAAAGAATACCATCAACCCAATGCACCATAGAAGCCAAGGGTCCTGCAGAATCGCTTCAATCATTATTCTTGTTACAAATTACTTGAGGGTATTGTTTCTAATGCATTGCCAAGATTCAGTCGTGTGACTCCTTAGACTTTTATCAGCCATGTTTCCAAGCCCTCTTTCTTGCCCATTGATGTTTGACCGTCATGATGAAACTCATAAAAATCCTTGAGTTGCTCGTAGACATTGGTCGTGACCTGAATAGAGTCGCCTTGTCCCTTCGTTTGCATCTGATGAGCGATGTTAACTGTATCGCCCCACAAATCATAGATAAACTTGCTGCGTCCGACGATCCCCGCCACTACGGGGCCTGAATTAATGCCAACCTGAGCCTGAAGATGGGTTTGGCGCGTTTGATTGAAGCGCTGGACGATCTGTACCATTTCGGTCGCAAAATCAACAACGCGCTTGGTGTGATCAAGCCGAGGAACAGAGAGTCCACTTACTGCCATATAGCCACTGCCAATGGTTTTGACCTTCTCAACACCGTGCCGTGCAGCAGCTTCATCAAAGGCACTCACCAGTTCGTTGAGTAGCGTCACAATTTCATCTGCGGAGACCGTTTCGGTAAAGTCTGAAAATCCAATTAGATCCGCAAACAGAACCGTTACGTTGGAGAAGCTGTCGGCAATCTTCTCTTCTCCCTGCTTAATGCGTTGAGCCACTGGCCCTGGCAGGATACTCAGTAACAATTCCTCATTCTCTTGACTCGTTGCCTGAAGTTGCTGCGTTTTTGTCTGCAGGACTTGCACCATCTGGTTGAAAGATTGCGCGAGTTCGTGAAATTCATCTTTGGAGTCAATCTCGACTTTGACGTCAGTATTGCCCTTGCTAAATTGATTAAATCCTTGATTCAAGAGACGAATGGGACGCACAAATAGATGGGAAAGTAGCATTGCTGCAAGTGTAATCAGTACGACAATTGCAACGGTTGTAATCAGCACTCGTTTTTGAAAGGCTTGGATGGGAGCAAAGGCTTCAGCCTCATCAATCTCAGCTAGCAATACCCAGTTAAGTTCTTTGCCGAGTGGTCCATAGGCACTGAGAACAGAAACCCCTCGATAATCATCAATGACACGAGTGCCTCTTTGACCCTGCAGACCTGCTTCAACAGCCTCAGTCTTAACCTCTTGATTCAAAATGGTTGAGTCAAGCTCACGAATGCGCTCAATTTGTTTTTTTGACACCCCTTCAGCTTCCAGCGCTGCGAAATAATTTTCGGGCTCCTCAGTCAAAAATCGTGAGTCAGAGCGCATTAAATAATCCGGACCTACAATATAGGTCTCACCAGAATTCCCGAGCCCCACTTCTTTCCAGCGCGCCCGGTTGGTCATAATGTTGTTCAGTTCTAGTGAAGATGCCTGAAATGCTAGGACGGCAATCATTTTCCCGTCTTTGAATACCGGCGTTGCAAGGATTGCTGCGGGGTCGTTTTGGGACGGACGATAGGGTTCAAAATCGATAAACGTGACGAACTGATCTGCACCTTCGTCAACGACCTGTTGATAGGCTTTTGCAAGGACACTTTCAGAGAAAGGGCCGTTCTTTAAATTGGTGGCAAAATCTGTCCCTTTATAGGTGGAGTAAATCACATTACCTGTATTGGGGTCTATGAGGAATAAATCTTCTAATTCATAGGTCTCAACGTATTCCCGTAGGAAGGGATGGAATTGCTGATGTATCTTGCTAAAAGCACTACCATCTTGAGGATCATCGATGCGCACTTTCTCTTCAAAATCAGGAGATTTAATGGTGTAGTGATATTGCAAATACCGATCCTGTGCTGTCGAGGGTTCATAGGTCTTAGCCTGAGGCTGCCCCGCAGAACTCGCTGCGAGCTTAGGAATAAATTCTTTTTGATAGTACTGATTGATGGCTGTGTTCCACTGTGGCGGAATAGACTGGCTCGTCAGTTGGTTATAGCCATTTTTGAATTCTTGCGCAGCCTGAACCAGAGTAGGGTTAATGCTCAGAACGTGGATTTGCTGGTGTGTTCTTTCACCGAGATCTTCTATCTCCTGGATTTTTGCTTCTCGTACGCTGGTGAGTTGGTTGAAGATACTGCGTCTGAGAGCGGTTTTACCGCTTTCGTAGCCGATTAAGGCGATCACCAAAATAGAGCTGATGCTCACAGCCAACAACATAAGAGTCGTCTTGGACTGAATGCTGAGATTTCTGAGCACTAGAGAATTTCCTTTTTACAGATGATTGAAGGGGGCTGACTGGACATTGCATCACAAAGCCAATCCTACCAAGCCTTTTCGCGCATAATATACGAACAGCAGAGTTGTTTCTGTTGTGATATTGTGCTCAGGCTGAGGAGTGTGAATGTTTGAAAAGGGCACAAATATATATCTGTAAAGGTCTCAATGGATAACAACGCAGATTGTACGCTTCAACCTAGGGGACTTCAGGCTCAGTGTCGACGTTTTTTAAATTGATCTTTGGGCTGCTTTTGGCAGTTGCAACACACCAAACTCTCTCTCCCAAGGCGCTTGATGCGTTTGATTCTCCTCCAGATAAACTCATACATTTTTTCTGCTGGGCTGTTTTATCTGCCGCTTTGTATCTTGCCTTTTCTCGGGCTGGTCGTTATCGCACCTTACTCATAAGCTTGTTCGGATATTCTGTCATTCTTGAGATTGCACAGAAATGGGTGCCAGGACGATATTGCTCAGGAGAAGATATGGTGGCCAATGGCCTTGGCTGTTTATTTGTATACGCTGTCGTGAAATTCGTTGAGCGGCGATGGCCGACTGTCAAAGCAGGAGATATATGAAGCTAATTATTTTTGACTTTGATGGGACTATCGCAAACTCTCTTGAGATTTTTATTGAAGCCACTAATTGTCTGGCTCAAAAATATGGATATCCTACTGTTGAAAATGATAAAATTCCTCAGATTCGGGCGCTGAGTTCACGGGCGCTGATTAAACAGATACCAGTGCCGCGTTGGCAACTACCCTTTTTTCTTCAGAATCTGCGCCAAGAAGTCCATCAGCGGAAAGAGAAACTCCGTCTTTTTGACGGCATGAAAGACACACTCACTGCGCTCAAAGCGCAAGGCTATCGTTTAGGGATTGTAACTTCGAATACGCGGTCAACCGTTGACAGCTTTTTGAATACTCAGCAGTTAGATTCTCTATTTGATTTTGTTCATGCAGGACGTGGCTTACTGGGTAAAGCTAGAATTCTGAGGCGTCTAGTAAAACAATATCGCCTCCAACCGGCTGAAGTTCTCTATATTGGTGATGAAACCCGTGATGTAGAAGCGGCACAGCAGGTTTCAATCGCTACAATTGCAGTGAGTTGGGGCTTTAATAGTCGAGTTGTTTTAGAGCAACAGAATCCAGACGTTATTATTGATGACCCTAGGGAGTTACAAGCTGCTGCTCAGACTCTCTTACGAGAAAAATATTTATAGCGCTATTTATTCTCTCTTCTGTATCAATAAAATATATTCATTTTTTATGCTTGATGTGACATTTATTATTTAAATGTTGGCCGCACTTTAATATATTCTTTCACTGGGGGAGGACATAGGGAAAAGGGCCAAGATGCATCGATTAAAATCGATTTGAACTTTATTGATATAACAACTGCAGCTGTCAAATAGCGAATTGCCTTAACGTGGAGGACAACAGGGATCATCTAACTCCCATACTTATTGACCGTAGAGTATCGCCAGTGACAGATGCCCTCTATCTGAGAGATGTTAAAAGCCAAAAGTGTTGAGGGTGGAGTCAGTTTATTTGGAATCGTCAATGTCGGTGCTGACGAAGCTGAAGAGAACAAAGTGCTTTTTGGTAAAGCGTTCTAGGTTGCGTTAGTTGACTTCACTGAATACCTGGCTTGTGTGATGTACAAGAAAGCTGGTTGTAACGGTGACTATGAGGTGAAAGAGCGTGACCGTCGCGCAGGGAAATAAGAGGTTTCTCAACTGTGCTGAGAGCGTTGCAAATGTTGTTCTCGATTGCAAGAGAGAGACAGGAAGACTCTGCCTGAAAGAGTGTCTACGTGTGGAATATGAGACGTGGTAGAAGCTTCTCGCTCAAAACTATACAACTGGGGCTTTTGAGGGGATCACTTTTCTCAACGACAAGTCGTCATTATGATTAATACACAAGCCAGTTTGTTGAGAAAACTATATGAAACGTTATTTTCAAATCGCCGTTTTGACCTTTTCATTGCTGTTGACCTTGGTGTTTGGAGCCCAGCCACTCTTGGCTGCTGAAGCCACAATTGCGCCAGAGGATGCTCAGGTCTATCTCATTGAACCTGTGGATGGAGCGACTGTTCCTAGTCATTTCACAGCTCAGTTTGGTCTCTCTGGCATGGGGGTTGCTCCCGCAGGTGTTGAGAAGCAAAATACAGGGCATCATCATTTGTTGATTGATCTCAAAAAATTGCCCAGTCTTAATCAACCCCTAGCTTCCAATGATCACATTAAGCATTTTGGGGGCGGACAAACTGAGGCTGACCTGACGCTATCGCCGGGGAAGCATACGCTACAGCTCTTGCTTGGCAATTATGCTCACATCCCTCATGACCAACCTGTGCTGTCTGAAAAAATTACGATTACTGTGGCTTCTGCAGACTCATAGTCACCATATACTGCTGCCTTAAGACACGTTAAACTAACCGAACGTCACGTCTTAAGGTCGCAGTTCATGGAGTTTGATTTACAAAAAGCCCTTGATGCCCTTGAACTCAATGCTGATTGGGTGGGGTTGCGTCAAGTTTCTGAAACGACTCATACCCATGTTGTCCGTGATGCGAAGCCTCAAGCCAATGGCCGTAGCCAGACGCAGGGGGTCATGGTTGAAGTTCTTGCGCAGGGACAATTTGGGTATGCTGCTACGAACTATCTTGATTCCGTTAGTCTTCAAGCTGCAGCAGATCGGGCCTATCAACAGGCTCTTGCGACAGCTCAGTGGGGCGTGCATCAATTCACTACAGATGTTCGACCTGCGACCAAGGGGCATTATCGATCGCCTGTTCAAAAGCCCTATGATCATCTGAGCGTAGCCGATATCACTGGTTTGCTCACCCAGGTTTGTGACACGCTTAAGGTCTCAGATAAGATTGTTCGCACCAGTGCCTTTGCCCAAATTTTGGAAACGGAACAAAGGTTTGTCAGTAGTAACGGTGCTGACATTGAGCAAACTATCTGGATGGTGATTACGGATTATGGTGTTACGGCCCAGGATGCTGGGGTGACACAGAAGCGGACAGATAATGGCTGGTTTGCCCGTTGTTATCAGGGGGGCGTTGAACTCATGGAGCCCCAAGCGATTCTGAATCGTTGCCAGACGATTGGAGAGCAGGCTGTTGAACTTCTGACTGCGGAGGAATGCCCGACGACAACGACTATGTTGGTGTTGGCACCCGATCAAATGATGCTCCAGATTCATGAGAGTGTGGGCCATCCCCTAGAGCTGGATCGCATTTTGGGGGATGAGCGTAACTATGCTGGTTCCAGCTTTGTTACGCTTGCGGATTTTGGGGATCTTGTTTATGGCTCTCCTTTGATGAATATTACGTTTGACCCTACGATCTCGGAAGAACTGGGCAGTTATGCCTTTGACGATAGTGGGTTAGAGGCGAAGCGGGAGTACTTGATTCGGAATGGCAAGCTGATTCGTGGATTGGGGAGCTTAGAAAGTCAGGTTCGCACCGATACGGCGGGGGTTGCTAACTTTAGGGCCTCGTCTTGGAACCGTGCCCCCATTGACCGGATGGCAAACCTGAATCTAGAGCCAGGACATAGCACCTTTGATGAAATGATTGAGTCCATTGATCATGGGGTGTACATGGAGTCCAATCGATCTTGGTCGATCGATGACTATCGCAATACATTTCAGTTTGGCTGTGAGTATGGCCGTCTGATTGAAAACGGCAAGTTTACCAAGACGCTCCGGAACCCGAACTATCGTGGGATTACCAATGACTTTTGGGGAAATCTGGACCAAGTGGGCGATCGCAGCACGCTAGAAGTCTATGGGACTCCAGCTTGTGGCAAAGGTGAACCGAATCAGGTCATCCGGGTGGGGCATGCTTCGCCAGTCTGTGCTTTCAAGGAAATTGAAGTATTTGGAGGTGTGGCATGAGTACTTTGTTAGAAACTTGGGAATCCACCTTTAATCAGCTGGGCGATATCCTGCTGGAAAATTTGACGAGCAATGAGCAGTTGGTGATTGAAATGGGGGGTGAACAAAGTCACTTCATGCGTTTCAATAAGGCCCAAGTGCGTCAATCGGGTCTGGTGACTGATGCCACGGTTAAGTTGCGTTTGATTTCACAACAGCGCACGGCCTATGCTGCGTTCCCTTTTACGGGGGACCTTGACGTTGATAGGGCGGCTGGATTAGACAATCTGAATTATTTACGGGAAGTATTGCCCCAGCTGCCGGAAGATCCCTATGTGATTCTGCCCCAGAATCAAGGTTCTAGTCATGAGGTGTATGCGGGACAGCTTTTATCCCCTGAACAGGCTGCAGCTGCCATTCTAGAGAAAATGGGGAATGTGGACTTTACGGGATTGTATACCTCAGGACCTGTGGTCAGGGCCAATCGAAATTCTGCAGGACAAAAGCATTGGTTTGCTACCGAAACTTTTGTGTTGGACTATTCGATGATTACGCCCACTGAGAAGGCTGTTAAATCGATCTATGCGGGAGCTGATTGGCAGCAAGACCAATATGAGGCGCATATTGCTCAATCTAAAAAGCAGCTGGTTGTGATGGAGCGTCCGGTTAAAACAGTGCCACCAGGTAAGTATCGGACCTATTTTGCGCCTGAGGCTGTGGCAGAGTTACTCGCCATGTTGTCTTGGGGAGCTGTTAGTGAGGCTTCTATGCAACAAGGTGGCAGTGCATTGGCGAAGTTGCGGGAGGGAAAAAGGCTCTCGTCCATGTTCTCTCTGCGGGAAAACTTCAATTTAGGGACGGTGCCTCGGTTTAATGATTTAGGTGAGGTTGCGCCTGAAGTGTTGCCACTGATTGCTGAGGGGCAGCTGGCGAATACCCTTGTTAACTCACGCACTGCTAAGGAATATGGGGTTTCTGGAAATGCTGCATCCGGGTCAGAGGGGATGAGAGCTGCGGAGATGTTGTCGGGGCAGTTGGCGTCTGAAGAGATTGTGAAACAGTTGGATACAGGTCTGTATCTGTCGAACTTACATTACCTGAACTGGAGCGATCGCAACGGTGGTCGCATCACAGGGATGACCCGCTTTGCCTGTTTCTGGGTTGAAAGAGGTGAGATTCGCCAGCCGATTAAGGACTTACGCTTTGATGAAAGTCTCTATTCTTTCTGGGGAGAGAACCTAGAGGCTATCACTGATTTTCAAGCACTCGTTCCTGAGGTGGATACCTATGAGGCGAGATCATTGGGCGGTGCAAAAGTTCCGGGGATGCTGGTCAAGGATTTTACCTTTACGCTTTGAATTGGACTCCAAGTTGGGTGCATGATTCGATGTACGTGGGGGCATGCTATGCCCACCTCCATCGAGAATGTATGATGACTCAAATGCCGGATTCAGTGTCACCAACGCCACAAAAGAAAGGTGGTGTGCCTATCATTGTTTGGCTCTTAGGTGGATGTGGTTGTCTAGGTTTTGGGACTGTCTTTTTAGGAATTATCGCAGCGATCGCACTCCCATCTTTCCTTAATCAAGTTGAAAAGGCTGGAGGATCTGAAGCTAAGTCAACTATTGGCATGATTAATCGGGCACAGCAAGCATTTCAACTCAAAAATGAGACCTTTGCCACATCTATAAACGAGCTTGATGTGTCTATTAGTGGCCAACTCTTTGAATATCAAGTTATTCCACAGCCAGACCCCAGTAAAAGTGCGATTGCAACTGCGATCCCGGTGGAACCGAATTTCAAAAGTTATACCGGATTTGGATTCCTGGTAGATTCTGCTGGGTACGACTTTATCTCAGGGCTTTGTGAGAGTGATGCACCATCCAGAATTCCACCTGCTGCACCTTCAAGACCCAGCGCTGAAACTGAATCTGTGCAATGTCCTCCCGGTTCTTCTTTAGTAGAATAAAAAGCTTGAATTTTCTGGATGTTCTGCTCAGGATTGTCCCACGCCAACCTCCGCTGAATATGCTTGAGGCTATGACCCTGAAATCGCAGCTCAATCAATAGAGCTGGGGGATCACGAACAGTATGCTAACAGTGTATGTTGTATATTCTCTGCATCAATCGGTCTGTTTATACACCGCGATCTCGTTCCAGATCCAAAATAACGGTTTCAAAATACCATTCTTCAGAGCGTCCGGGATATTGGGCTCTCACGTTGCGCAAAAAGCGTTCGGCGATGGCCCACTGACCGCCCACTAACGCCATCAACTTCTGACGCAGCTGTTCTTCCCGATTCTCAGGAATGGCCGATTTAGAGGCTTGAACCTGCTGGAGGGTCGCTAACGCTTGTTTGTGATTGACCCAGTCTTCCTGTTCTATATATAAACTGATGGCGCGTTGCAGATCTGCGATCGCAGATAACCTCTCCTCAGCCTCTAAGTGAGCCAGCCCCCGTTGATAGAAGGCAGCGGCATGATCGGGTTTGAGACGAAGCGCTTCACCATAGTCTTCCACCGCGCCCATCACATGCCCCATCTTGTGATATGCCATTCCTCGCGAAACGTAGTTCTGAGCCTGTTCCGGCTCCAGTTGGAGGGCATGATTGAAGTCGGCGACGGCACCTGGATGATCTCCTAACTGCAGTCGGGCATGGCCGCGATTTCTATACACAATTGCCTGCTGAAAGTTAAGGAGCAGGGCTTGGTTGAAGTCTGAGAGTGCTTCTTGGTATTGGCCCTGTTTAGCTCGGACAATGCCGCGACAGCAGTAAGCTTTGCCGTCTTTCGGGTCGGCGGTGAGAATCCAGTTGATATCGGCGAGGGCTTGTTGAATATTGCCCTGCTGTGCCTTTTCAACCAGTTGTTCAAAATAATCTTTCTCAGATGTAATGATGCGTTGAGTGCCTTTAGATATTGCCTTGGCCTCCGGCGGTTGAAGAGTTTCGACCGTTGCTAGGCATTGTCGTGCACCTTCAACATCGCGTTGATTGATAAAGAGTTCCGCTGCTTTCTTGAAGGAGGTTGTTGCAGCCTGGATATCTCCCTGTTTCCGTTGAATCACACCGCGAAGACGATAGGCCAGGGCATGATCCGCATCATATCGAATGGCCTCCTCAACATCTGCCATGGCTCCCGGTAGATTTTGTAATGCGAGGCGGGTCAGAGCGCGGCCATAGTAAGCGAGGACGGATTGATTATCCCGTTCAAGGGCTTGGGTATAGTCCGAGATGGCTTGGTGCAGCTGACCAAGATCGTAATAGGCCAGTCCTCTCTGACTGTAAGCGTTGGCGAGGTGAGGGTTGTGTTGGATGGCTTTGCTGAAGGATGCGATCGCATCTTCAAACTGCTGCTGTTGAGCTTGCTCTAAACCGATTTGATAGAAATCTGCGGTCACGACCCCTAATCCTCTGATCTCTTTAAGCGTTGCTCCCATTCTGCATCTAGTTTATCCGCTTGCTCAATTTCCTGTTCGGTTAGATCTTTCTCAGTGGTGTAGCTCAAGCGATCTGCCGTCACCACCGACTGAGCCGCAAACTGTTGGGCATAGCGAATCTTCTGCTGGAGTTGGGGGTCTGCTTCATTGAGGGCGGTTGCATAGCTGCGTCGTAGGTCATTGCGGGTTTCGATCTTGGCATTCTGGCGCTGGAGCCAAAGGTACCGAATCAACGGGACCGCTAAAAAGGCGATTCCATACCCCAATAGAACCCAAATCAAGGACTGGGCAAGGGCCACAAGACCGCCGAGCTGCAGGGCAAGGGTGCCATCGCCCAGCATGTACCACAGCAAAACGGCCCCGACAAAATTGAAGGTACCCAGACCAATGGCCCATGCCCTTTGGTTACTGCTGGCTTGACTGAAAGGCCAAGGGAATTCGCGCAAAAAAGCAGCGACGGACTGCTGACCTGCCTCGGCTGCCGTCGATTGTAGCTCGGGAAATCGATAGATAATCTCGCCGGTGGGACTCACTTCTGGGAGACCATCGAAGCGGGAAAGGACCGGTATCATATAGTACTCGTCATCTTTCGGCTGCTCGACGAGATCTAAGTAGGGCGAAATTTGCTCGGCGGCTACGGCGCCTTTATTGTTGCGAATCACGGTGGCCACTTCTTGCCAGCGTCGGTCTTCTAAATTGGCGTTGGGATTGCCGTCCCCAAATAGGAACGAGAAGATGGCTTCAAAGAAGTTCATCTGTTCAGCCGTGCGCAATTGCTGGCGTCGACCGCGACCATAGGATGGGTTAAAGAACCAGAAGATATTGCGACCGAACCAGTATCGAGGTACAAACATGGACCCGCCATAGCTAGAGCGACGGCGATTATCGCTCTGCTGGCTGCTCTGGAGGGCGAGAAAGATGGTTGCGATCGCAACCACAATGAGCAAAATCGACAGCAGCAGCACAATGCCAAACGAAATCCGAATTAGATAAAACAGAACGGCCCAGACCGAAGCCCACATTGCCTGAAGCCTGAGCTTCAGATATTTATCCCGCAGGACCGACCGAAAATTCTTCGGAAACAGATAGGCAATCTCACCCGACTCTGAAACTTGCAAATTGCCTGACACCTCGGAGGCCAAAGCTAACAGACCCCGTTGCGTTGTATCAATATCTAAGCCGGCTCTGGCTGAGACATCGCCCACGGTGACTCGGTAGTCGAGTTCCTCCACGGTAGTCATGATTTTAGGATCAAGCGTCATGGTAGACCCACAGAAAAATAAGCTTTAGGCAGCCTGAAGTTAGATTAGGTGCTTTCCCCACCAGTATAAAATTTCTGCTTCATCTCTCCCCTGAGGATTACCGAACTCACGTGCTTGGGCGTGATTCCTCATAAAAGTTTCTGCAAGATGTAAACTCTCCACCGCGCGATGGATCCCAGAATAGGCGATGAACTTTTGACTGTGGATCTGCAATGTGTCAGCGCCACCTAGGCGCAGAGGGCAATTCTGGGACCTCGAGATCAGGCTAATGACGCATTCGAGAATTTGACATTTTGTAAAGCTGATGCAATATTAGTTTACATAGCGTTACAAAAAACTCAGCTTTCAATGCTTTTGCATTTTTTGCTTAAGCAGTAGCCGCTTCAACGCTATGGGCGACTTTATATACACTCTCTTCTCAGTATTTCCAGTCCCGCATTGTGTTTCCTAGTCACCCCCTCACCCCTTTTGCATCATGAAAACAGCATCCAACGATCTTGTCCGCTCCTATCTCCATGAGATTGCGCGATTTCCCCTGTTAACCCATGAGCAAGAAATTCATATGGGTAAACAAGTTCGACAGTATATTGAGCTGCGCGATATCCAGGTCAACCTCACCGAAAGCTTAGGGCGGGAGCCAACGTTGGCTGAATGGGCCGCAAAAGCCAAGCTTTCTAAGGTTGAGCTGCAGCAGGTGAAATCGTTGGGCGAAGCTGCCAAGCGCAAGATGGTGGAAGCGAATCTGCGCCTCGTGGTTTCAGTGGCAAAAAAATATACCAATCGTCAAGTAGAGTTGCTTGATTTGATCCAAGAAGGAACGATTGGTTTGCAGCGGGGTGTCGAGAAATTTGACCCCATGAAAGGCTATCGTTTCTCGACCTATGCCTATTGGTGGATTCGGCAGGCCATGACCCGCGCGATTGCTGAGAAGGGTCGTACGATTCGTCTCCCGATTCATATTACTGAGAAGCTTAATAAAATTAAGAAGACCCAGCGTCAGCTGTCTCAGACTTTAGGCCGCAACGCGACACCAGAAGAGTTAGGGGCAGAACTGGATCTGACGCCGAAACAAGTGCAGACCTATCTCAAGCATGGTCGTCAGACCTTCTCGCTGGATGTTCGGATTGGTGAGAAGCAAGACACAGAATTGGGTGACTTGTTAGAGGATGATGGCCAATCTCCAGAAGACTATGCAGCCAGTTCCTTGCTGAAAGATGATCTGCGTCAGTTAATGGCTGAGCTGACGGGGCAGCAGCAGCAAGTGCTCGCCCTTCGCTTTGGTCTTGAGGATGGTAAAGGATTAACCCTGGCGAAAATTGGTGACATGCTTAGCGTCAGCCGAGAACGCGTGCGTCAAATTGAGCGTGAAGCACTATCAATCCTGCGTAAGAACAAGTCTGCTCTCCAGGAATATCTCACCTAAAGTCACCCCGAGGTTATTGCCATGCGGGTTCGCTGTCAGGCGTGCCCGAGCTGTGCCGAATGGCCTCACCCCATATAAAAACGACCGGACTACCCGTTTGTAGGACACATAAAAATGCCGATTAAAGATAAGCCCCAACCCTCTCGTCCGAATTTAATAACCTCTTTACTGATTTTTGTTCCGGGTTTGCTGCTGTTGGCAAATCTTGTTTTGCCGATCTTTACCGGACCCAAATTGCCACGGGTCCCCTACAGCTTTTTTATTGAGCAGGTTCAGGACGGGGACGTGGCGAATGTCGCCGTGGGTCAGAATCTTATTCGTTACAAGCTCAATGACAGGAGTGATCAGCCCGGTCAGGTTCTGCAGACGACCCCTATTTTTGATCTAGAGTTGCCCAAGCGCTTAGAGGCCAATGGTGTGGAATTCGCCGCCATTCCGCCTGCGAGTAACCGATGGTTTTTGACTTTGCTGGGTTGGATTGTACCGCCGATCATTTTTGTGGGCCTTTTTCAACTGTTTAGTCGGCGTCAGGGTGGCGGTGGCTTGTCGGGTGCCTTGCCGATTACCAAAAATAAGGCCAAGGTCTATGTCGAAGGCGATGAAAATAAAGTGACCTTCGATGATGTGGCCGGTGTGGAAGAATCCAAAACCGAGCTGGCCGAGATCGTTGAATTTTTGCAGACTCCTCAACGATTTACTGAGATTGGGGCTCGGATTCCCAAAGGGGCGCTCTTGGTGGGGCCACCGGGAACGGGTAAGACCTTACTAGCCAAAGCTGTTGCTGGAGAAGCCGGGGTTCCGTTTTTCAGTATCTCGGGTTCTGAATTTGTAGAATTGTTTGTGGGGACTGGTGCAGCCCGGGTCAGAGACTTGTTTGAGCAGGCCAAGAAAAAAGCCCCCTGCATCATCTTTATTGATGAGCTAGACGCCATTGGTAAGTCTCGCAGTGGTGGAAATGGGTTTGTGGGTGGCAATGATGAGCGCGAGCAAACACTCAACCAGCTTTTGACAGAGATGGACGGATTTGGTGCGGGCGATGCCACTGTGATTGTGTTGGCTGCCACCAATCGCCCCGAAACATTAGACCCTGCTCTGTTACGTCCTGGCCGCTTTGATCGTCAGATTCTTGTGGATCGTCCAGACCTCTCGGGACGTCTGGCAATCCTAAATATCTATGCCCAGAAGGTGAAGCTCGGGGCTGAGGTGGAACTAAAAGCGATCGCAACTCGAACCCCGGGTTTTGCGGGTGCTGATCTCGCGAACCTAGTGAATGAGGCGGCGCTTTTGGCGGCCCGACGCAAGAGTGAAGTGGTTGAGGAGCAGGATTTCTCTGAGGCTGTAGAGCGTGTGGTGGCAGGGCTGGAGAAGAAGAGTCGTGTCCTCACGAAGAACGAGAAAGAAATCGTGGCCTTTCACGAGGTGGGCCATGCCCTTGTCGGTGCTTTAATGCCCGGTAGTGATGAAGTCCAGAAGATTTCCATTGTCCCTCGGGGGATGGCAGCCTTAGGCTATACATTGCAGGTCCCCACCGAAGATCGCTTCCTTCTCAACGAATCTGAGCTGCGTGGACAAATTACGACACTGCTCGGTGGACGGGCTGCCGAGGAAGTCATTTTTGGCAAGATTACAACGGGGGCTTCCAATGATTTGCAGCGGGCCACTGATCTCGCAGAGCAAATGGTTACCTCCTATGGCATGAGCACGGTCTTAGGACCGCTCGCCTATGCGCAGGGACAGCAGAATAACTTTCTGGGTAACAACGGTACGACCCGTCGTATGGTCAGTGAAGCCACTGCCGAAGCGATCGATCAAGAGGTCAAAGCAATCGTCGAGGGGGCGCATCAAGAGGCGCTGGGGATTCTAGAGAAGAATCGAGAGCTTTTGGATACGATCGCCTTGCAATTGCTGCACACTGAAGTGATGGAAGGTGAGCATCTTCAGAAGCTCCTCAATCAGGTTCAAGTCTATGAACAACCGCCTGCAGACCCCGAGCCGGTTGATGTTGATGCACCCTCTAAATTTGTCATCGTTTAGGGCTTGCCCCCGTCTCATTTCATCCAAGAGAGCGTTCTCAACCAGAGCGCTCTTTCGTTCGTTTAAGTCATTGCTTGTCTATGGAACGTTTTAACTTCACCGTGATCAAACGCTTTTGGGCGATCGCAAAAACCTATTGGTCCAGTGAGAAAAAGTGGCAGGCACGGGGGTTGCTGCTGCTCGTGGTGATTTTATCCTTGGGGTATACGGGGCTAAGCGTTGTTCTCAATAACCAGCGGGGGGCCATGATTTCGGCCCTCTCGGCCCATGATGAATCCAGATTTTGGCATACGATTGTCGTGTTCGCAGGGGTTCTGGTAGCCTATGCCCCAATCTATGCCGGGTATACCTATCTGCGCGATCGGTTGGGTTTGCAGTGGCGCCAGTGGCTGACGGAGAATTTCATTGATCGCTATTTTCAGGGGCGTGCTTTCTATAACCTGTCTGGGAGTGACATTGATAACCCGGATCAGCGCATTGCAGAAGATATTCGCAGCTTTACCCAAGAGTCGCTAGCCTTTGTCTTAGTGGTGATTAGTTCTCTCTTGGGCATCATTGCCTTTAGCGGTGTGCTCTGGAAAATCTCCAAACCTTTGGTTTTGTTTCTGGTGCTCTATGCTTTGCTGGGAACGCTGGTCACGATTGGTGTCTTTGGTAAAGCGTTGGTCCGGCTAAATTTTGCTCAGCTTAAGAAAGAGGCTGACTTCCGATTCAGCATGGTACGGATTCGGGAAAATGCTGAGGCCATTGCCTTCTATCGGGGCGAGGATCGTGAATCTGAGCAGGTCAAAGGCCGGTTTGATGAGGTCTTTGATAATTTTAAACGCCTGATTTTGTGGCAGCTCAATCTTAACTGCCTCACCAATGCCTACGAATTTATTCCCTTTATTTTGCCGGCCATTGTGGTGGCTCCCGGTATCTTTGCAGGTGATTTGGAGGTGGGAAAGGTCACGGAGGCGCAGGGGGCATTTATTCAGGTCTTTTTCTCATTGAATCTGATTGTGGCCCGCTTCCAGGAGCTGACATCCTTTGGTGCAGGTATCAATCGTTTATACACCTTTGCCGAAGGTCTCGACCAGAGTCCTCTCAGTCTTCAAGAGACAACCGAACAGGACAGCAGTCCATCCGAAGCTGTTGTGGAGGAGAAATCGCAGGAGAAGGTTGGGGAATCTGAGGCCGAAGTCGCCGGGGATGATCAGAGTGAAGCCCCAGTGCTGACGGAGGAGCACCCGACGATTACGACGGAGATTACCAATCGACTTGCGATCGCAAACTTAACTCTCTTCACCCCCAATTATCAGCAAATGCTGGTGGAAGATTTGTCGCTAGAGCTGTCTCCGGGTGAAGGGCTGTTGATTCGGGGGCCGAGTGGCTGCGGTAAGAGTTCACTTTTACGTGCGATCGCAACCCTTTGGAATTCTGGCAGCGGCACCTTGTATCGTCCCCAAGCTGAGGACATGCTGTTTTTGCCCCAGCGTCCGTATATGATTTTGGGCACGCTCCGCGATCAGATGCTCTATCCCAACATTGAAGCTGAATTGGCAGATGACAAACTGCACCACATTCTAGAGCAGGTCAACCTGCCCGATCTCGACCATCGATTTGGGGGTTTAGATGCCCAGCAAGACTGGTCTTCAGTGTTGTCCCTCGGAGAACAGCAGCGCCTCACCTTTGCGCGCCTGCTTCTCAATCAGCCCCAGTACGTCATTCTAGATGAAGCCACCAGTGCCCTTGATTTAGACAATGAAGCATCGCTCTATCGACAACTGAAAGCGACGCAGACCACCTTCTTAAGTGTTGGCCATCGGAAAACCCTCGTTGAATATCATCAGCGGATTTTAGATCTGTCAGCCAATCATACTTGGCAGTTAAGCGCTCGTTCATGACGTTCCGGTTGGAAGCGTAG
>CALFCG010000116.1 GCA_937951315.1 uncultured cyanobacterium
CCTAACTCTTTAGACATCTTGGTACGGGTGTGGATGACAATATAGTTGGGGCATTTGGAGAAATTCTAAACTATCTAGAAGTCAAAAAGAGTTGGCTCAAAGTTAGGAACGGATCTAAGGCCATCGTCGAAATTATACCTCTCAAGCTCAATGGTAGTTGCCCGCTATATCTCTAGGAGATCGCAAGTTTGGAGCTTGAGCTGGATCCGAGACTCTTCCCATCCGTCTTTGCCCAAGCCTAGTTGGTATGAATCTAGGATTATTGCGCTGGACCATACCCCCAGAAGCGTTGGATCACTCGTGACAGGTTCGGAACAAAGATCATGCAGATTGGCTCTCAAGCAGTGAGACAATGCTGTTGTGGTATGAGACAAGCATAGAAGCCATAGGCAATGCACTGGCGCTCTTTCGGCTCCCCAAGCGAATGGAGTAACTGGTATGTCTAACCGTAGGTCTTACTCTCTCAAATTGACAATAGTATGAATATCTTGAATAGAGAACAGTTTTTCTCTAAGCAGAATGCAAGATTCTGGTTTTGCCTGTCTCTATTAATTCCGCTTTATTACTGTATGGTTACGCTGGTCAATGTCTTTAGTTATAAGTACATTGTTCAGGATGACGCACGGCTGCATATCGTTTGGCTACAGCGCTTTGTTGATGGTGAGCTGTTCCCCAATGATTGGATTGCTGACTACTACATGGCCTATGCGTCGCCCGGCTTCAAATTCATCTATTGGCTCGGGGCTCAAGTGAATCTTGAGCCAATGTTTTTAGCAAAATTAATGCCCATTCCAGTGGGGCTGATGGCCACGATTTATATCTTTGGCGTTAGCTTCCAAATTTTTCCGGTGCCCGCAGGGGCCTTTCTAACGACGCTGATTTTCAATCAGGGGATGTGGTTCAAGAATGATGTGCTGTCTGCGACGGCCAGGGGATTTGCCTATCCCTTCTTTGCAGGTTTCCTGTTCTATCTGATGCAGGGACGCATCCTTCCCTGCTTGCTTTTTATCGGACTAGAGGCCTTATTCTATCCGATGATTTGTCTAGTCTCCGTCGGCATTCTCATCATTCGTCTGGTTCAGCTTCACAAGGGATCGCTGCAACTATCCCAACAAAAAGTCAACTATATTCTGGCGGTGGGTGGACTGATTATTGTTGCGGTCATACTATCTCCAGCGTTCTTTCGGGAGACTCCCTTTGAACCTCAGGTGACAGCAGCTCAAATGAAGGAAATGGTTGAGTTTTCACCCAATGGACGCTCCCCTTATTTTGGATTTGGCCCATTATTATTTTGGACCCACGGCAGAAGTGGGGTTCGCCTGCCGCTATTACCTCCGGTTGCTTGGTTAGCATTGTTATTACCTTGGTTGCGGAGTTCTAAAACGGGTCTGATTAAACATCTGACGCCTAAAGTGGAAATTCTCTGGCAGATATTGTTACCGTCATTGGGGCTGTTTGTGTTGGCCCACATTATGCTGCTGCGGCTGTATTTGCCCAGTCGCTATACCTACTTCAGCTTTCGGTTTATCTTGCCGATTGCGGGGGGGATTGTATTGACAGTCTTGTTTGAGAAAACCTGGCGCTGGTTTGACTCGATTCGGCGCAGTGGACGGTGGTTGTCACCTCGACAGTTTGTGATTGCGGGGCTCACTTCATTTTTTGCTTTTGCGTTTATCTTTGTCCCTTTGGTCCCCCCGGTCTTGATGAGCAACCAGCACTGGTTTGTGGGTAAGCGAGCTGAACTCTATGAGTTCATTGCCGAACAACCGAAAGATACAATCGTGGCTTCTTTGAGCAAGTATGCCGATAATATTCCTTCGTTTTCTGAGCGAACGGTGCTAATTAGCCGCGAAAGTGCGATCGCATTTCATCTCGGCTACTACAATGAGATTCGCAAGCGGGTTGTGGATGTGATGGCGGCACAGTACAGTCCAAGCCTGGAGCCTGTCCAGAAGCTGATTCAAGACTATAAAGTTAATTTCTTCCTTGTCGATAAGGGCGCATATACATCGACGTATATTTCAGAGAATGATTGGTTTATGCAGTTTCAGCCGGTGGCAGGGGATGCGATCGCAACCCTTGAACAATCCGAGAAACCTGCAGTGGAGAAACTGTCAGAACAATGTTCAGCGTTAACGGGAGAGAAGTATATTCTGCTTGACGCTCAATGCATCCAGCAGCAATCTTGACCAGCACTACAGCAATGCCCGGAGTCCCTGCGTTAAACGTCCCATTCCTTCAGCGACCTGCTCCTTTGCCAATGCCCCATAGGCCACCCGTAAGTAGCATCCATCGTTCGTCCCGAAGGTATCTCCTGGAATCACAGCAACACCATGATCTTGAATCAGTTTTTCAACAAGGGTCATTGCCTTTAACGCCGTCTTCACTTTAAGGAAAACGTAAAAAGCTCCGTTCGGATGGGGAATTGAGCACAGATCATGGACTGACGCTAAGGTCTGCAGAACTTGCTGATGCACCAACGCCATTTTGTCGAGATGCTCTTGGCAGTATGATCGCCCTGCCTCAAGTGTACCCAAAGCCGCATACTGAGAGGCCACAGGCGGGCAAATCAAGATTGTGTCCTGAATCTTTTTCACAGCTGCCATCAGATGGGCAGGAATCACCATATATCCAATCCGCCAACCGGCAAACCCGTAGGCTTTTGAGAGGCTAAATAAAGAGATCGTGTGCTTGCCGCTGGGATCAAAGGTGGCTGGGGAAACGTGCGGTGTCTGACCGTAGGTGAAATACTCATAGGCTTCATCACTGATGTGATAGAGATTTCGGGCTTGGCACAACTGATTCACTGCGGTCAAACTCTCAGAGGGATAGACGGCTCCCGTGGGGTTATTGGGTGAAATCGTGACGATGGCGCGTGTCTTATCAGTAATAGCGGCCTCAATAGCATCAAGCTGGAGCTGATATTGATCATCGGTGGGGACGCATACGGCTTTGCAGCTTGCCATTGCGATCGCCATCTCATGATTAAAGTAATAGGGCGTTTGCAGAATAATCTCATCACCAGGTTGTGTGATGGCCAACAGCGCATTCATAAAACCCATATTGCTGCCCGCCGTGACCACGATCTGTTCTTGAGCATCCACTATGATCTGGTTCTCGGTTTGCAGTTTGTGAGCAATGATTTCTAAAAGTGGGGCAATC
>CALFCG010000117.1 GCA_937951315.1 uncultured cyanobacterium
TGGCCAGGGTTTTCTGAAAAACCGAAGGATTGGGCTGGCGACTAATGCCCACAATGGCACCGTTCTGGTGCTTCATGAAGTTACGTCCCACCTGATCAGAGCCATTCGCTAAACCGTTGGGATGCTTTTCGCTAGACGATCTGAGCAGCAGCACCGCCGAATTAATCGCCCCACAGGCCACCACCACAATATGGGCCGAGAAGGTTTGCACGTCTCCCTCGATCTCGGCCTCAACGCCCGTAATTTCGTGGCCTGACGCACTGGTGTTGAGGTGACGCACTTTCGCCCCTGTCAGCAGGGTTACATTATTCGCCTGGAGTGCGGGCTGAATACAGGTGATATCGGCATCAGATTTGCCCTGAACCATACAAGGGAAACCATCACAGGTATCACAGCGAATACATTCACTCATAAACTGGCTGACTTCATTCAGCCGAATGGCCAGTGGTAGGTAAAAGGGGTTTAGTCCTTTCGCCGCAAGGCGTTGATGAATTGCTTCGATGCGGGGTTCGTGGCTAATAGCTGGGAACGGATACTCTCCCTGACGTGGTGGTTCTGTGGGATCGAGTCCCTGTTTGCCATGAACCTGATAGAGCTTTTCCGCTTGCGTATAGTAGGGGGCAAAATCTTGATACTTCAACGGCCATTCAGGCGAGGTGCCGCCGTGGTGATTAATTTGCTCGAAGTCCCGTTCTCGCAGTCGAAACAGCGCGCCACCGTAGACTTTGGTATTACCGCCCACGTAGTAACTTGTACCGGGGTGTAATGTTCTGCCCTTGTGATCCTGCCAAATTTCATCGGTATGGTAACGGTCTTTCTGAAACACCTCAACGGTATTCCAGTTGGCTTTTTCTCGGGGCAGAAACTGCCCGCGCTCCAGGACTAGGATTTTCTTGCCGCTGGGGGCGAGACGGTGAGCCAGGGTTCCGCCACCGGCACCTGTGCCAATGATGATCAGGTCGTAATGTTCGCTCATAAAGTTGTTCTTCAGTGTGCAATTGACAGGTGCCGGAACCTAGAGGTCGAGGACAACCCGTTTCGTTCCAGGCTTAGAAATGCAGATCAGGACTGAGCCTTCATCGGGCGTCCCGGTGGGCTCTTCTTCGTAGCTCACCTCTCCCTCCTTGAGTGGGCACATACAGGTGAGGCAAACCCCTGCACGACAGCTATAGGGAGGGTCGATGTTGTTGGCTTCTGCAAATTCCAGTAGGGTTCCGTCACTGGGTTGCCAGGTCAGCGTTTTGCCTGATTGTGTGAACACAACCTCAGAACTTTCTACTGCGCCCGCAGCTGCACTCTTTGCTGCTGCTGTCTTGTCTGATTTTGCTTTGGGGCCTTTGCTAAAGGATTCAAAATAGACGTTTTCATCCGGTACGCCTAAGTCCCGCAGTCCTGCCCGAATTCCATCCATGAATGCTGGCGAGCCACAGAGGAAATATTCTGCTGCTGTTGAGCCCTGCTGTTGTTGGAGGGCAGGCCAGACCTCCGATTGAATTAGGGCCGTATCAATATAGCCGGTGCTTTGGTAATGCCCTTCATCTTCGGGGCGGGGGCGGCTGTAACGATAGAGTACATTGACGCCAATATCATTCACTTCGTCCCGGAGAGCGTGGAACTGGCCGTTTCTCGCCCCGTGCAAAAACCAGATGGTGCGATGACTGCCCTGGTGTTTGCAAGCTTTCGCCATACTGATCATGGGTGTAATACCGACGCCATTGCTGATTAAGATGGCCGGTGTCGTTTTGTTAAGGTCCAGGAAAAACTTGCCGTTGGGGGGCTTGGCGGGGAGAACAGTTCCTTCATGGACCTGATCATGCATGAAGTTTGAGGCGATGCCGGGGGGAACATCCAGATTTTTGGGTGCTGGTTCTCGTTTAATAGACAGTCGGTAATATTGGGGCTGCTCAGCATAATCCGAGAGCGAATAGGTTCGGATCACGGGGCGAGGCTGTCCGGGGATATCGAGCTGGATGGTTAAAAATTGTCCGGGTTTGAAGCCAGGTAAAGGGCCGCCATCTTGAGGTTCGAGATAAAAAGATGTGATTTCTTCGCTTTCTTTGACCTTGCGGCGGACGACGAAGGGCCGCCAATCTTTCCACTCGTTTTGTCCAGCGTTAGCGGTTTTGGGTGAAGTGGGTTTCGACTTTGCTTTTGTGGGGGCGATGACGGCACCTGCGATCGCACCCACGCCTCCCCCAGTCACGGCTGCTAAGACTGCGATTTTATGTGTCTCCTTAAGCTTGAAAAAGCCTAGTCCCAGGGCACTCGCAATCAGCAGGAAGGATGAAAGGGTTAGGCCCGCTGTGGCACTTCGCGCCACTGGATTTTGAATTTGCTTGAGATCTTGGAGCATCCGTCGTTACCTCACATATACACATATACATCGATGGTTTATTGCACAGATTCAGCTTTCCAAGGCCGAATCACCCGGTCACATTCACCACAACATACTGGACTAATACAGGGGGTCTCTCCATTGGGACAAAGCTTGCTGCAGATCGATTGCGATCGCATCTTCGTGATTTGCTGATAGAGTTCTGCGGCTATCAACATCGCTATCGGTGGTGCAAAGTAATAGATCCAAAACGCCGTCCAGGTTTGGGCTGGGAGCGCTGAGCCGAACGTGCGCGCTGGATTCATGCCGAAACCCGAAATGGGGGCGGAAAAGACAACATATAGGGTAACCAGCATCCCGGAAAAAAGGCCGGTTAAATGAGCCATGCGGGGGGTGTTGCTGACCCATAGCACCATCGTCATCAAGACAAAGGCAATGGTGAATTCAACAACCAGTGCGGTAAACCATCCCAATGGGCCGGGGACCGTGACGACATAATTGACGGGAGGCTGCTGGAATGGGGAGCCAAGGGCAACAGACACGAGCAACACGCCGATCAATGCCCCGATAAATTGGGCCAGAATGTAGAAGAATGCGTCCCAGGCCGCAATCTTTTTGAGGCGAAAGAAGGTGAGGGTTACGGCAGGGTTAATGTGGGCACCCGAGCGCTTGCCCCAGGGAGAATAGATAATTGCGATCGCAGTGCTCCCCATACCCAGGCCCATTACCAAATCCCGTAATAGGGGATGGGGAAAGGAGAGAGGGGAGTTCTCGGCATATAGGAGGGTCGCAAACACACCCGCTGACACCATAAAGGTGCCCAGCCCCCAGGCTTCAATGAGGTAGTTTGGCCAATGGTCTTTTACGGCTTTAATCATGCCACTGCTTTTTCACTCAATCACTTTCTGGGTGTTCCTTGAAGCGGAAAGGGGATCATCTGCTTAAAGGTCTTCCCCCATCGTTTCGCCGTTTTGCTGAATTAGCTTGGCAATCAACCCCGTCCAGCCGGTTTGGTGACTGGCTCCAATCCCAGCACCGTTATCACCATGGAAGTATTCATGAAACTGGATATAGTCCTTCCAGTGAGGATTGGATTGGAACGTCTCAATGGCACCATAGACCGGCCGTTTACCAGATTGCTCCTGGGTAAAAATCCGCATCAACCGTCGGGAAATTTCGGCTGCCACCTCCCAGAGCGTCATCATGTTGCCAGAACCCGTAGGGCATTCCACCTTGAAATCGTCGCCGACGTAGTAATGGAATTTTTGCAGCGATTCAATCAACAAATAGTTGACCGGAAACCAGATCGGACCGCGCCAGTTGGAATTGCCGCCAAATAAGCCACTGCTTGATTCTGCCGGTTCATAATCCACGCGATGTTCCTGTCCATCCACCTCAAAAATGTAGGGGTGGTCGGCATGGTGGCGAGATAATGCCCGAATGCCGAAGTCACTCAAGAACTCGGTTTCATCCAACAGCTTTTCTAAGATGCGGCGGAAGCGATCTTCGAAGACCACGCGGTTGGGGGTCAGATAACACAGCGCCAGTAATCGACGTGCCTGTCTGCCTTGGGTTTCCATGCAGGCCACGTTCCGTTTCAGGTCGGGCCGATGTTGAATAAACCATTCCAGTCGCTCTTTAAATGCTGGCACTTGATCCAGCATCTCGGGTTCTAGAACCGTAACCGCAAATAGGGGAATCAGTCCCACCATCGACCGCACTTTGAGGCGCAGTCGTTCATTATTGGGGAGGTGGAGCACATCGTAAAAGAAACCGTCTTCTTCATCCCAGAGCTGAGTGCTGTCACCTCCGACATGGTTCATGGCCTCTGCAATGTAGATGAAATGCTCAAAGAACTTGGTGGCCATGTCCTCATAGACAGGGTTCTCCTGGGCGAGTTCTAGCGCAATCGCCAGCATATTCAGGCAGTACATGCCCATCCAGCTTGTGCCGTCTGCCTGTTCGATGTAACCACCGGTGGGAAGGGGAGAACTACGGTCAAAGACGCCAATGTTGTCGAGTCCTAAAAAGCCGCCTTCAAAGACGTTGTTGCCTTCAATATCCTTACGATTGACCCACCAGGTGAAGTTCAACAGTAGCTTTTGAAAGACACGTTCGAGGAACTGGCGATCGCCTTGTCCTTTTCGCTTCTGTTCAATCTTGTAGACCCGCCAAGTGGCCCAGGCATGAACCGGTGGATTCACATCTCCAAAGGCCCACTCATAGGCCGGGAGCTGTCCATTGGGATGCATGTACCATTCCCGTGTCATGATATCGAGCTGGTTTTTGGCAAACTCGGGGTCGACTAAAGCCAGGGGAATGGCATGGAAGGCTAAATCCCAGGCGGCAAACCACGGGTACTCCCACTTATCCGGCATTGAAATAATGTCGTCAGAGTGGAGATGCTTCCATTGATTGTTGCGACCCTTCTGATGACCTTCGGGGGGCGGTGGGTTATTGGGGTCGCCCTTGAGCCAGTCTTCGACGATGAAGTGGTAATACTGTTTGGTCCATAGCATGCCCGCAAACGCCTGCCGCTGGATGTTACAGAGATCCTGCGTGATACAGGAGGGCGTCACGGTGGCGTAGAACTCGTCGGCTTCGGAGATGCGATCGCAAAACACCTGTGCCAAATCACTTGCCCCATGATGGGCGTGATCACTCAATCGCAGCTGCACCACCTGGGTCTCTCCAGCCCCGAGCTGCAGTGGGTAATAGGCGGCGGCTTTCGTTCCCACACGGTCAGGATTGATCGCATTCTGTTGTCCCTGAACAATGTAGTTATGAATGCCATCCTTGACATAGGGGCTGGCATTGCTGGCTTGGAACAGATGCTCGAAATTGGTCTCATTATTGGTAAACAGGAGATCTGTCGCCCCTGGACAGCTCCACCAGCGCTCGCCTAACTCTGGGTGCGAAACCAGAACGTTCTGCGGATCGGTGGCCTTCAGGAAGGGGGGGGAGGCGGCTGTGTCCCAAGCCCAAGTATTCCGAAACCACAGGGTTGGCAGCAGATGGAGTGTTTGTGCCTCTGGCCCGTGATTGGTGACACTAATCCGGATTGCAATATCCTCAGGAGCAGCCTTGGCGTATTCCACCATGACGTCGAAGTAGCGATCGTCTTCAAATACCCCCGTATCTAGCAGCTCAAATTCTATGCCACCGCGCCCTCGCTGGCGATTCTCTTCCTCTAGCCATTGATAGGGAAATTCTGCCTGTGGATATTTATAGAGCCCCTTCATATAGGAATGGGTGGGCGTGCTGTCCAGGTAAAAGTAGTACTCCTTTACATCCTCGCCGTGGTTGCCTTGGTTACCGGTCAACCCATAGAGACGCTCCTTTAAGATCGGGTCTTCTCCATTCCAGAGTGCTAGGGCAAAACAGAGTCGCTGGTGATGATCGGAGATGCCCAGCAGACCGTCTTCGCCCCAGCGGTAGGCTCTGGAGCGGGCCTGATCGTGAGAGAAATAATCCCAGGCTTCGCCATAGGCGCTGTAGTCTTCGCGTACCGTGCCCCACTGACGTTCACTCAGATAAGGGCCCCAGCGTTTCCAATGGGACTTGCGATCTCGGTCTTCTCTCAGTCGTTGTTCTTCGGGAGTGGTCATGATGGTGTCTCTATCTAAAACAACGAAAAGTGGGACTGTATTCTGTCGGTTCTATGACCTTTGAATGAACGTTTATACATCGATCAATGAATGAGATCTCACTTGCCCCTAGACTTGCCTAGATCCGGGGCCTGAGTATCGCAAAATGGGTATATATCGCCAGCCTTTCGGCCCGCCAAACCGGATTTATACATCAATACCTTTACCTCTCCTTCAACGACTTTTCCACAGCTTTTTCCACAGCCACCCAAGCGCGCAATGTCTCCGCCACCGACCAAGCTTGAGCAAAACAGCCCCGTGGCATAAAGGGAGGATCTCCATCAAAAATTTCGCTGATGCTCCCCAATCCGTGGGTGAGGAGGTGATCAGCCACGGGGGCCAAGAGCGATCTCGCCTGCTCAGCATCTTGATGGACGTGCAGATGGGCTTGGATATAGGGGCCTAACAGCCAGCCCCAAGTGATGCCCTGGTGATAGACACCATCACGCTGGAGCTGATTCCCTCCGTAATGTCCCTCGTAGCTGGCATGATTTTGGGATAGCGATCGCAACCCCACAGATGCGTACAATGATTGCCCACAGACATGCACCACTGCTCGCTGCTGCTCAAGTGACAACAGCGGAGACGCTCCGATTTTCCCTGCTGCCATCGGCAAAGAAACCGCAAAAATTTGGTTCGGACGCAGCGCATTGTCATGGCCTTCCGGTCCATCTAGGACATCAAAGCAATAGCCTAAATCTTGAGACCAAAATTGCTGGAACCCACCAAGCGTCTGTTCAGCCATGGCTCGAAACTCAAGGGAGGGTTTGCCGAGCTGCTGAGCGAGCTGCTCCATCATTCGGAGAGCGCTATACCACAGGGCATTGATCTCGATCGGCTTCCCCACCCGAGGGGTCACCACCCAATCGCCTACTTTGGCATCCATCCAGGTGAGTTGGACGCCATCCTCCCCGGCATAGAGTAAGCCATCATCATCTAAGTGAATCCCGTAGCGTGTCCCTTTTTGATGCCAGGCAATCACCTCTGCTAGCGCCGGATAGATTTCTTCGAGGAGTGCATAATCTCCTGTCGCTGCATGGTATTCACGGATCGCCTCGAAATACCAGAGAATCGCATCGACCGTGTTGTAACCTGGTTTTTCACCGACTTCCGGAAAGACATTGGGCAACATGCCCTGATCGAGATATTGAGCAAAGGTGCGAATAATGGTGCGGGTAATCTGATGGCGGCCTGTTGTCAGCGTCAGTCCCGTTAGGCTAATCATGGTGTCTCGCCCCCAATCTCCAAACCAGGGATATCCGGCAATGATCGTTTTCCCTTCGGGTTCTTCGGGCAGAGGCCGATCGACAATAAACTGATCCGCAGCTAAGACCAGTTGGTCAACCCAAGGGGGCGTTGCCGGGTCTGGAGAGACTGTTCTCCAGCTTCCCAGCAGCTTTTGTTCATGGGAGTGACGGTCTAAAAGAGCCGTTTTCCCCTCTAACATGGGCTTGCTTTCGGTACTGGCCACAACGGTCCAGGTTGCACCCGGCTGCAGGGTGACCTTTAGGGTGGCGGCGTGGAGGTTGTCATCCTGATCGCTTAGCCCTCTGTACCGCTCGATGGCCATGTCGAAGCTTTGGTACCATTGATTCTCAGGCTTGATTTTTCCCTGATCTGAGAGCAGATAGAAAAGCGTCGCCTCTGCAAACGAGGAGATGCAAATACCATTTTGCACGGGGCTCACCTGCATTTGCCAATCTTGTCCTCGCGTTTCATGATGATGATCGCGATAGTTGACGAATGCCTTTAGGGTGAGCGTTAAGGGGGCACTGGCCCTTGTTAAGCTGTAGTGCACATAGGTTGTATTGGCTCCGGGCTGCATCCAGATCCGCTTTTCCAGTTGGGCATCTCCACAGGCATATTTCCACAGTGGGATGCTCCCTTCTATCTGAAACTGCTCAAGATTTTGATATCCCTGCGGTGCCACGGTGCCGTCGGCCCAGCGATTGGTGGCTAGTTCGTAGGTCTGGCCGTGATAATGGGTGGTCTCATCCAGTTTGGTGAGCAGTAACGTGCGCTGGAGTGGTGGCTTGAGGGCTGCAATCAAGAGACCGTGATAGCGACGGGTCAGAAGCCCCGCCACTGTGCCCGCTCCATACCCACCAATCCCGTTGGTGATCAGCCATTCTCTGTTTTCTGCCGTCGGTAGATCACCACAAATGTCTCGACCCAACTGAACAACCATGCTGTCACCGTTTTTGAATACGTCAGTGAACTGCGGGGCTTATCCGCCCGTTGCGAACCCAGGGTAAAGCGTCATCCCCCCATCCACAAAGAGTGTGATGCCGTGGACATATTCGGACTCATCGGAGGCCAGCCAGACGGCTGCTTTGCCAATATCAACCGGTTCACCGACACGGTTATAGGGAATCAGGTTCAGCAAGCTTTCCTCTGCTTCAGGGGTATCCCAGGCGTCTTTATTAATGGGGGTCTTAATTGCACCCGGACCAATGCTGTTGACTCTAATTTTGTGGGGGGCGAGTTCCTGAGCCATGCTTTTCATCAGCAACATGACGCCGCCCTTTGAAGCGGCATAGTTACAATGCCCTGCCCAGGGAATCACCTCATGGACTGAGCTCATGCAGATAATTTTGCCTGCAGAGCAGGATTTTGCGGGCACGACGCCCCGCCGAATGAATTCCTTGGCGGCTTCCCGTGCACAGAGAAACTGTCCGGTGAGGTTGACGTTGATCACCTGATTCCAAGCCTCCAGCGTCATTTCGGTAAAGGGCTGATCTTTTTGGAGTCCGGCATTGTTGACAAGGATATCGAGGGTGCCAAAGGCTTCGTAGGTTTGGGCAAAGAGACTCAGGACTTGGTCTTCTTGGCTGACGTCGGCTTGAATTGCGATCGCATCTCCCCCCTTCTCCTTAATCTCATCCACCACAGCTTCTGCGCCCTTAGAGCTGCGAGCATAGTTGACCACGACTGTTGCGCCTGCTTCAGCCATTGAGAGTGCGACTCCAGACCCAATGCCAGAGCTGGCCCCAGTGACGAGGGCAACCTGACCTTGTAAACGTTGCATGCTTGAGCCTCTCCTAAAAAATAATGATGC
>CALFCG010000118.1 GCA_937951315.1 uncultured cyanobacterium
CCTGTCTTGCCGAGCATATTGCTGACATGACTCTCCACTGTTCGCTGACTCACGCTCAATCCCGTTGCTATCTCACGGTTCGACATTCCCTTGGCCACCAACTGAATCACTTTTTGCTCCGTTGGTGTTAAATCAACATCAAAGGGAACATTAATAGAAACTTCGCCCTCTATCGGTGCATTTTTTTGCTGCTGCATGCGCGCTGTTTGCTTCAGCGAGGCTTCAATTTGAGCCACTAATTCATCCGGCTCAAAGGGTTTTACCATGTAAACATCAGCGCCAGTATTTAAACCCGTTACCCGATCTTGTATTTGTCCTTTGGCAGATAAAAATAATACAGGTAACCAACTTGTTTGGGGGTTGTCTCGAACCCGTTTTACAAATGAATAGCCATCCATCTCCGGCATCATGACATCGCAGATGATCAGACTCGGTAGATCCTTCTCTAGGACTCTCAAAGCTTCGCGGCCATTCTTGGCGGTGACGACCTCATAGCCTCGCAGCTCTAAATAATCCTTAACTAATAAAACAAGATTTGGATCATCATCAATGAGCAGCAGTTTATTCTGTTCGGTTGTGCTTAAGTCTGGCATGCTTAGGAGTCCAATCTGGCGTCTATATTGATTAACTAATATTGAGTCGTGAATGGGCGAGATCGCGTGTACAAATGATTAAAACTACGATGAATCTTCACAACGGAACGAAAATAAATAAACCTGTACTGGCACTAGTGTGTATTGTGGCCTAAGAAATGACATTCATGTCAGTGATTACGGATTTTTTAAGGACTTCGAGTTGTGACCAGATCTTTTGCAGTAAGGGATCTAACCCCATCTTTGCGACGGCTGAAATCGCTAAGACAGGAGTTGAGCTGGCCTGCTGGACTTGCTCCAAAGTATGCCCCAATTGATCTGGCAATAGTGCATCGACTTTATTTAAAACTACAACTTGGTGTCTTTTAGCGAGTTCCCCATCGTAGGCTTGCAATTCTGTCTGGATCGTATGGTAGTTCTTCACTGGATCTTCTGCTGTCGCGTCAATGAGGTGAACTAAGAGTCGAGTTCGTTCCACGTGTCGAAGAAAGTCATGCCCTAAGCCTGTCCCCTCATGGGCTCCTGCAATTAAGCCCGGGATATCAGCGAAGACAATTCCATCCCCTCCTGGATGGGGGACCACACCCAGATTGGGGATCAAGGTTGTAAAGGGATAATCTGCAATTTTAGGACGGGCTGCCGATAGGACTGCTATCAGGGTCGATTTGCCTGCATTGGGTAGGCCAATAATGCCCACATCGGCGAGTAGTTTGAGCTCTAATCGCAGGTTTCGTTCCTGGCCCAACAAGCCTGGCAGTGCATGTTCAGGTGCTCGGGTGCGATTACTTAAAAAATGCTTGTTCCCCAAGCCACCTTTGCCACCGATGGCAACGTTTAAGGTCTGATCAACTTCGGTGAGATCCCCGAGAAGTTCATTCGTATCAATGTCGTATACCGCCGTACCACAAGGGACTTCGACGATTAAATCGTTTCCCCCTGCACCTGTGAGATTCTTGGGGCCTCCCTTTCGTCCATCTTGGGCGGCGAAAATACGAGCATACTTAAAATCCAGTAAAGTTTGCAGATTCGAGACCGCTTGTAAAATGACGGAGCCACCTTTACCGCCATTGCCACCCGCGGGTCCTCCTGCAGGTACATATTTCTCGCGGCGGAAGGCCACCATGCCATCGCCTCCCTTACCTCCCTGGACTCGAATATCGGCTTGATCAATAAATCGCATTTAGCGGTTCGTATCCCCAAAATATGTACTTTGATTGTAGAGGTTGGCTCTAGCATCCATTGTGGTTGCTTGCCGAAGTCTGTTTACTTGCTATGGGAATTAGGCGGGGGGCCACTGCCGGACTTGAGTGATGACCTCTGTAAAAGCCTGTTTGAGGTGGGATAACTGAGAGGCATAGCTTGCCCTGATCCCATGTTTGGCGTCTTGCTCAATTTGAGTGGCAATCGCCTGAAAGGAGTAGGCTCCAATATTGCCGCTTGCCCCCTTGAGGTGATGCGCTTCTTGGCGAATAATCTCTAGACGTTGTGAGATGTTGCTCTCCTTTGAGTCTGCCTCCTCCAGCGTCATGATCTGGGCGATTGCCTCTTCAATCCCCTGAAGATGCTGTTCTGCATCCGTGATAAACAGTTCAAGTAGTTCCTGTTCGAATTCGAGATCCCCTCCAGAATATTCCTGTAAGCGACGGGGATCGATGGGGGTTGGAAAAGCCATGAGTGTTATCCACCCTTGAAAACGGACCAATGTTCAATGTGATGTCTGAGATTGCAGACGTTTACGGTTTGAGATCAGGTTGGGCCTGGCTAAAGACTTTATATGTCATTTTAGAAATCTTGCGAATGAGTTCCTGAGCACGAGGGTCATTATGCGGCCGCTCGACCATCACCGTGGCGACATAGTGCTGACCATTTGGCATTTCAATGAGGCCTGTGTCTCCTACAATTGAACCAATGTCTCCAGTCTTATGGGCAATCGTTGCATCCGATGCTAACCCGCGGGGTAGAAGTGTCTTTGTTCTTGTCTGCCTCATAATTTTGAGGGCCTGATCGCGACTCTCGTCTGATAGCAACTCACCGCGCTTCAGCTTGAGCATGAGGGTGGACAAGTCCTGGGGGCTGATAGTGTTCGTTCCATCTAAGTCAGGCAGAGGGTTCCGAATTTTAGTGTGCTGGAGTCCCCAACCCCGAAATTGGCGATTCAGAGTATCTTCACCGCCGAGTAGATCAATCAGCATGTTTGTGGCGGTATTGTCACTGATCGTGATCATTTTTTCCGCTGTTTCCAGGGCGCTGAACTCAGTGCCAGGGGGTTGGTACTGCATCGTTCCGGCTTCGGTTGCCATGAGATCAGCACGCATGACCAACTTGTCGTCAAGGCTAAGTTCACCGGCATCAAGTGCCTGAAAAAAGGCCAGTAGCACTGGTACTTTTATGGTACTGGCCGCTGAGAATGCTTGGTCCCCTGATATATCTAAGGTTGCTCCTGTGCTTGCATTGAGGAAATACAGACCTGGCGTCAAGCCCTTTTGGGCATCAGCCATCTGCCCGATTTTAGATTTGAGGGCATCCAGTGCGAGTTGTTGGGGGTGTCGAGGTTGACTGACGGTTGGTTGAGTTGCTTCTTCTGCAAGGGTTGTACCAACTGATGAGTTCGAGCCAATCGCAGAACTGGAAGCATTGGGCAGTGCTTGTGCTGTTGAGGCCTGAGGGACATGTAGGACTTCTGTCGAGCCGGTTAAGAGAGTCGACCGAGGCGTTGGATCAACAACGGCAAGGATTGTGCCGGCGATTGCGCCGACCCCCAATCCCATGACCAAGAGTCTCATTGGGTAAAGGAGCGGCCGCTTTCGTGCCGGAGTTTCCCGGCGCGGAGGCTTTAACGATTTGATTTGGGATTGACTTGAATGGATGCCTGTTTTTAATGCAGGCGATATGGCTATCTGTTGTATCTCTTCTGTCTTGCGAGCCCCTTTCTGACGAGGAGCGCTGAGCGACTGATGGGAGTTTACGCGTGACACTTTAGAACGCACTGATGGTGTGGATGACATCAGTGGGGGACGACGGGTAGAAGTGGGGCCAGGCTTGGTCGTCTGGTAGCGCCGTTGTTGAGATTGCGTCTGCCCTGTTAACTGAGTACGTCGAGCCTGTTGATGAGCAAGCTGCCGTCGCTGTTTCAAAAGATATCGACGTTTCCGGTAACTTAATGTTTGTCCAGAGCTTTGTAACACTGGGGATTCTCCTTAATTAAGCGACCTGGTAGTAAACAGTTAAAAAAGATAGAGACAAAACGCTAAGAGCCTGCAGTCATGAAGGACAGATAGATTAATTTGCCTCAATCGTTCATGATACTTTAGCGTTTTATGCGCTGGCTGTATTAAAGTATCTGTTTTTTCGCTAGACTGCCACGGTTGTAAAGCAATCTAGGCCTAAATCTTAACGAGTCTGAGACAGCTTCCAGTTGATCTGACGGTTTATGCCGCGCAACATTGCTAGCTCTGCTTCGGATAGATTGGCCCGGTTAAAGAGACGACGTACCTTCATCATTCGTGCGTGTGCTGTATGGGGGTACAGAAATCCGACATCTAGGAGAAGGGCCTCAAGCTGTTCATAATGGGCCTCCATTTGCTCTAGTGTCGCTGGCACATGGTCATTGGGCAAGGCTGCCGGTAGGTTTGTTTGTGGTGAAGTTTCGTCGGCATCAATGACTGCCTGATGTAACTCATAGGCACATACTGCAACAGCTTGCGCTAAATTTAGTGCTCTGTATTCCTCGCTGGTGGGAATACACAAAAAGCGCTGGGCAAAATTCAATTCTTGGTTGCTTAAGCCTCTATCTTCTGGACCGAAAATCAGAGCAGAAGGGCTATCGAGCAGCCAGGGGAGCGCGGTGCGAGGCGGGTGCGGTGTAATGGCAAGGTGGCGTTGGCTACGCGCCGTTGTGGCAATGGCGCGCTGACAGCCAACGAGGGCTGCAGGTAACGTGGCCGTTTGCTGGGCTGATTCGAGGATATCTTTCGCATGGACTGCCATCCACTGAGCTTCTTGCCCGAGGGGATCACATTGAGGATTGACCAAGGTCAGGTGATGAAGCCCCATATTTTTCATGATCCGGGCCACTGATCCGATATTGCCAGAACCTGCTGGTTCAACTAAGACGATTCGAATATTATTTAGTCTTTGTCGGGGGAGACTCATTTTTTGTCTTGAGCCTCAATAGATAATAGAGTGATCATCGATTTTTGAGAGGATAACGCCAGCCCTACTCTATTTAGGATGTGGGTCTCTAGCATACAAGCAATGCTTGAGTTGTACTTTAAGAAAATTTGTGTTGACACAACTCCGATAATCCCGCACACTCTGGTTAAAACACGTACTCTAGAGATATTAGGGGATAGCTAATTTCACTGTTGCTAATGTTTTTGGCAGTGATTCAGCGAATGTAGAGCCATCTGGGGGCAAGGCTTGTAATCTGCTGTGATATCAGGAAATTCTTGCTATGATGTCGCGTGTAATCCAGTGTGATGCGTGAAGGAGTAAAGCTGAACAGATGCCTGATTCCGTTGATTTAAATGGCCGGCCGCTCCACTTTATTGGGATTGGCGGCATCGGAATGTCGGCCCTTGCTCACGTGTTGCTTAAACGGAATTTGCCGGTTTCAGGCTCTGATCTGCGCCAAAGTAGTATTACCCAGAAGCTTCAGGCCTTAGGGGCTGAAATCTTTTGGCGGCAGGATGCAGAAAATATATCGAAGTTGCTGGTGGCGCAGTCTGAGAACCAAGCGACTGGAGAGCCTGCTTCGCCTGTTTTGCCGCAAGTCATTTGTTCAACAGCTATCCATAGTGATAATCCTGAATACCAAGCAGCTGTGGAACTCGGGTGCCCAATTTTTCATCGTTCAGATATTTTGGCAGCGTTGATTAAAGAAATGCCGTACGGCATTGCCATTGCTGGAACGCATGGCAAGACGACAACCAGCAGTCTTTTGGGGTACGTGCTGTTGCAGGGACAATTAGACCCTTCTATTGTCGTGGGTGGAGAGGTGGCAGCCTGGAACGGTAATGCCCGTGTCGGTGAGAGTCCCTACTTGGTGGCTGAAGCCGATGAATCGGATGGGTCTCTGGTGAAATTTTCTCCGCGTGTTGGCGTTATCACGAATATCGAACTCGATCATCCGGATCATTACACAACGCTAGATCAGGTCTTAGAAATTTTTCAGGCCTTCGTTGACCATTCTCAGTCTCTCCTTGTGTGTCTCGACTGTCCGAACATTCGCGAACGTCTCATCCCTGCGAACCCCCAGAAAGATTTCCTAACCTATAGTCTCAAGGAAGAGTCTGGCGCTGATTACTCGGTACGCCAGGTTATCTACGGATCAACTGGAACAACCGCTCAGGTTCTAGAAAAAGGACAACTTTTAGGAGAGATGCACTGCAGTTTACTGGGGGAGCATAACCTGAGTAATGCGCTGGTCTCAGTTGCGATCGCACGTCAACTCGGCCTAGACTTTCCCACGATTGCGGCGGCAGTGGCTGATTTTGAAGGGGCGAAACGGCGGTTTGAACATCGTGGGGAAGCCCAAGGGATCTGCTTCATTGATGATTATGCGCACCATCCCAGTGAAATCACCGCAACCCTCGCCTCGGCGCGACTTCAAGTACAGTCTTCGGAGACTACGCCTGAGCCCACCTATCGGCGGGTTATTGCCGTTTTTCAACCTCATCGGTTTAGCCGGACCCATACCTTCCTAGAGGAATTTAGCCAAGCCTTTAGTGACGCGGATCTGGTGGTTGTTACCGACATTTATAGCGCTGGTGAAGCCAATTCTGGCCTGATCAATGGTGAACAGGTGACAGCGAAAATTGCTGCTAATCATGCCGGTGTTGTGTGCTATGAGCCTGATCTTGTGCAGGTTACAGCATATCTCCGTCAGAATCTTCAGCCTGGTGATCTCGTCATGTTCCTTGGGGCCGGTAACCTTAACAGTGTTATTCCTGATGTTCTTGTCCATTTTCAAGGTAAAACAGCAGAAGCCATAGATCCGGTGGCCTTATCATGACTCCTACCCACATTGATCTACCTTCGGGTAGTGAAATCCAGACTCAGTTTACCTTGTCAGATTTAACCACTTTCAAAGTGGGTGGGCCTGCTGAGTGGTTTGTTGCGCCACAGTCCATTGAAGATCTCCAGGTAAGCTACGGGTGGGCAACAGATAATAATATTTCTGCCACCCTCTTGGGGGCAGGTTCTAATCTCTTAATTAGTGATCAGGGGCTTCCGGGTTTAATTATCTCCACGCGTTTCCTCAAGCATCATGAATTTGATGAGCAAACGGGGCGGATCATCGTTGAGGCTGGGAAATCCCTGCCTAAGCTTGCTAAGCAAGCTGCGCGCAAAGGTTGGGCCGGTTTAGAATGGGCGGTTGGTATTCCAGGAACTGTCGGCGGTGCGGTGGTGATGAATGCGGGCGCTCACGGCGGGTGTACCGCTGATAATTTGATTGAAGCTCATGTCCTTAATCCTGATGGAACGGTTGAAATTCTTCCGGCATCCGCTTTGATGTATGCCTATCGATCCTCCATTTTGCAGCAGGAGGATAGACGCCCTCTGATTCGGGCTGTGCTGCAGCTCCAGCCCGGGGCCGACCCCGAAGTTGTGCAGACGACCACCCAGACTCACCTTAGCCATCGCCTGAATACCCAGCCCTATGACTGGCCAAGTTGTGGTAGTGTCTTCCGCAACCCTCTACCGCGTTCGGCTGGCTGGTTAATTGAGCAAACCGGTCTCAAAGGCTATCAGCTGGGTGGCGCTCAAGTTGCGCAAAAACATGCCAACTTTATCCTTAACTGTGGGCATGCTACAGCCAGTGATATCTTTAATCTGATTCGCCATGTTCAGCATCGTGTTGAGCAAAAATGGTCCCTCTCCCTGCATCCAGAAGTCAAAATGTTAGGAGAATTTCCTCAGGTTGCTTAGAGATATCCCAAGTATCATATAGAGAGTCTGTGCCCTATGGCTTAGACCTCGAAAGCTTCAATATTCATCTATAGATTAAAGCTAGGAAATATGGCAGAAGGACAAGGTTTTGGTTTCGGTCTTGGCAAAATGAAGGAGCTGGCCGAAGCAATCAAGAAAGCACAGCAGGTCCAAGAAGGTGCCAAGCAGCTTCAAGAAGACCTGGAGGCCATGGAAATCGGAGGTGAATCCGGTGGCGGTATGGTCAAAGTATTTATGAGCGGTAACCAAGAACCCCTCCGGGTAGAAATTTCTCCGGCTGCAGTCGAAGAGGGTGCGGAAGTTCTCTCTGATCTCGTGGCAGCTGCGATGAAAGATGCCTACATCAAATCGACTAACACGATGCGAGAGCGGATGGAAGATCTGACGGGAGGACTAGAGCTGCCGGGTCTTAATATGTGATCGTGACTCATTGTTTATCTTGGTCTAGATTTCCAGAAAGTCTGTTTGAGGTGACCTCAAGGCAACCTCTAATTCTTCGCTAATTCGTATCAGCCAAAAACATGAGCGTTAGCAACCAAAGACGCTCATGTTTTTTAGCGACTCCCTGTTCCTTTCAGTCTTATCAAGAAAGCCTGAAATAGCTTCTGGTAGTTGGTTTAGGGCGCAGTTGCTTTTAGGGTTTGACAGTTGTTGTCAGGAGGCGATATAGTCAGTATTTGGTAAAATAATCACTACTGAGCATACGCTTGCTTCGATATTAATCCATGCCCACAATTCAGCAATTAATCCGTATCCAACGGCAAGAAATCCTGAAGAAGACGAAGTCTCCAGCTTTGAAAAGCTGTCCCCAGCGCCGGGGCGTCTGCACACGGGTCTACACTACAACACCTAAAAAACCGAACTCAGCTTTGAGAAAGGTTGCCAGGGTGCGACTAACCTCTGGTTTTGAGGTAACCGCCTATATCCCGGGTATTGGACATAACCTGCAAGAACACTCGGTGGTTATGATTCGTGGCGGTCGTGTGAAGGACTTGCCAGGTGTTCGCTACCACATTATCCGAGGTACTTTAGATACCGCTGGCGTTAAGGATCGTCGTCAGAGCCGTTCTAAGTATGGTGCCAAAAGACCTAAGCCAGAGAAGTAAAAACTTGATGTTTAGTCTACTAGAAACCAAGGCCTCGGTGGCCTTGAGGTAGGCTTCGAAATTTGTTTAACCGGATTCCAGTCTTTTTACCTTGGCTGGTTTTCCAATCATTCTGAAAGATTAGAGTAGGTTCTCATGTCTCGCCGTATCCGCGTCCAGAAGCGTCCTGTCCCCCCTGATTCTGTCTACAACAGTCGTCTCGTCAGCATGACGATTCGTCGGTTAATGACGAGCGGGAAAAAGTCGGTGGCCTCTCGTTTGCTCTACGATGCTATGAAAGTTATTGAAGAGCGCACCAACCAGGATCCTCTTGAGGTCTTCGAGACAGCGGTGCGGAATGCAACACCACTGGTCGAAGTTAAAGCCCGACGGGTGGGTGGTGCAACTTATCAGGTGCCCATGGAAGTACGCTCTGAGCGAGGGGTTGCCCTCGCGCTTCGTTGGCTAGTGTCCTTCTCGCGCCAGCGTGCGGGGCGTTCGATGGTGAGTAAGTTAGCCAATGAATTAATTGATGCTGCTAATGAAACGGGTGGAGCGATTCGCAAGCGCGAAGAGACGCATCGCATGGCTGAGGCAAATAAGGCCTTTGCTCACTACCGCTATTAATGAGTCCTAATTCGTCATTTCGGTTGTTATAAATTTTTCGGATCCACTGAAGTCTGGGTAAGATCCTCTGCCTAGACGAAGGAGAGAGCTGTGGCAAGGTCCATTCCCCTCGAAAAAATAAGGAATATTGGGATTGCTGCTCATATTGATGCGGGCAAAACCACCACAACAGAGCGCATTCTGTTCTACTCCGGTGTTGTCCATAAGGTCGGTGAAGTTCATGATGGCAACACCGTTACTGATTGGATGGACCAGGAACGGGAGCGGGGAATTACGATCACGGCGGCGGCTATCTCCACTACCTGGAAAGATCACCACATCAATATTATTGATACGCCGGGGCATGTTGACTTCACGATTGAGGTAGAGCGCTCCATGCGCGTGTTGGACGGTGTGATTGCCGTCTTTTGCTCTGTGGGAGGGGTGCAGCCTCAGTCTGAAACGGTATGGCGACAGGCCGAACGCTATTCGGTACCTCGAATCGTGTTCGTGAATAAAATGGACCGAACGGGGGCTGACTTTTTTAAGGTTTATGATCAGATTCGCGATCGCTTGCGAGGAAATGCGATCGCAACTCAAATTCCCATTGGCAGTGAAGATAACTTTCGCGGCATTGTCGATCTCGTCAAAATGAAGGCCTTCATCTATAACAACGATGAAGGAACAGATATTGAAGAGAAAGATATTCCTGCCGAAGTTAAAGATCAGGCGGAAGACTATCGCACACGCCTTGTCGAGAGCGTCGCCGAAGCAGATGACGCCCTCATGGAGAAGTATCTAGAGGGAGAACCTCTCACTGAAGCTGAAATTATTGATGCGCTCCACAAGGGCACCATCGAAGGGACTATGGTTCCTATGCTGTGTGGTTCAGCATTTAAGAATAAAGGTGTGCAGCTTTTGCTGGATGCTGTTATCAGCTATATGCCCTCCCCTATAGAGGTCCCTGCGATTCAAGGCCTGTTAGAAGATGGCTCAGAAGCTGAGCGCTCTGCTGACGATAATGCACCTCTGTCGGCCCTCGCCTTTAAGGTTATGACCGATCCCTATGGCCGCCTGACTTTTCTTCGGGTTTATTCCGGGGTCTTGAAAAAGGGCAGTTACGTCCTGAATCCCACCAAAGATAAAAAAGAGCGGATTGCTCGCCTGATCATCATGAAGGCCGATGACCGAATTGAGGTGGATGAACTTCGGGCAGGTGATCTGGGTGCGGCTTTGGGGCTCAAAGATACCTTCACCGGCGAAACGCTGTGTGACGCGAAATCTCCGATCATCTTGGAATCTCTCTTTATTCCCGAGCCTGTTATTTCTGTGGCTGTGGAACCGAAGACCACTCAGGATATGGACAAGTTGTCTAAGGCAATGCAGTCCTTAGCTCAGGAAGATCCAACTTTTCAGGTCAGCATTGATCCTGAAACCAATCAGACCGTGATCTCAGGCATGGGTGAACTTCACCTCGAAATTCTGATTGATCGGATGCTGCGGGAGTTCAAAGTTCAGGCTAATATTGGTGCTCCCCAAGTTGCCTACCGAGAAACCATTCGCAAAGCCGTCGAAGCCGAAGGCAAATTTGTGCGTCAGAGTGGCGGTAAAGGGCAGTATGGGCATGTCGTCATTCAGTTGGAACCCGGTGAGGAGGGAACTGGGTTTGAGTTTGTCTCTAAAATTTCAGGGGGGGCAATACCCCAAGAATTTATCAAGCCTGCAGAGCAGGGTATGAAAGAAGCTTGTGAATCTGGTGTCTTAGCAGGTTATCCTCTTATAGATGTCAAAGTGACCCTCATTGACGGGTCATATCACGATGTGGATTCTTCAGAGATTGCCTTTAAAATTGCCGGTTCTATGGCAATTAGAGAAGGTGCCCTCAAAGCATCTCCGGCTCTGCTAGAGCCGATGATGAAAACCGAGGTAGAAGTCCCCGAAGAGTTTTTGGGTCCTGTGATGGGAGATTTAATCTCTCGCAGGGGTCAAATTGAAGGACAGGAAGTGACCCAAGGGCTGTCTAAAGTCACAACCAAAGTCCCTTTGGCAACCATGTTTGGGTATGCCACGGATATCCGGTCTATGACCCAAGGTCGAGGTATCTTTTCTATGGAGTTTAGCTGTTATGATGAAGTACCTCGGAGTGCGGCTGAACCAATCATCGAAAAAAACAAAGGGTACGCATAGATCATTGAAAAGGAATAGTTGATTCATGGCACGCGCAAAGTTTGAAAGAAACAAACCTCACGTCAACATTGGCACTATTGGTCATGTTGACCACGGTAAAACCACGTTGACAGCAGCCATTACCATGTCTCTCGCAGCACAGGGTAAGGCACAAGTCAGAAAGTATGACGAAATTGATGCTGCCCCTGAAGAAAAGGCTAGAGGCATCACTATCAACACTGCTCACGTTGAATATGAGACTGATGGTCGTCACTATGCTCACGTGGACTGTCCCGGACACGCTGACTATGTGAAGAACATGATCACTGGCGCAGCTCAGATGGACGGTGCAATCCTGGTTTGCTCTGCTGCCGATGGTCCTATGCCTCAAACTCGTGAGCACATCCTGCTTGCCAAGCAAGTCGGCGTACCTAGCTTGGTTGTCTTCTTGAATAAAGAAGATCAAGTTGATGATGAAGAATTACTAGAACTTGTTGAATTAGAAGTTCGTGAGCTGCTCTCTGAGTATGACTTCCCAGGTGACGATATCCCCATCGTTGTGGGTTCAGCTCTCAATGCGGTAGAAGCTTTGACTGCAAAGACAGATATTTCCAAGGGAGATGATAAGTGGGTCGATAAGATCTTGGCTCTTATGGAGGAAGTTGATAGCTACGTCCCGACTCCCGAGCGTGATGTTGATAAGCCTCTCTTGATGGCCGTTGAGGATGTGTTCTCAATCACCGGTCGTGGAACGGTTGCCACAGGACGCATTGAGCGTGGTGTCGTTAATGTGGGCGAAACTGTTGAAATCGTTGGTATTAAAGACACAAACTCTACGACCGTGACAGGCGTAGAGATGTTCCAGAAGACCTTGGATCAAGGTATGGCTGGTGACAACGTCGGTCTCCTTCTGCGGGGTGTGCAAAAAGAAGATATTGAGCGGGGCATGGTTATTGCTAAGCCTGGTTCTATCACACCTCACACTAAGTTTGAGTCTGAGGTCTATATCCTCAAAAAAGATGAGGGTGGTCGTCATACCCCTTTCTTCCCTGGATATCGTCCTCAGTTCTACGTGCGCACAACTGATGTAACCGGTACAATCGATGCCTTTACTGCTGATGATGGTAGTGCAGCTGAGATGGTAATGCCTGGTGATCGGATTAAAATGACGGTTGAACTCATCAACCCCATTGCAATTGAGCAGGGAATGCGTTTCGCTATCCGCGAAGGTGGCCGCACTGTCGGTGCAGGTGTTGTCTCCAAAATCCTCGCTTAAATATAAGAGAGTGTGAAGTTAGCTGCTGGATTACCCAGCAGCTTCTTTGTCTCTTCATCGCTCCCGCCTAAATTATCTTTGGGAATTGAAGTTTCCCGCTTAGTCCTTCATCTGGACCTTGAAAATTAAAGAGAACAAGACCTATGGCAACCCTTGACCAACAGAAAATCCGGATTCGACTAAAAGCTTTTGATCACAGACTCCTCGATACTTCCTGCGACAAAATTGTTGAAACGGCAAAGCGCACAAACGCATCACCTGTTGGTCCCATTCCTCTGCCAACGCGTCGTCGCATTTACTGTGTCCTGACTTCACCCCACGTTGATAAGGATGCTAGAGAGCATTTTGAGACCCGTACCCACCGCCGCATCGTTGATATTTATCAGCCTTCCCCTAAGACAATTGATGCGCTAATGAAGTTAGATTTGCCTGCTGGTGTAGATATTGAGGTCAAGCTCTAGGTTTTCTCCGACTGGTTGCAACCTTAGTTAGACAGGCAAAAATAGTTTGGTAGGGTAAATCTGCGGGTTTACCCGAGCGTTTTCCTAAGACTTACCTAGCTAGATCGGCTAGAGTAAGGAATACTCTTTTTAAACGCGTCAATATACCCGCATCTCGGCAAATGGTTTTTCCTTCTTCGCTTGCAGTTAGAGAACTTCCTCTTTTTCCTCTCCCAGAGGTTGTTCTGTTTCCCCGTTGTCCTCTACCCCTGCATATCTTTGAATTCCGCTATCGGATCATGATGAATACGATCCTAGAAAGTGATCATCGGTTCGGTGTTCTAATGTGGGATCCAGAGCAGGGAAAAGCTGCAACGATTGGTTGCTGTGCTGAGGTTATCCGCTACGAGCGCCTCCCTGATGACCGAATGATGGTTCTGTGTTTGGGACAACAGCGTTTTCGTGTACTCGATTATGTCCGAGATAAGCCCTATCGGGTGGGTTTAGTGGAGTGGATTGAGGATACGACAGCTCAAACTGATCTGCAGCCATTGGCCGCCGATGTTAAACAGCTCTTTAAAGATGTTGTGGGTTTGTCTGATAAACTCACCGATCAAGAAACAGAACTTCCGGATGACATCCCTGAACAGGCCACCCAGCTTTCCTATTGGGTTGCAAGTAAGTTTCATGGAGCAGCCCCTGAGCAGCAGGCGTTGCTAGAAATGCAGGATACGCAGCTTCGCTTGGAGCGAGAAACCGAAATTCTGACGTCGACACGCAATCATTTGGCGGCTCGGACTGTTCTGAAAGATACGCTTAATTCCTAGACAATTGTGAGGAGTGGGTAGCTCCCAAAATTCTTCAGCACTTCTGTGACTGCCTTTAATTGCTGCCAAGCTGAGTCGAATGGAGCTGCTTCGGCATTGATCTCGGCATCAATAAAAAAGACATAATCCCCCATTGAACGACGGCTTGGCCTAGACTCGATACGGCTCAAGTTAATATTTCGATCTGCAAATATCTGTAGGGCTTTGATGAGCGCTCCCGGCTGGTTTGCGGGCAAGCTGAAAGCAATTGACGTATAAATTTGATCGGTTGTAATGACTGGAGGCAGATCTGTTGTTGCTTGTTGCTTAATAATCCAAAAGCGAGTGCAGTTGTCTGGGTGATCTTGAATGCTGCGTTTAATGATCGGCAAGCTGTAGAGCTCTGCTGCCCGTTCAGAAGAAATGGATGCAGCCTGCTGATTTGCTTGGACGTATTGAAGCGCTTCTGTCGTCGAATTGGTGGCAATAGTGTTGGCCTTTGGGAGGTGGAGGGCTAGCCATCTTTGGCATTGTCCTAGCGCTTGAGGATGCGAGTAAACCGTGCTAATTTCCTCTAGATTATGGGTTTGAGCAATGAGGACATGTCTGATCGGTAACACTAAGGCCTGATGAATCTGAAGATCTGAGCATTGCCAGAATGTGTCAAGTGTCGTGGCGACACTGCCTTCAATTGAGTTTTCGACAGGTGCCATTGTCAGTTGTGTGTCCCCTTCCGCTGTTGAATGGATGGTGCGGGCAATACTGCTGCAGGGATGCAATGTCGTTGCGGTGGGGGAGGCAGAGATCAAGTCGATATACGCTAAGGCCGCTTGCTCAGCGTAGGTCCCTGGCGGACCGAGATGGGCGATTGACACAGTCATAAATCCACCGGGATGTTTCTTGTTAGTGTATCGGTGCAAGGCTCTGTTCTTGAAGATGATTTGTGAGAAATGCTGCCTTCCTCCTGCCGGCGGCTTCTGGGATGGACTATGCCACAATGAAGGTCTGCTGTTACCGCCCATGAGTTTATTTTGCTTGAGGTAGACGTTCACCAGCAACTCCATGCTTTTTTGCGTGATCAGGGAGAAACTCGCTGGCCCCATCATTTATCTGTGGCTCGTTTAGTGGCCCGTGCTTTACGTCTGCAACGCAGTGCTCTGATCCAGGTGAGTGCTGCCGCTCGATATCGTGGACATTATCGCTGTAGCTATCTTGTGCCGTTGCTCTTGTGGCCTGGGTTTGTTGTCTTAGTTGCGCCTGTTGCTGTTCAGCAGCGGCTTTTGCAAACAGATATTCCTAAGCTAAGCGAGTGTCTAGGCTTTAAAAAGCCAGTTTGTACGGCTCATCAATGGCCGGGTCCCCACTTTAATGGTCTCCTCATTCTTTCGCCTCGAGAATGGCTGTTACAGCGGTCTGAACTGGGTGTGCAACCTAAGAGTCTTGTGTTGTTAGATGGGGTGAATGAGTTAGAGGGCTGGACGCGTCAACATTTAACGCTGTCTCTTGATTTGCAGGACTGGGAGCAGTTGCGATGGTGTTATCCCCATCAGACGCAGCTGTTGCGGGGCGCGCGCGCCCAGTTGACTTGCAGTATTTTTCAACATCCTGTGAATCCCTATGGTTGTTCGGTGTTAACCGATGCTGAACGCCAGATTCTTGAGCATCTCCATCATGATTTACAGGGTTGTGATTTGAGCATGAGTCCCAAATCCTGGCAGCTATTTTGGCAACAGTATTCGCACTCTGATCAGTTGCTCTGGACCGAAATTCATCGTGAGCAAGGATCGTTTACGCTGCACTGTGCACCGATTGATGTGGAACCTTATTTGCGGACGGTGTGGGACCAGCAGACGACCGTACTGTTGGGGGGCGGGGGAGATGTTCATGCGAGCGCTCAGCTCTATGCGAAAACCTTGGGGATTGAAGATTTAACCTGTGTCCAGTTTGGAGCGGATCGCCATACAGAGGCAATCCAGCTCTATATTCCTGATGGTCTCCCCATGCCTAATACGCCTGAATTTCAGGCACGAATCATGATTCAAATTCATGAGCTGTTGGCTCTCAGTCGAGGGATGGGGCGGCCCACGGTGTTGGTAATTGATGATTTGCCTCTGAAGGCGCAGATTGCAGCTTTGTTAGCGGCTGAGTTTGGCTCTCGGGTTCAGATGGAGACACCTTCCCTGGGGCAAGACAGTATTCTGGTGACCGGTTGGGACTATTGGTTGCAGGTACAGCATCATATTCCGGCGCCACCTTTGTTGGTGATTGCGACCTTGCCGATTCCGTCTTTGGAAGACCCGCGAGTGGCGGGACGGGTGGCTTACTATAAACGACGACGCCAAGACTGGTTCCGGCTTTATCTGTTGCCCCAGACGCTACGAATGCTGCAAGATGCGATCGCACCTGCCCGTGAACAAAAAGGTGTGGTTGCCCTTTTGGACGCCAGGGTTATCCATCGTAGCTACGGGCAACAGATTCTTGATGCGCTGAGTCCCTATGCGCGAATAAACTACCTCGACCCCAGCTTGTTTACCCCCTCTGCATTGCCGTTACTGGATCATGCCTAAGCCATTAAGTTTCTGCGAATAATGGGACGATGTTCACGACTCACCGCTAGGATTGTCTGAGTTGCGTTGATGAGGGAAAAAGATGGGAGAAGCCAAACGTCGCCAGAATTCTCAGGGTGAACAGTACGGGAAAGACCCCAATATTTTGCCCTGGATTCCCTTTAGTGAGCGTCAGCTGATCCAGTTCTATAAAACAGCCAACAAAGGCGCTTGGATTGGGATTTTTATTGTTGCCATCGCTTGGGTTATTCTTCGCTTCATTGGTCCCCTCCTGGGTTTGTGGCAGGTTCAAGGGTGATTGAATAGGGTTTCCAGTGAATCTATGCTGGACATCGTTATGGGTAGACGGTATAGTTATCAACTACCATGTCATTTCGGTTTTGTGTTCATCAAGGCCTGTTGACACCTCCTGCGGGAGATAAGGTGGCATAGCCAAGTGGTAAGGCAGGGGCCTGCAAAGCCTTTATCCCCAGTTCGAATCTGGGTGCCACCTTTTTATTTCATTGAACTGAATAACAAAGTTCGTCAGCTGTCGCCATGCGCCTATGCTTATTTATGGGCCGCTGAGTCTGTTGCTAAGGGTCAAGTATCTATAATTCACCTGGTTAGGAGAGTCACAAGATGGAAAAGACACCCAAGCCCGCTCTTGAACATCAAAATGTGCCGCAAAATCACCAAGGGTTGCATGATTTTCTCTATAGCTCAGGAGATGAGCATAGTGTTTCTCAACAGACACCGGTTGTTCCTCACAGTCATGAAATGCTTGAGGTTGAGGCTTGGTTGACAACGGTTGCAGATCGGAAAATTGCGGGTGTTTATGCTGTCTTTGATCAGCAACATCAGGCCCAGTATGTGGGCTATTCCCGTAATGTGGGTCTTTCGTTAAGAGGGCATGTGACCGATAACGGTTCCCAGGTTTGTGCGTTTGTCCGGGTGCAGACTTTTCAGTTCCCGAAGCGATCTGAAATGGAAGCTCTGCGGGATGCCTGGATTGCTGAAATTGGGACGACACCCCCAGGGAATGAAGGGGATGGATCGTGGGCAGCAACCGTTGGTGCCAGCGCCGTGGCTGTGATGTCCCCCCAAGAGCGGGAGGCCCACGAAGCTAAAAAGCTGAAGTTGCGAACGGCAATGGCCGATGAGACGCTGCAGAAAGAGAAAGAAGCGGCATCTAAGGCTGAAAACTTGAAGTCGGCTGTAGAGGCTGATGACTGGAGTGCCTTGATTGATGGACAAACTCAGGAGACGCGTTAGTTTTCTAGTTTGTTGGGGATGCCTTCACAGCCACCCGGAATGGTGGCTCGTGTTTTAGATCCGCCCCAGGCACAGCAGTAATATCGTTGCTCGGCGGAGAGATTGCGCACCTGGGTTAGGTCGGCGTTTTCGATAATGGCGCCGGTTTGTTTGCCTTGGGTGTAGTTGGGAGCGTTGATTCGATCTCGAGGGGTGGCTGTTTCTGCTGTCCCGTAATAAAGCTTGGTCCGGCCAACATCAGCTTGCTGAAGATTGGCGTTATAGAGAATCGCGCGGGAGAGATTGGCCCGACTGAGATCACAGCCTTGCAGGTTAGCCCCAACTAGATTTGCATCGCTTAGCTCGGTTAAATGGAGATCGGTGGCGGCTATGTCAGCATGGGCTAACATACTGCCTAAATCGATCACCCGCACTCCATATTCGATATCTTCTTCGTAGCCTCCGAGACCATCAAAGATGGGCCTGCCGAGACGACGATCTCGCTTTAGGGGGGTGAGCAGTTTGGCGCTGGAGAGAAACCGGAGAATCTTGGCTCTGCCCTCTGCACTGAGTCCGCCGAGGATTGCGGCTGTGCGGCCCTCTGCAATCGCCCGTTCAGAGGGCCAATCCTCTAATAAACCATCCTCGTCGAGGACCAGATCAGAAAGACCCTGGAAATAGGCATCAATGGTTTGTTGCTGGGTAATTCGGTTCTGTTGACTGGTGAGTTCTTTGGAGATGATGTACTGACGCCAGGCGACAAACAGGGCGAGAAAGGCGACTAAAATCTGTCCGATGGCGCCAAATGCTTCGGCTAAAGCGCCAAAGGCTTCCCAATTAATGCGTTTTCCGAGGGATAAGACCAGACGAATGATGCCTGTAAAGTAAGCAATGCCTGCAATTGCGACTGATCCGACCAGCGTTGCGATCGCCCATTCTCGATAGGGATTGGGAAATGAAGTGCTTATAATCTGCTGCAGGGGGGCCCAGACCATGCGCAGCGCCAGAAATAGGGCAATACCGGCGGCTGGGAGGCCAATTAAGGCACTCTGGAGGAGAAATCCCAACAAGACAAGAACAACCGTGATGATGGTGAGTAGGCTGAGTTGTTGAGGAGTCAGCGTCTGTAGATTGACGTCAATTGCGGATGAGGTCTCCGCCCAGAATCTCGGCAGAGGTTCTAGCTTCTGTGCCAGAGACGATCGCTCAGAAGCAGGTTTGCGCAGCTTGAGTGGTTCGTTCTCCTCTGGAGGGATGGGTTGAGAGGAGAAGCGATTGCTTTCGTCAGGATTCGGGGGGGGCTGAGATGGACTGGGCATGCATTTTGTAGGGATACAAAAGGATGATAATCGTAGTTTGCCACTCATCTCTTTTCTAGGAAAGGAGTGGGGCGAGTTGGGGCTACATATAATCTCGGTGCCTTGGGTACTTTAGGTTACCCTCTTGTCGCAAAGGATGTTAACGTGCGATTTGGGCAAGAAGATGTGAGGAATACAGCTTCAGCTATTTCTAAGGTGATAGCCTAATAATATTATTGGTTCTCTCTCGACTCAGCCTGTCCTTCTATAACTCCTTTAGGTTTCTTGTCATGTCTGTTTCAAATCCTGCTAACGATAATCGTGCGGTGCGCCGCAGCAATCCTCAAGAGGTTGAGCGTGGTGAAGCGCTGCCTTGGGAGCAGGAGGGTGAGTTTGAAATTGAGGCGGTGATTATGAGCCAAACCAATGGCGAGCTGTTGGTGAAGACGAATGTGGGTGGACAACCGACGCATTTAACTATTGCAGGCTATCTTCCGGGCAAGGTGACGTCTCAGACTTGGCGTTTGGCCTGTCTGAGAGAATCGGGTCAACTCGAACTCTTGGATGGTGAACCTCTGAAGCAATAACGTATAAAACGCTCGGATGTATACACCGATAGACGCGAATCCTTGATTGCCGATCTGATCCTAGAGATTTTCTATGGGAATGGCTTCAACCTGATCCGCGATCGCAAAATCAAACACCCTGGAATAAAAGTACAGCTCACTATCGAGGGCGCGCTTAATATTCTCGGCTTGCCGAAACCCATGTTGTTCCTCGGGAAACGTTACATAGGCAACGGGAATCCCTTTACTTTTTAGGGCGTTGACCATTGCTTCTGCTTGGTTCGGCGGTACGACTTTATCTTCAAGTCCCTGCAGAAAGATCACGGGACAAGAGAGTTGCTCAACATGGTGAATGGGAGATCTTGCCTGGTAAAGATCCTGACGCTCGGGATAGGGGCCAATCAGCCGATCGAGATAGCGAGCCTCAAACTTATGGGTATCTTTTGCTAGGGCTTCTAGATCTCCGATGCCGTAGTAACTGGCTCCAGCCTTAAAGACATTCCGAAAGGTGAGGGCCGCCAATGTTGTATAACCGCCTGCGCTGCTGCCGGTGATCGCCATGCGATCGCAATCGACTAGCCCTTGTTTGGCTAAGTACTGCGCACCATTGACGCAGTCATCGACATCCACAATGCCCCATTGGTCGCGTAACCGATGTTGGTAGGCGCGCCCATAGCCTGTGCTGCCGCCATAGTTAACGTCCAATAGAGCAAAACCGCGACTGGTCCAGTATTGAATTTTGAGGCTTAAGCTACTGGAGGTAGAGGCTGTCGGTCCGCCGTGACTCTTCACAATCAGCGGGGGTTGTTCCGTCGTCGGCCCTTGGAAATCTTTATTTTTAGGCGGGTAGTAGAAGCCATAGGCCGTCAAGCCATTTTCTGTGGGGAACTCTAATAGCTCCGGTGCTGAGATATAGGCTGGATCCAGCTCGAGTTGGCTGGCGCTACGCACTATGGACGGCTGATCGGTTGCCAGATCGAGTGTGACAACTTCTGTGGCTTTTGTAGAGGAGCTGCCTTTAAATGCAGCAAAGGTCGACCCCACTTTCAGGCCGGAGATATCTGTGTAGTTTGTGTCAATTTCTGTAAGCTGCCCGCTGTTGATCTCGAGGCGTCCCAGATGCCATTCCCCGTGCAGATTGTAAGTACAAAGAATGTGATCGGCAGAGATGAATCCATAGGTGGACATGCCAAACACCCATTGAGGCAGGCCAAACTCAGCTGATTGGGGACAGAGGGGCTGGGCTTGGTGCTCGTGCCAGCGATAAAGGTTCCACCAGCCCGTGCGGTCTGACACAAAATAAAGCTGTCCATCAGGGGACCACTGGGGTTGAAACACCGATTCATCTGGGCCTCCCGCAATATGTTGTGGCTGCGAAAGGGAGCCATCGGTCTCCAGCGTTGCCAGCCAGAGATCGGTTCCATCCCAGGGGAGATTGGGATTGTCCCATGAGAGCCACGCTAGCTGCGTTCCATCGGGACTGAGACAGGGAGACGCATAGAAGTCATGGCCTTGATCCAAGTTTTGAGGAGGGCTAGCTGTCTTTAGATCAACGCTCACCAGCGTATTACTGACCTCTTCTGCCTGATGCGTTTCGCAGATGCAAATCAGACGATTGTTGCGATGATCGATGATGGGATTGGCATAGCGGCTGCTGGTGTTCTCGGGTGTTAGTGGGACCGGGGCTTGTCCTTGGTCTTGACGATAAAGGCGCTGGTCGCTGTTGTTGATGAAGTAGACGGTGCCTTGAGCAACGGTAAAAGCGGCACCGCCATATTCATGAACGCGGGAACGAATATTCCAGGGGGCTGGTGTTACATCGCTGGGTTGATCTGTCCCTTGCGTGACCAGAACTGATCGCCCTTTTTCGGTTGGTCGTAGCTCTGTCCAGTAGAGGCTCTCACCATCAATGGCTAAATCCCCGAGGCCGATACTTCCTGCGACGATCAGCTCAGAGGTGATGGGTGATGTCCAGGAGCCGTAGGGTGCAACGACAGAATCAGCCATAGTTCAGTTATCCCAAGGAAGGTTATTTTTCTAGACGCACAGCGTACCACTGTAGATATTGGCCTTCGCCAATATCCAGCTCACAGCTTGTCTTGAGAAGGTGTTGGGCTTGTGCCGTCGGCGTGGGTAGATGTTGTAGATCCGAGGCTTGCTCCGGATACTGCTGCAACAGTGATTCGAGGCGGGCGAGCATTTCTGTCGCGTTTAAAAACTGTTCAGGTTGTCCCGTTTCAAGCACCACATACATATCCTCGCTGTACATTAGTTGATCGGGCATGGTGCATTGCCTTAACTAGAGGGAACAAGCCGTCGCTTCAGGACTTTAACGCGGCGATTGGCCGTGCTGTTTTTGGGATCTTGCGCGAGGCTCTTTTCGTAGGCATCTAGGGCCTGGGTGTTGAGATTTTTCTTTTCGTAAACATGACCCAAGTTATTGAGGGCCGTGACATAGGTCGGTTGATGTTCCAGGGCTTCTTTATATTGGCGAATGGCCATATCAAATTGGTCTTGCTTGAAAAAGGCAAAACCCAGCGCGTTATACACAGGTGCACTTTCGGGTGGGATTTCTTCTTCGGCTTCGATGAGTTTGATGGCTTTCTGAAACTGCCCAACGGCTTGGCCGGGTAGTTTTTTCATGAGATAAATACTGCCTAGCTCGAAATGCGCTTCAATGTTGCCTGAACCCTCTCGGATTTTGCTCAAGAGGCGTGCGATTGTGTTCTCTGTTTTTCGGGTTTGCAGAATCTGACGACCAATCATGCCCACAGCAAAGATCAGCAGCCCTAGTAGGAGGACCAAATAAATGGTGGCTAAAGGCAGACTTTTTAAGGCTTGCATTGCATGGATTTCATAAACGACGCTGTCTTCAGCCTATCAAACAGTTTAGAAGGTGTTTATAAAGTAAAGCTGAACTCAGTGCTGTGTTGAGTCTGCTCATTTGTTGGGGTTAACGGGTGTTTTGAGCTTCATGTTTGTGCTTTAGGGCAAGGATGTGACCAATGCTGAATAGGTCTTTTGATTGATGCTCCGTGACCTTAGGGTGGGTGATGCGTTGTTCTCAGTTCGGGATGTCATTCTAAGCCCCAATATTGCTGGCGTTGCTCTAGCCAGCCCGTTTGACTAAGCTTCTCTAACGATTGATTGATTTTTTCCAAGAGTGATTTGTATTGCAGTCCTTTTGGTAGGGCAATGGCCAAGGAGCGACGGGCTAGGGGTTGTCCGAGCATGCGGTAGGTCGAATCGTCTTGCTGCCAGCCAATGAGGACAGCCTGATCGCCTGCAAAGGCATCTGCTTGCTCCGCTTTGAGGGAGGCAATGGCGTCTTGGTAGGTTTTGACTCCGATGAGTTGTGTCGTGGGGAATGCTGATCGGAGGACTGCAATATTGTGGGAATGCTGGAGGACCGCAATGGATTTGAGATCGTGGATGGTGCGGATACTTGAGGGCCGGGTGACTAGGCGAGTGGCGCTGTTGTAATAGGGCACGCTGAAATTTACGATGCGCCTCCGGTTTTCTGTAAGGGTTAGGTTTGCGATCGCAACATCCACCTCCCCATCAACCACAGCTGTTAGTCGATCTTGATTCATAACGGGTTTCAGTACCACCGCCGTCGAGTCCCCCAGCAAATCCTGGGCTAACTGCCGCGCCAAATCAATCTCAAAGCCCTGCAGTTGGCCCTGTTGATCACGAAACCCTAAGGGTTTGAGATGCTCTTTGACCGCGACAACTAAATGTTCGCGACGTCTAATCTCAGACCATTCAGCTGCCTGTGCCACAGGAGCCGTTAGCGTCAAGCTGAGAATGCCGATAAGGGAGATAAATCGCTGCAGTTGCATGATTCAGACCTCTTTTCTCTAGAGTTCTTCGGCCACTAATAGAGCCTGCATCTCCGACCACGATAAGTTGCGTTGAAGGAACTGAGGGGCCGTCGGATTGTAGGGGCCTACTAATCGATCAATGGACTTAATCTCAGCCCGATCAGGTAGAACTGGCATATCAGGATCAAAATTTGTCGGGCTTGTGAGAGAACTGGAAAAGCCCTTAAAGATCAAGACTTCATCCATTTGATCCTCAAGGACAACCTTCACCAAAAGCACTTCTTGGGGATGTTGCTGCGTATACTGCTCTAACCGATATCCAGGACTCTGCATCTTTATCTTTTATGGACCATTCCTTAAAAACCGCTGGCTGAGCGACCTTGCTTTGCTAAGCGGAATAGCAAAAAGTAGAAAAAGTAGAGACCATATAAGACCAGTGCGATCATTGCAATGAAACCTAACTTGCCTGCATTTGTACCGCTATGCAAAAGTGCTTTATAGCCCCAGGGCGCCTGGATCCAAACCTGGCACATCGAATCTGAGATGGCTTCCTTTGATAAGGCACACTTCAGAAATGGAAGTTGACCAATGGCAGCGATTGCACAATAAAGAGTCATGGCCCAGCGCCAAGTACTAAAAGCCAGCTTTAGCTCACCCCGCCGATCCGCAACTTCTTCATTCAGATCGGCCCAAAACCAAAGACTAATCAAGACTAATAACAAACCGCAGAACCGAACAATGAAGCTGAAGGGTAGTTCAGCCATCATTAAGTACACTGCAATGAGCAGTAGGCTTGCCACTCGCCAGTAAATAACCAGCAAGTTAGTAATGGGCTTCGCCCCTTTGCTAATGGACCAAATGAGTAGTCCGAGTGGAGCTAATACTACAAATAAGAGCGAGAGCCGATAGTCGGTCCAGGCTAGCGATCGCAACAATTCAATGGGCATTTTTGGCTAAGTATGGCTTCAAAGTTCTATCGTTTACCAGAATACGCCCCCGAGGGAACGCAGATTGATGAACCTCAGCGGTTGATCGTGCACTAAGTGACCGATCCTAAGGAGTTGGCAGAGGCAGGAGATATTCCAAACTGAACACAACAGTAAGAGTTCCCTAAACTGTGGACATCACGATCCTTTGATCGGGACTTTTACAATCAATACAGACGAAGGGATAAATTTCAGGATGCGCTGCGTTCTAAAGTACTCGAAACTCAGAAGAACGCGAAGAAGGCACTAGGCTTTGTTGTTGAACGATGATGGGGGGAGAACTTTCTGATGGTGTTGTTTCTGCAGAAAGATAACCCATGCAGCTATCCATCAATAGGTAAACAGCCACTAAGCCAACTGCGGATAAAGCGACTAATGTACCGGCAAAAATGAGCGATGCTTCACGCAATCTGAGGGCCGATCGCATGAGTTGGAATGACCAGAGTACGAGTCCGGCAGCAGTGGCAAGCAAAATTATCATTATGTTTACCAATTTTAACAAAAATGTAGCGCTGCGCTTGCCTCATTGAAGCTTCTTGACATTGTTTTAAGAATCTAATGCTTTATGGGACTCACTGAGAAGTTGTGCTGAACTCAGGGGGCTCCAGCGCCGAATCGAGAGTCGTTGATAGGGTAGAACTCAAGGACTCTCGACTCAGCGCTCAGACTAGGGCGCTAAATATTTGTTGCATCTTTCTCAGGAACGGACGGTCGTGTTGGGTCATATCTGCTGCTGAGCATGAGACTCTGGCACCCAAGATTGACAGCTTGTCGGTGTATGAACATTGGCTTAATCCTGCGAGCGACTGTAGGAATTACGGAAAGGCCCTGTCTACCGTCGTTACGCAGTGATGAAAGAGAACACTTCTAGGGACTCTTATCCAAAGCACGTTTGCCACCCCATCGGCTGACAATTTTATCGTCATAGTCATCGGATGCCTGCAGAACTGCGGTGACAGATGCCTCTAACTCTTGAGGATCACAGGTTGAACCGACGATCGTGTGCTCAAACAAAATATCCCCCGCTTCATTCAGGGAAAATGCCCCGAACCGGAGCTCTGCGTTTTCTCTGAGCAAAAAATTCTGTAGTGTGGCGTCCAGTTTTGCCCCTGACACCACAGTGGAGCGAATATTAATTACAGCATCCTCGTTCCAAGGATAAAGCCTCACCTCTACCCACGCAGACCCCATAAACAGTCCAACTCCGGGTTCGTCGAGGACCTCCCATGGGATGTGACCAAAAAGCTCGTCCATCCACCCCCGTACTTTGCTGAAGCAATCTTGCTGTGCCTGAGTTGTGAATTCCATAGTGAAGAGTTCTGAGTACGGATTAATCTATATCTTTCTCAATAATGAGGCTCAAGCGTCCAGCTAGTAACCCCAGTGCTGCGATAGATGTTATCAACAGAGGAGAGAACATCAGACCCAACGTACCACCGATAAAGCCTACAGTAAAAGGAATTTTGAGTAACGGGCGGCCTGCTTCTGTTTTAATGACGATCTGGCGAATATTTCCCTGCTGAATGAGCGCCTTGACACGAGCCATCACCGTATTGGCATTGACTAAAAATTCTTCCACGCTAGTTTTCGCGTTGGCTTCAGATGCTTCGCTTGTTTCTACCTTGGGTTCTTGTGCCGTCTGCTCTGGATCATTGCCGAACTCGCTCATGAGGTCAGAGTCTCCCGTCTATCGTGTCGTCACTGTTGCCCAATTTACCCTGCTTTACCTGAGTTCGACAAAAATATTGATTTTGGACGTTCTGACGAAAGAATAAGGGTTTCAGACTACGAGGTGATAGGGCTTTCAGCCTCTGTCGAACTCAGGTCTGCTTTGGTTATTAGAGTCTAGGGCTGGGCTTGACTCCTATGCTTCTAGTGGCAGAACCTCTATTGGTCGACTCTTTCTGGTATTTCTATGACATTTCAATACAACAAAGCCCTCGGTAAGGTAAGACCAAGGGCTTTGTGTATTGCATCAAGAAAATTCTATTGCAGAACGTCAACTTTAACGGGAGCGACGCCACTGCTGGTTAAGCCGATGGCTTGTGCTCCTTTCCGAGACATATCAATAATTCGACCCCTGATGAAAGGTCCGCGGTCATTGATGCGAACCACGACCGAGCGGCCATTGTTCAGGTTGGTGACCCGAACTCGGGTACCAAATTTCAATGTCTTGTGGGCTGCTGTTAAAGCATCTTGGTTATATCTTTCACCACTGGCTGTTTTACGGCCATGAAAGTACCCGCCGTACCAAGATGCCTCTCCACGGAGCTGATAGCGTACAGCCGCACCTGAGCTTGCCGGCGCCTTGGCGACTGGAGGCTTCGGACGACCTGGAATATCTGTAAGTGCGGTTGCATTACCCAGCTGTCGGCGAATGAGGTTGGTAATCTTGAGTGCATCCTCTGCCGAATCTTTGGTTGTATTCGGAAGGATGGTTTCCTTATTAACTGCCAGAAGCTGTTCATCCTGTGCGCGGATCACATAGGTCTTCTGCTCTTTATCCCAAATCACTCGAACGAGGTCTGCATCTGCACCCGACTGCTGGAACTGATTAATCTTTGCCGCAACTGTCGTCGCGCGCCACATCGGATCTTGCGTCTGCTCGATAGAGGCCTCACCTGCAGCTTTTGTCTCTGTCGCTGCCTCAGCTTTTTCAGCCTTTCCGAGGAATGTGACAACTGGGATGTCTTTAACGTAAAGGGTAACGGCTGATTTACCGGAGACTTCGTGACTATAAAGCTGAGTTAAAGAGGTCTGTTCTTCAGCGGCTTCACTCTCTCCGACTTTCTGAACACTGGGTTCAGAGCTTTTAGTCTCAGATTCAGTCTCTGACTGAGTAACCGCCGATTTATCTTGCTCAATCTTAGATGCCTCGCCAGTTTGCTCACTAGCCTGACTCACCGATAGGGCACAAACAACTGAGACAACAAGGGCTGAAGCAAGGCCAGTCAATACCGGTTTGTTTTTCATATTTCTGCAATAGAGGGCATTTCTGTAATCAAGGGCACTTTCAAATTTCAAGACATTTCAGTCTGCATAAGCGCCATTGGAAAGCTGTACTCGTTACGATTTCATACTTACTTTACAGAACTTAATTAACCTACCATGCTGATTTTGGTTTTCGCATCCGCATATTCTCGCATAGGGATCCCAAAGCCATTGGACGACTTAATCTTGATAGCGTGGGCCATTGCATAAAATTATCCCCAACCCGTTGCCATGAAAGCATGACAGGCAGTAGGTATATCTGCTCATTAAATTAGCTGAGCTTATGAAAATTTATTTATTTATTTGGTTTTTTGATTAATTGTATTGAAAGTATGCTGCCTGATCGTTGAGTGTCGTGGTTAGGTGGCACATTCTATCCTAATTTTAGCTGCAGCTACTGTAACCACAGACGGGGCACGCTCCGCCTGAACAGCCGTTCATATGGTGTAGCTCCGCGCTGCATTCTGGGCACAGCATTGCTGTTAAGGTACCTACTTCAGGAATGCTCCAGCCTTCTGCTGTTTGGGGAGTGGTAGTGGAGAGTGCTTCTTGGCGTAAGGTTGTTGAAGGTTGAGTGGAGCTGTTGCTTTCGTCTGTCGAGGTTGAAGCAGTAATAGGCTTGTGTGTGGATATGCCTGAGGTCTGCACCTCGATTTTGCTTGGCTCTACTGTTCCTGCTGGAGTCAGTTGCTCTGGTGCTTCGTGCAGCACCTTGCCCACTAAGTCGGCGAGCCCCAGGATCCGATTTGGCCCTAGCCCTTCAGAATCAGCGCCGCGAATACCTCTGATTTGGCGACAAATTTCTGGAATGGGTACCTGCTTCTCAAGCAGCAAGTTAATGAGTCGGGAGATCGCTTCGCAAAGAGACTGGACCTCAGTGCCTGATTTGCCTACGGTCACCCAGATCGATCGCAGTCCCTCCTGGTTGTAGGCTAAGAAAATTTGAACTTCACCCCAAGTGAAAGTAGAAACCTTGCGCTGAAGGGCTTGATCATAGTCCCCTGGCGGCAGAGAAGGCGCAGGTGGAGTTTGCGTGTCTTCTCTATTCGTGCTGGATGTTGAGCCCGTGGCCTGGGAGATCTCCTCTGGCGCAGAGGTCGCCGATTCGCTTAGTGATGAGCTTGTGTCGGTCTGTGAATCCGATGGTTCATTGGTCCCCGATTGACTGCTGGTGGGAACTGCTTCCGAAGGGTCTGTGAAGGCCTGGGGAAACTCTTGCATGAGGGAAAGGAAATGAGCCTGTAAAGGCTCGCTGTTGTTGGGAGCAGCGATTTGCTGACTGGTTGTGCGATCGTTCGATTGTTCGGAGTTTTGCCCCCTGCTCGCGACTTCTGGTTGAGCTTCTCCTTCTTTAAAAGATGCTGGAGTCTCTTGTGCATCCGAAAAAGCTTGGGGGAATTGATCAACGAGACTCAGGAGTTTGTCTGTGTGGGCCATGATGTTTCCTTCGCGAGCCATGGTGTTGTTGGGGGGATAGCCGTAAGAGCTATCGAGCTTTCAGCAATATCGCTGTTTCGAGTTTGTTATGAGGCTTCTTCTGATTTTTCCGCCTCGCCAACTTTGATCGGTTCAGAGTCTAGAGTTCCAGAGCGATAGATGGTCACGCCTTTGAGCCCGGCTTTTTCCGCTAGACGGTAGATTTGCTTGATCTCTTCGACCGTTGCATGGGCGGGGAGGTTAATGGTTTTAGAGATAGAAGAGTCGATCCAGTCCTGCCATTTTGATTGGACGATAATGTGCCAGCCGGGTGGAATCTCACGGGCAATTTTAAAGCTGTTGGTGATATTGGAATGGGCCTTGGCGTACTGGGTGCCTGCCAGGGAGCCGGTCTGTTTGACAATCTCTGCGTCAGCTTCAGAGAGCTCTAGCTCGTCAAGGTAGGGGTTGAGGATTTGAACCCAATTTTGTTCATTCTTAGAGGCATCCACAAAGACTTGCTTCCAGAGGGTGAGACCGAAATCGGGTTCAAAGGCCCAGGAACAGGCTGCGAGCTGTGCAATGCTGCCGGTGGGGGCAATGGAGAGCACGGTGGAGTTGCGGCGAGGAACTTGGGCCAGATCTTGACGATCGCTCTCTAAGACCTCAGCGCCGTTGTAGTGATTGCCTTCACTATCAACCCACATCTCAAAGGGGTTGCCGGTCTTGATGTCTTTAATTTGTGCCCAAACCCCACAGGGGCTTTTTTCTGCGGCAATGGTTTCGGATGCCCGATAGGCATGGTTGGCAATCCAGCTTCCCCAGTGATCGATGGCTTCTAGGTGTTCTTGAGAGTCATAGGGAATGCGGGCTAGCTTGAGATAGTCTGCCCAGCCCATGATGCCCAGCCCTAACTGTCGGAAAACGTTGGTGACGTTGTCTTTCTGGTCTGGCGTGGCAAATTCAGAGACGTTCAACACGTCATCGAGAAAGCGAATGGCAATCCCAACGGTCTCAGCTAAGTCATCCCAGGCGACTTCTAGCTCACCTTGATCATTCCGATGGACAAATTTTGTGAGTACGAGGGAGCCAAGGTTGCAGGCTGAGTTGGGGGGCAGGAATATCTCGCCGCATGGATTGGTGCAGGTGACAAAATCGCGAATGGGGCTGCGGCGTTTGGCATTATCGATCAGGAGTAGCCCCGGATCGGCTGTGTCGTGAGCGTTTTGGGCCATTGTTTGCCACAGGCGTTGCGCCTCTTCATCGCCTTGGTCGAGCTTTTCAAAAAATTCATCGTCAAGCTGAACCGAGATGTTGGCGTTGTGCCACCTGCGATCGCGTTTACCCTCGGGGTTCAGGTGTGTTTCTACCCAGGCGGTCCCCAGCTGGTTTTGTAGAGCGCTTAATTTGGCTTGTTTATCTGCGGTTGCTTCGTCACTGGCTGCCAATTGAGCCATCTGCTCAATGATGTCTTTAACAAAATTAGCGTCGATGGTGGACTGAGTTTTTGCCTGGATAAATTCCCAAATGTCAGGATGCCGCCAGTTCATAGAGAACAGGAAGGCGCCGCGACGGGCTTTGTTGCCCGTTGTGATTTTCTTGGAATTCTCGGACACCATGTCCAATACGGCACAGGGACCGAGCGCTTTACCGTCCTGAAAAGGCGCTCCTTTGGGGCGAATGTAGCCTTTGCTGTCTTCTGCGCCAATGTTGATGCCAACGCCACCCCGAAACTTCGTGGTTAGGACGGAATCGGAAACCAGCTTTGTAATGTCATGGATGTGATCCTCTGACGATAGTACAAAGCAGTTCAGCATTCCGTGGGTGCCGTGGTCTGAGTTCGCCAGGATGGACCCCCCCGGCACAAATTTCATCGGCAATAAAATAGAAAGGAACTTCTCTTCCCAACTTTGTTGAAGCTCAGGCGTGGGTTCAGCACTTGCTACAAATCGAGCGACCCGGCGGGCAACGTCTTCCCAGGTCGTTTCATCATGGATTAGGTACTTTTGCAGAACGGCTTTCTGAGATTCACTAAGTTCGAGGTTGGGTGATTGTGCAAGTACCATATATAGTGCCTTGGCCTTCAGGTGATTCAAATTAACACTAGATTCAGCTCACAGTAACCCACCCTGATTTCAATTTCAACCTATTCAACTGAATGTGAACAAACCTATATGAAGAAACTGCGAGGCGGGGCATTATTCCTTCCGTGGAGTGTCTGAATCCAAAAAATCCCTCCACATTAGTGGAGGGATCTGCAGGCTATGTGTTTTTAAGGTTGAACCTTAGCTTTCAGAGAACTCGGCATCAATCACATCATCCTCGCCGGAATCGCTGCCACTCTCTGGGCCAGGAGCTTCGCCTTCTGGTCCAGGGCCAGGAGCGGCTTCGCCTTCACCCTGCTGGTAGAGCTGGGTGCCGATGGCGTACAGAGCTTGCTGGAGTTCGCTGGTCAGAGACTTCATCCGATCGTTATCTTCACTTGCGATCGCATCTTTCAAGTCATTAACCAAAGCCTCAGCCTTTTCTTTCTCGGGGCCTTCGACCTTGTCGCCCAGCTCTTCCATTTGTTTCTGAGCTTGATAGACGAGGGTATCAGCCTGGTTCTTGACCTCGATCTTTTCGCGACGCTCTTGGTCAGCCGAAGCATTAGCCTCTGCATCGCGAACCATTTGATCGACTTCTGTATCGGACAGCGTCGAAGCACCTGTGATGCTAATCGACTGTTCCTTACCCGTGCCTTTCTCCTTCGCCGTGACGTTGAGGATACCGTTAGCGTCGATGTCGAAAGTGACCTCAATTTGAGGGACGCCTCTGGGGGCTGCTGGAATGCCGTCGAGACGGAAAGTTCCCAAACTCTTGTTGTCCGTCGCCATTTCTCGCTCCCCTTGGAGAACGTGAATTTCAACGTTGGTTTGACCATCAACCGCTGTTGAGAACACCTCCGACTTTTTCGTAGGGATTGTCGTGTTGCGAGGAATTAGCTTTGTCATCACGCCACCGAGGGTCTCAACCCCCAGAGAAAGAGGTGAAACGTCCAGAAGCAGGATATCCTTGACCTCACCGGCCAGTACACCTGCCTGAATGGCAGCGCCGACAGCAACAACTTCATCCGGGTTGACGGACTGGTTGGGCTCCTTGTCTAAAACACGCTTAACGGTGTCTAGAACGGCAGGAATTCGGGTTGAGCCACCCACCATCACCACTTCATCGATGGCACTCTTATCAATTTTGGCGTCGCGGACAGCATTCTCTACAGGGATGCGACAGCGATCAATCAGATCGGAACACAGCTCTTCGAACTTAGCCCGTGTCAATGTTGTATCTAAGTGCTTAGGACCATCTTGAGTGGCCGTGATGAAGGGAAGGTTAATGTCTGCCTGTGTCACGCTAGATAGCTCAATCTTGGCTTTCTCTGCGGCTTCGGTGAGTCGCTGAAGCGCTTGCTTATCTTTGCGTAGATCAATGCCTTCCGAGCTTTGGAATTCTCCCGCGAGATAATCAACAATCTTTTGGTCAAAGTCATCACCACCAAGGTGGGTGTCACCAGAGGTTGAGAGTACCTCAAAAACCCCGTCACCGACTTCTAGTACTGAGACGTCAAACGTACCACCCCCTAAGTCAAAGACCAGAATCGTTTCGTTACTCTTCTTGTCTAAGCCGTAAGCCAAAGACGCTGCTGTTGGCTCGTTGATAATACGAAGGACTTCAACGCCCGCAATCTTACCGGCATCTTTCGTCGCCTGACGCTGGGAGTCATTAAAGTAGGCTGGGACCGTAATAACCGCTTGGGTGACGGTTTCACCTAAATACTTGCTGGCATCTTCGACCAGCTTTCGCAGGACGTTCGCTGAAATTTCTTCAGGTGCAAATTGTTTCCCTACTGCCTGGCAGTCTAGTTTGACGCTGCCGTTAACGTTGAGAATCTTGTAAGGGACTTCTGTTGTTTCGTGGTTAACTTCGTCCTGACGGCGGCCAATGAAGCGCTTGACAGAATAGAACGTGTTCTCAGGGTTCATAACTGCCTGACGCTTGGCAATCTGACCCACTAAACGATCGCCATTCTTGGCAAAGGCAACGACTGATGGGGTTGTGCGAAACCCTTCTGCGTTTGCAATTACGGTGGGCTTACCCCCTTCCATAACTGCTACGCAGGAATTGGTTGTTCCTAAATCGATTCCAACTACTTTTGCCATAGGATGCTTCCGGCTCCTTCTAAAGATATCTGTTTCGTCTGTCTAAGCAGCCTTAGCCGACGCTTACTGAAGACAACAGATTGAGAGGGCTATAACAGCATCCGCCTCAACGTGCAGGTCTCCTTTACCTATACTGCGGTGCTTTCACCCCTTTCATGAAGGGGTATTTACCGAACATGAGTAGACGGTTTTGGCCCGATCAGGCTTGAGGATGCCCTGACCCAAGATGGTTTTAGCCTCCCTGCTAGAGCCTGCCAATGAGTGGTTTCGGTTGATTAAGATTAAATGAAAAACAGTTCTTCATTGCTAGGCTGTGCTAGCATTTTGGGCAAATTGCCTCTCAAATGCACGTATGGGCAAAGTACTGGTTCTCAATGCTTCCTATGAACCCTTGAACATCACGAGTTGGCGTCGTGCTGTTGTTCTCTTGCTCAAAGATAAGGCTGAGCAAGTTGAGCATAACGGGCACTTTATTTATACAGATTTTCCGCTACCCACTGTTATTCGTCTGCGTCAGTATATCCACGTTCCATACAAAGATATTCCGCTGACCCGCCGCAATATTCTTCATCGTGATGGCCATGCCTGTCAGTACTGTGGTGAGACCAAAGACACGCTAACCCTCGATCATGTTCTTCCCCGGTCGAGGGGAGGTCCTGATACCTGGGATAATATGGTGACTGCCTGTGTCTGCTGCAATGTTCGGAAAGGGAATCGCAAGCCCCACGAAGCGCGAATGACGCTCAAAAAAATGCCACGGAAGCCCTATAGTAGTCTTTACTTTGAGGTAACCAAGCATTTGCGCAATGGGTTACATCAGGAATGGCGAAAGTACGTGATTGGGGCTTAGGTTGCAGCCCTGCATTGATGGGCAATGATGAGTCACGATAGTGTCCAGAAAACCCTCTGTTTATAGCCTTGCTGGATCATCTTGCCGCTGTTTTGGAGCCCCTGTAAGGGGGGCTTGTGGCCCTCTTGTCCATAGCTCTTTTTGATTCAGAGCCCGCACTTAATATGGACAAATAGAGAAAAATTACCTCAGTCTCGCTTATGATCGAAGTAGGAAATGGACAAACTACGAGTTCTATTTTGACTTCGTATTTCGCAGATTTTCAAGATAGTTAGGACTTTCAGCTATGGTATCCAGTTCTCTGAAGGCAAAAGATGCGCCAGTGAGCGATCGGCCAACGCTTGATAGCGTCGTCGAGCCGAGGGCTGCTCAGGGGAGCTGGGCTTCTGTTTCTAGTGGTCTCTTAGACTCACGCACTGCAGCTTTAGAAAAGATGCTCGAAGCGCACCAAGGCGATCGCCAGTTGGTGATTCTACAGGATTTTCCGGACCCCGATGCGCTCTCTTCAGCCTGGGCCTATAAGTTAATTGCGGCACAATACGAGATTCAATGCGATATCGTTTATGCGGGTACCCTGAGCCATCAGGAAAATATAGCTTTGGTCAAGCTCACGGGCATTCCGGTCCAGCGCTGGCCTTGTCAGTCGCCAAAGTCTAAGGCGAAAGATCTCTCTCCCTATCAAGGATGTGTCTTAATTGATAATCAGGGAACGACCAGCCAGCTAATGGCTCCAGTTCAACAGGCGGAAATTCCCCTTGTACTTGTTATTGATCACCACAGCCTTCAGGAGGATTTAGAGGCTGAAGTGATTGATGTGCGTTCAGATACACGGGCCACGGCGACGATGTTGACCCAGTATCTGCAGGCGGGTTTATTAACGCTTGACAGTAGCAATAATGCCCATGTCAAATGTGCAACGGCCCTCATGCATGGGATTCGTTCCGACACCCACGATCTGCGGCAGGCCCAAGAAGAAGATTTTCAGGCGGCGGCTTTTCTGAGTCGATTTTATGACAGTCAGATCCTAAACACTGTTCTGCAGTCGGCGCGGTCGAAGCAGGTGATGGAGGTGATTGAACGGGCGCTGAAAAATCGCAGCATTGTCAATAATGTGACGATTGCTGGGGTGGGTTATCTCCGCTATGACGATCGTGATGCGATTCCTCAAGCCGCTGACTTTCTGGTAACAGAAGATAATGTACATACGGCGGTGGTCTATGGCATTGTCCATGATGAGGATGAGGACTTAGAGCTGGTGGTGGGGTCTCTGCGGACGACCAAACTGACCTTAGACCCGGATGAATTTATCAAAGAAGCTTTTGGGCAAGATGCTCAAGGACGCTTTTTTGGAGGTGGACGTTCTCTGGCGGGTGGCTTCGAGATTCCGATGGGATTTTTGTCCGGCCTCAATGAAAATTCTGAGTATGCCAAGCTTAAGTGGACGGTCTACGATAAGCAGATTAAGCAAAAGCTGCTGCATCTAGTGAATCCAGAAAACAGCATGATTGATGCGAGTTAACCTCGGGCGCAAATCTGGAAAATGACTTTGGGCTATGAATCAGAGAGCCTAAGTGTGATGAGAACTCTCTATAGTCAAGACTTTGAGGACAACCTCACACCGAGTCGATCCGTTATCGAGCATTGTCGAGAATCTGTAGAGAACGATGACGAGGATGACAGTGTTGCTCTTTTACAATACCGGGGTACTCGTACAGAGTATGAGTTAGGCATTGAGTATGTTGAAAGCTTAGATCCTCTAGATCGGGTTTTGGGAGTCGATCTCCTGGGACAGCTTGGCTGGGGAGATCAAACATTTCTGTAAGAGAGTGTGCACGCTCTGATTCCAATGCTGAAGGATACAGATGAGCGCGTAGTCTTTTCAGCCGCTATTGCTCTTGGCCATCGTTCCGATCCGCAGGCGATTCCTCACCTGATTGAGATCGCAAAACATGAAAACTCCGATATTCGATATGGCGTTGTTTTAGGTCTATTAAGACATGAAGATCCCGATGCTATCCAGGCCCTTATTCAGCTCACAAAGGATGCGGATGCAGATGTACGTAATTGGGCTTTATTTGGTTTAGGGACGCAGATTGAGACAGACACACCCGATATCAGAATGGCCTTGTTTGAAGGACTTCAAGAGTCCGACTTCGAGGCCCGTGGTGAAGCAATGGTGGGATTAGCGCTGAGAGGAGATGCCAGAGTTGTTGATGCCATCCTTCAGGAATGGCA
>CALFCG010000119.1 GCA_937951315.1 uncultured cyanobacterium
AAATAGCTAAAAAAAACAATGAGCTTCAGATAAGCAATCGATTATTAGAAAACAATATTGAAGAGAGAAAAAAAGTAGAGATTGAACTATTAAAAGCTAAAGAGATTGCTGAATCTGCGAACAGAGCAAAAAGTCAGTTCCTCGCCAATATGAGCCATGAACTTCGTACTCCTCTGAACTCTATTTTAGGTTTTAGCCAATTACTTCAAAGAGATGTGAGTCTTGCCCAGTCTCACAAAGAAATTCTCAACATTATCAATCGAAATGGAACTTCCCTCTTAGATTTAATCAATGATGTTTTAACAATGGCAAAGATTGAGGCAGGCGGTGTAAAGATTAATTCTACTCGAATTGATCTATATAACCTCTTGAAGTCACTCCGACAATTTCTTCAATTGAGTGCAGAATCAAAAGGTATTTATCTTGAATTTACGATAGAGCCTGAGATTCCACAATATATAAGAATAGATGAGAAAAAGCTTAGACAAGTTTTAATTAACCTGATTGGAAATGCGATAAAATTTACAGATCAAGGCCATGTAAGACTCCATGTTTACCTGGAGAATTCAAAATCTGAATCATCTATTTTCCATTTATTTTTTTCTATTGAAGATACAGGACCAGGCATTCCTTATGAACTTCAGGACAGTTTATTTACTGCTTTTACTCAAATTGAAATCGGTGAAAAACTTCAAGGTGAGGGTGGAAGTGGTTTAGGTTTGTCTATATCACGAGAATTTGTCAGATTAATGGGTGGAGAGGTAAAACTGCAAAGTCAACCTCTAGTTGGTACAACCGTATTTTTCTCTATATTAACGGAACAAGTTCAGACAATAGATCAAGACTCAGTTGCAGTTAAACGAGTCACTGGGTTTGCTGGTAATTCGCCTTCTTATCGAATTCTCGTTGCTGAAGATGATAATGAGAACCGTATGTTACTAGTTATGCTCTTACAATCTATTGGCTTTGTGGTCAAAGAAGCAGCAACCGGTCAGATGGCAATTGACATGGCTGAACACTTTCAACCGCATGTCATTCTCATGGATATTACAATGCCAGTGTTAGATGGTTTATCTGCGGCTCAAAAAATAAAAAAGAAACACAACGCTCCCTACATTATTGCTCTCACAGCAAATGCGTTCAAAGATGATGAAGATATTGCTCTTCAGCATGGTTGTGATGGATTCATGCGAAAACCCTATAAAGAGAATTTCCTTTTTGAAAAAATTGCAGAGTTTTTAGATATTCAATACAGCTACGAAACGGAGGAAGATTTCGTACTGCCATCATTCCAGACGGCTCTCACATCCGAATCTCTAAACTTGATGCCTCAAGATTGGAATGATCGACTTCATTTAGCGGCCATGGGACTTGATGCTGAGATGATTGAAACGAGAATCTTAGAAGAGATTCCTGAGCATCATGGTGTCTTAAGACAACAGCTGCAACACTTATGCGATACATTGCGTTTTGACAAAATTGTTGAACTTACTCAGCAAGTCAATGAATTTGAGGACTATTCAAAATCACTGTAATCATACTGAGTTAATTCAAAGAACTCATAGCAATCATCCCTTCAACTCACAAATGCTAAATTTTCTATCTGCTAAATCTCATTTCTCAATATCAAAAGACTCATGTAGTACAAAGAAATCACAACATTTACAGTCTAAAGTCAACTGATAATTGGCTCCACGAACTTATCGTCTAAAGTTTGCTGTTTGTGTATTGGCAGCAATTCAGAGCAGCTACGATTTCGCTGTTACTCTATCAGCGGAAAGTCCATTGAAACTCAAGTGATCATCCTCAACATCAACATAGATTGTGTCGCCATCACCAAACTCGCTGCGTAAAATTGACTTTGCAATCTGGGTTTCTAGCTCCCGCTGAACGGCCCGCTTCAGGGGTCGTGCACCATAAACCGGATCAAAACCAACTTCCGCCAAGTAGTCTAGGGCCTCTTCTGAGAGCTTCAGCGACATCTTGCGATCGGCCAAGCGTTTCTCTAGCTGAGATACCTGGATTTTCACAATTTCGCGGAGCTGATCCTTCCGTAGACTGTGGAAAATGATTGTGTCATCAATACGGTTTAAAAACTCCGGTCGGAAATGCGATCGCATCTCTCCCATCACCATTGTTTCCATCTCGTCATAGCGACTGTCATCTCCAGCCACATCCAGAATGTGGTTAGAACCCACATTGCTGGTCATGATAATCACAGCATTTTTAAAATCAACCGTGCGCCCCTGTGAATCCGTCACTCGACCATCATCAAGAATCTGGAGCATAATGTTAAACACATCGGGATGTGCCTTTTCAATTTCATCAAACAGAATCACCGCAAACGGACGCCGACGAACGGCCTCTGTGAGCTGACCACCCTCGTCATACCCTACATATCCAGGAGGGGCACCCACCAAGCGGGCCACCGAATGTTTCTCCATATACTCCGACATATCAATGCGGACAATGGAATCTTCGGTATCAAATAGATAGGACGCCAGTGCCTTTGCTAACTCAGTCTTACCTACTCCTGTCGGGCCGAGGAAAATAAAACTGGCAATGGGTTTATTGGGATCAGCCAATCCAGCACGGGAGCGCTGAATCGCATCGGAAACAGCTGTGACAGCCTCTTCTTGGCCAATCACACGTTCATGCAGCTCATCTTCAAGATGGAGCAGTTTTTCCATCTCTGATGCCACCAGCTTACTGACAGGAATGCCGGTCCATTTGGAAATGATTTCAGCAATATCATTCTCAGTCACTTCATCTCGTAGCAAAGAAGAGCTGGAATCTTTGGTGGCCCCCAGCTTTGACTCGGCCTCTTCTAAGTCATCCTGCAACTGTGTCAGTTTGCCGTACTTCAGTTCCGCCGCCTGATTTAGGTCATAATTGCGCTCGGCCTTCTGAATCTCAATATTGACGCGATCAATTTCTTCCTTGATCACCTGAAGCTGGTCAATCCCTTCCTTTTCGGACTGCCACTGGGTTGTCAAGGTCGCTTGCTCTTCCTGTAAATTCGCGATTTCCTTTTCCAGTCGTTTGAGGCGCTCTTTAGAGGATTTATCACTTTCTTTCTGGAGAGAAAGACGCTCCATCTCCATTTGCAGGATTTTACGGTCAATTTCGTCTAATTCCTCTGGTTTAGAGGTAATTTCCATCTTCAGCTTGGCCGCCGCCTCATCCATCAAGTCAATGGCCTTATCAGGCAAAAAGCGATCGCTAATATATCTCGTCGACAGGGCTGCCGCCGCCACCAAAGCATTATCGGCAATCTTGACCCCGTGGTGAACTTCGTAGCGTTCCTTGAGTCCGCGCAAAATCGAAACGGTATCCGTAATACTCGGTTGATCAATGTAAACCTGCTGGAATCGACGCTCTAGGGCAGCATCCTTTTCAATATATTTACGATATTCATCCAATGTTGTGGCACCGATACAGCGAAGTTCTCCCCTCGCCAACATCGGTTTGAGTAAGTTCCCGGCATCCATTGCCCCCTGAGAGGCTCCTGCTCCAACAACGGTATGGATTTCATCAATGAACAGAATAATTTGACCTTCAGAGTCCATGACTTCTTTGAGGACGGCCTTGAGGCGCTCTTCAAACTCTCCACGGAATTTAGCGCCTGCAATCAGAGATCCCATATCCAAGGCGATGAGCTGGCGATCGCGGAGGGACTCTGGCACATCTCGGGCAATAATCCGCTGGGCTAAGCCCTCAGCAATAGCCGTTTTACCCACCCCAGGCTCACCAATCAGCACCGGATTATTCTTCGTCCGACGCGACAGAATTTGAATCGTACGGCGAATTTCATCATCCCGACCAATCACTGGATCCAGCTTGCCCGAACGGGCCAACTCCGTTAAATCGCGACCATATTTTTCCAGGGATTCATACTTCACTTCTGGCGTCTGATCGGTCACGCGTTGGTTGCCTCGTATATCTTCAATCACAGCTTTGAGCTTGGCCTCATCTAGCCCCAGCCCCTTGAGCAAGGGCTTGCCAAACTGATCGTCTCTGGCAAAGGCCAAAACCAAATGCTCAACGGAAATATAGTCATCGTTAAAATCCTTCCGCAGCGCATCCGCCTGATCCAGCAACTGATCTAAGCTACGACCGCAATAGATAGAGTCACTCGGACTCGCCAGCTTTGCCTGACCATTAATAACGGATGTGACACGATCTCGAACCTGCTGAACATCAACCTCAGCCTTACTGAAAATCTGGCTGGCCAGCCCGTCCTCCTCTAACAGAGATTGCATCAGGTGGATGCTCTCCATATGCTGTTGGCGGGCCTGCTTGACGACATTCTGCGAATTTGCGATCGCAGCCCATGCTTTTTCAGTAAATTGGTTGGGGTTGGTGGGTTGCATAGCTCTGACGAGACTCAACGACATTAGGATACTTGCCTATTGCCATTGTAGAAAGGAACCGACCTTTGGCTGGGATCGGTCATCCCTCCTTCTAGCGTAGGTATTCCCGTTCTCTTTGCCTGACGACTTAAGAGCAGGTTAAATCCACGGATAAAAGGGAGTTTTACAGGCCGCCATAGGAGAAGTGATCAATAACTACGTTCATTGCTGTATAAAACATCTAGCCATTATCTATCCCATTGCCTCAAAAAATACTTGGCATAACCCTTATTTTTCTGTTCATAATGGGTTGTAATTGCAGTTTCCTCTTTTTATATCCTCACCTATAACAACGCACTGATACAGATTCTGCTGGACAGATGGTGTCCTAAAAATTGTTCCAATCATCCAGTTGAGATATCGGCGACTGTCTCTAGACCTTGTAAGTGCTTCCATCAGTCCTATAGACATGTAGCGGAAGGCTACTTTAACAGGCAGGCAATACATTCAATACAGTGTGAGTGGACCTTACTTCAGCCTCACTAGTTCGGCATAGATCATGGAAGTTTCTGAGTCATCTAACAGAGTCGATTCATCTAATCCCTCCGCAGGAGAAGCGTCTTATCCCCCTAGAACCAAGCTTCCCCAAAAAGGTCGCGGTGTCCTACTGGGCATGTTCCTAATGGGGAGTGGTGTCTTTCTGTGGCGTTGGCTTTCACCTCCAGTTTCTTCTCAACAAGCAGGTCCCCCTCCGGCACAAGCGACATTCGTAAAGCTACAGCGCCTTCAGGCCAGTACGATCGAAGATGGCACCAGCTTTGTCGGCAACCTAGAAGCTCAGAAAGGGATTGAGCTAAGACCCAAAGTTGAGGGTCGGGTCACCCAAGTCTTTGTGGCCCCAGGAGTCTTGGTCCAACCCAATCAACCCATACTGCAGCTGAATTCAGGCAAAAGTCAGGCAGAGTTCCGGGCTGCTTTAGCTACGATTAGTTCCGCCCGTGCAGCCAGTAGTAATGCCCAGGCTCAAATTGGGGTCGTTCAGGCCCAAAAAGCAGAAGCGGCGGCAGAAGTAGATCTCCAAACAACGGAGTTTAAAAGAACGTCGAAACTTGTCTCTCAAGGAGTGTTGGCTCGCCAAGAATTAGACCGCGTGACACGGGATCTGAATGCAGCCCAAGCCGCCCTGAAGGCAGCTGATATGCAAATTCAGGCAGCAAAATCCAACTTGGAAGCAACCAAGGCTGAAGAAGCCCAAGCCACCGCCACCGCAGCGGCCTCGCGGGAAGATTTTCAGGATACAAAAGTCGTAGCCCCCATTGCTGGCATTGTCGGTGATATTCCGATTAAGGTGGGCGACTACGTCAATATTGGCGATTCGTTAACCTCAATTACGCAGAATCAGGCTCTAGAGGTCCTACTTTCGATTCCCATTGAACGGCGCAATCAACTTCAGCTTGGCCTCCCCGTTGAGGTGCGATCCTTTCAGAATGACCAGACTCTGGCCACTGGCAACATCAGTTTCATCTCTCCCACCGCAAACGCCGCCACCCAATCGGTGTTAGCGAAGGCGAGCTTTCGCAACAACGGTCAGCTCCAGGATTCTCAGCGGGTCTCCGGCACCGTGATTTGGCAAAAACGGACTGGTGTGTTGGTCCCAACCTCCGCAGTCTCTCGCTTGGGAGGTAAAACCTTCGTCTACATTGCCAAAACCCCCGAGGATAAACCCGAAGACCTAGTCGCCAGCCAGCGTTCTGTCGAGCTAGGAAAAATTCAAGGCAATAGCTATCAAGTCATTTCAGGCGTTCGCCCAGGGGAGACCCTTGTGACATCCGGCATTCTCAACCTCTCGGATGGCGCCCCGATTACAGCAGAGTCTGAGTAATCTCCATGCTCGTCAACTTTTTTATCAAACGGCCGGTTTTCACAACGGTCTGTGCCCTGCTTATTCTACTGATCGGATTAGTTTGCATTCCGACACTTCCCATTGCTCAATACCCAGACATCAGCCCCAAACAGGTCAACATCACAGCCAACTACACGGGTGCTGACGCCCAAACCGTAGAAGATGCAGTTACAACTCTGCTTGAGCAAGAGATTAACGGTGCTGAAGGGCTGCGCAACATCACCTCAAGTAGTAGCAATGATGGGACCAGCTCTATTGTCGCCACCTTTGAAGCCAACCGTGATCTTGACATTGCCGCAGTTGATGTACAGAACCGCGTTTCTCAAGCCGAACCCCAGCTACCTGATACCGTTTTGCAAACCGGCGTCAGTGTTAGTAAACAAAGCAGCAATTTTCTCCTAGGGTTTGGCCTCTTCAGTGAAGATCAGAAATACGACAGTACTTTTCTGAGCAACTACGCTGATCTTTACATGGTCAACGAGCTGAAGCGAGTGAATGGGGTCGGCGACATTCGGATTTTCGGAGAAAGAACCTATGCCATGCGCCTCTGGCTTGATCCGAACCGACTCGCTAGCCGCAATCTGACCGCCCAAGATGTTGTCGATGCCCTACAGGAACAGAATATTCAGGTGGGGGCAGGAAGCCTTGGCCAACCTCCGATCAACAAGGAACAACAGTATCAGTTAGATTTACGTGCCATCAGTCAGCTCAAGACGGTGTCGGAGTTTGAAGACTTAGTCATTGCAACGGGCGAGAATGGCAATCTTGTCAAACTAACCGATGTCGGACGGGCTGAACTCGGTGCAGAGAACTACAACACCTTTCTCCGGTTTCGCGGCAATGAAGCGGTGGGATTAGGTATCACCCAGGTCCCTGGCAGTAACGCTTTAGAGGTCGCCCAGGGTGTTAAGGCCAAAATGAAGACCATTTCCCAAGACTTTCCGCCAGGAATGACCTATGACATTGGCTTTGATACCACTGACTTTGTGGAGCAGTCCCTACTGGGCGTTGTGATCACATTGATCCAGGCTGTTGGGCTCGTGGTCTTGGTCATCTTTGTCTTTCTTCAGGACTGGCGCACCACCATTATTCCTGCAGTCACCATTCCGATTTCCCTCATCGGCACCTTTGCATTCATCAAAATCTTTGGCTTTTCGATCAACAGTTTGACGCTCTTTGGGCTTACCTTGGCCACAGGCATGGTGGTTGATGATGCCATCGTTGTGGTAGAGGATATCTCCGATCGGATCCAAAACCGGGGCATGGATCCCAAACTAGCAGCCCTTGAAGCCATGCAGGAGCTAACCGGAGCAGTGATTGCAACATCGCTGGTTTTGATGGCGGTATTTGTTCCTGTCGCTTTTTTCCCTGGAACAACCGGAGCGCTCTACAAACAGTTTGCACTGACAATTGCATTTGCGATCGCAGTTTCCACGTTTAACGCCCTCACCTTAACCCCCACCTTGGCCGGTCTCCTCCTTCGCCCCAATCCCACCCTGCCAAAGTGGCTGAGATGGCTAGGATGGATCTTTCAGAAATTCAACCGCTTCATTGAAAATATGAGGCGAGGTTACGGGCGATCGCTCCAATGGATGAATCGCTTTAAATTTTTGGTACTTGCCATCTTTGCCACCCTACTCACCCTCACCGCTTGGCTATACCAGACCGTTCCGTCTGCCTTTTTACCCGACGAAGATCAGGGTTATTTCATCACCATTGTTGGCGGCCCTGAGGGCGTTTCGCTCAACTATACCAGCGACGTCATGCGACAAATTGAAGAAAAGCTGTTGCCCATTCCAGAGGTAAGAGCGACCTTCGCCGTTGGTGGTTTTGGGTTCAGCGGCAGTACCTCCAATAGTGGCGTCATATTTACCACCCTTAAACCCTGGTCTGAACGCAAAGATCCTGAGAAGTCGGCTCTGGCAATCATCGGACGTGTGCAAGGGGAACTGTCGAAAATTCCCGAGGCCAATATTCTGCCGCTCAATCCACCTTCCATTCGAGGATTAGGAAGCTTTGGTGGCTTTCAGTTTCAACTTCAAGATCGCCGCGGCAATCTCGAAATCAACCAGCTTGTTGAGAACATGAGCAGTTTGCTAGGGGCCGCAAATCAACAACCAGAAATCGCTGTCGCCTTCAGTACCTATGGCGCAAATACGCCACAAATTGAGGTTGACGTTAATCGCAATCAGGCCAAGGCCTTGCAGGTCGATATTGATGAAATTTTCAATACCCTACAGACCTATCTGGGCTCTCGATTTGTCAACAACTTCACCCTCGGTCGTCGCACTTACCGTGTCTATGTCCAGGCCGATCAGCAGTTTCGGTCAAATCCCGAAGACATCAACAACCTCTACGTCCGCTCCAACAACGATGAGATTATCCCCCTCAGCAATTTAGTCACCACAAAAACCAAGACGGGCGCTCAGACAATTAATCACTACAATCTCAATCGCTCCATCCAGATCAACGGCATGCCTGCCCCAGGCACCAGCTCCGGTCAAGCCATTAAAGCCATGGAGACAGCCGCTGAGACACTCCCCCCAGGTTTGGGATATGAGTGGTCAGGGACTTCTTTGGAAGAAATTGAATCAGGCGGGCAAGCAGCCATGATTTTTGGCTTAGGGCTGCTTTTAGTCTTTCTGGTACTGGCTGCTCAGTACGAAAGCTTTGTTGACCCCATTATTATTATGTTGTCTGTGCCACTCGCCGTCCTCGGAGCCTTGATGGCTCAGTCGGCCCGTGGCTTGCCCAATGACGTCTACTGTCAAATTGGACTGGTCATGCTGATCGGTCTCGCCAGCAAGAACTCGATTTTGATCGTTGAGTTTGCCAACTTGTTGCGAGACCAAGGTCTACCGATTCGTAAAGCAGCTTTTGAAGCCGCGCAACAACGACTGCGGCCCATCTTGATGACCGCTATTTCAACATTGATTGGCATCTTTCCTTTAGTGATCGCCTCTGGAGCTGGAGCCGCCAGCCGTCAATCCCTGGGCACAGCTGTCTTTGGGGGGATGTTCATAGCGACATTTTTGAGTTTATTTGTCGTTCCCATCCTCTATATTGTGATCAAGAGCGCCGTTGATCGCATCAGCCCCAAACCTCCCGCTCCTGATCTGCCAGTGTTAGAACACAACACTACATCTGTGGGTATAAATCAGCGGTAGAATCGCGCAAAATACACAAAAGCGAATCAGTCAACCACACGACACAAAAATTTACGTTATATTAAAAACACATTCACTCAACGCATTTACGGAGCAATAGATCATGACTCAGGAAAACACAGGTAGATTTAACATTGAGAACGAATTACTCAATGGTCGTTTAGCAATGCTCGGTTTTGTACTTGCACTAGCAACGGAAGCCTTCACAGGTCAAGGCATCATTGGTCAAGTCTCTTCAATCTTCAACAACTTCTAAACCGAGGTTTGACGACTTAATCCCAAACATCATTGATTACCAAACTGAACCTCAGCCTTAGGGCTGAGGTTTTTTTATAAATTACCCAGGCAGTCTAATGTTCGAGATCGTAGGGATTTTTCTCGCCATTGACGCTGTGCACAAAGGGCTGGACCAACTGTAGCTTGCCATCAACCTTGCTGACTAAGAAATCAATGTCATATTTATTGCCTGTCTGCGGATCAACAAAATCAGCACAGCTGGTGTAGAGGTTTCCCTGATTAGAGACACCAGCATGAAAACCATCTGGATACTTTTCACTGGTTGCAAGCTTCAGTTGCAGTACCTTGCCTTGGTAGATAATGGGCATCAGGCCATTGTCAGCCGTTAGACCTTGAACATACTGTTTCATGACGTTCTGCACCTCAAGCTTATCGCTCTCTGCAGATTCTGCCTGATCCGTGGACTGCTCAACTGTTTCCGCCGCAACGTCTTGAGCCTCTAGCTTGTCGCTCTGGTTTGCAAAGATTGCAGCGGCTGGAATAATTGCAAGCCCAATCGCAATCATCAGAATATTCTTTGATTTCATTTTGTTCTCTCCTCGGGTGAGGTGTGTTGCCTACATTAGAAATACGGGTAAACATTCCAATTGGATGCGAAAGGCGATTAATTTTCTATAAATCTAAGGTTGCTAAACCTTGAAAGGTTATCCCCTCAGGAGATACATCAAACCGACAGGGATAGACAGCCATCCCGGCTTCAACAGCCTCACGCAAAAGCTGACCATAGTGTGGATCAGCAGTATCTCCCGGCGAGAAAGAGACACAATCTCCCCGATTAATGAAGTACAGCATGCAGGCCCTGTCGTCAGACAATAGCGCTGTCATTTCTCGCAGATGCTTTTGTCCCCGTGTGGTCACCGTATCTGGAAACAAAGCCTTCTTCCCGTCAACCCAGGTTGTATTTTTAACCTCCACATAGGTTCGTTGTCCGTTAACATCGGTAAGCAAGAAATCGATGCGGCTCTTTTCTTGACCGTAAGGCACTTCCGATTTGAGCTGTTCATAATCGGCAAGCTCAGGAATACAACGCTTTTCGAGCAGCAACTTAGTCACACGATTGGGCAACATGGTGTTGACGCCCACCCAAACGGGACCGTTATCATCCACCTCAATCAGTTCCCAGGTATATTTCAGTTTCCGCTTAGGGTTATCGCTGTGGGAAACCCATACCCGGTTGCCAGGAATATAAATCCCCGTCATCGGTCCAGTATTCGGACAATGTGCTGTGATCACCTCACCCGTGTCGAGTTCAATATCCGCAAAAAAACGCTTGTACCGCTTGACAAGTGTCCCTGATGACAAAGAGGGGTACTGATATAGAAACTCTGATTGAAGCTTAGGCATTTCAGACTCGATGATAGGCTGCCCTTCTCGTAACACGAACAGGGATTAAAGTACAAAAGCAAGGGTCAGAATTTTCACTTTTTATCCTTCAAAAGGCGATGGCTCCCTAAAATATTCTTCTGCCTTAATGAGGCCGCCAGAAAAACAGTCTTCTCCAAATTGGTTCGCTGAAGCGACGGATATCAGTCAGTGACGCTTCTTGTTGTCTGAAGAGCAGAATTACGGTGATTCCACAGGGTGTGATCAGCCAATAGAGGAGGTCAAGTAGATCAAGATCTGGCATATCGAACGTAAGTTCACATCGATGAGAAGGGTGGTGTTAAACAGTGAGTCTCACTTGGGTAACGCCCTGGCGCATTTCTTTCTGCCGTTTGATCCAAGAATATCGAGCCACTGGCCGAATCAAGGGGGAAAAATGATGGATGAGCGATCGCAACCCCGCATTATTCTTCAGCAGCTCTCCTTGACGGGCTTCTTGTTTCTGTAGATGCTGCGCACGAATAATCTCGGGTTCCCTTTCCGCTTGAATCTTGGTTAGTACTGAGTCTAGAGCTTTTCCTGCCTGGAGTTCAGGCACAAGATGATTGGCGGCAACAATCACATCCCGAAGCGCTAAATTAATCCCCTGGGCTCTAACAGGAGACATCGGATGAGCCGCATCCCCCAACAACAAGACACCTGGCTGATGCCAGCTAGGACAGCGACCCACTAGCACCGTGAGACGAATGGGAGGCTCGATCTGGTCCGCAGAGTCAATAAAATGTTCCGCCAACCATGCAGGGGACAAAGCCGCAAAAACTTCTGCCCAATTCTGGTTCTGCCCATCAGATGGATCATCTGATGAGAGCACCCATGCCAAATGCAGCGTTCCAGCCTCCGCTCCATGAAAAATACTAAACACTGCCCCCTGATTGAGAATAGAGCAAAAAAAATTATTTTCAATAAAGCGCGGATGAGCAGGGAGCTTGAACCAGAGAACATTGATGTCATGGGGTTGACTGACCAAGCGTAAACCAGCTCTTTGCCGCACAAGCGAGTTCCGACCATCAGCCCCGACAACAAGGTCTGCAGAGATCTCTCTTCCGTTCACCAGTGAAACACCTGCAATGCGAGTACGCTCTCCAACCTCGCCATCTCGAGAAGCCACCTTCAATACATCTTTAACCGCAACACCTTGTATAAATTCGAAGTATTCACACTTTTGGGCTTCAGCAACCAAGGCTTCCAGTAAAGGAGGTTGCGAAACAAGGGTACAGGGCTGACTGGCCCACATCGGTTCCTCAACTCGGAAAAGTTGCTGATTATCGATAATAAACTCCCACCCTGTCAGAGGGCGGGACGGCATAGAGGCCAAAATCGGGGATAAGCCCATCTGCTCAAGGGCATCTAAACCACTCGGCATCAATCCTTCGCCTCGAAAGATACGGCGAAAATCTTTGGCAGCTTCAATTAATGTGACAGGGATACCGCGCTGAACCAGAAGTAAGGCAAGTGTTGCCCCTGTCGGACCTGCTCCCACAACAACAACCTTGGCCATACCGCTATACCTCTAATGCTTTAGGTAAGGTAACCCAATATCTCCAAGGGATGTTGAAGCAATACCTCTGCTCCTGATGTCTGAAGCTCCTCGATACTCCCATATCCCCATAAAGCACCGATGCAAGTTGCATCCACCGCATCACCTGCGTTCATATCACTGGCACGATCACCAATCATGACCAAACTCGAAGCATTCTCT
>CALFCG010000120.1 GCA_937951315.1 uncultured cyanobacterium
ATCTACCCATTGGGCCGGTCACCGATCCCATCTATCTACAATTTGAAGAACCAGGCGGCATTTATGCAGGTAGTTTTCCTTCTTATCATACGAATGATGTTTCCTAGTCTCCGAGGAGGCTTTACTGGAACTACCGTTTCCAGCAGTAAGCCTTAGCGTGATGCTCTAAGCAAGTTCATCTAGAAGCGAGTAACAACTCTCGCCAACCCAACCGGGTAGCGGTATATGACAATAATTAATCCTTGAATTGTCATGTACCGCTAGATATCACATCCACCAAATGTCCTTTCGTCAAAACCTAGGCCGAAAAAGGCCAGTGGTTTACTCTTTTTGCAAATTTTCGCCGCAGCGACCAACCTAACACATGTAATTTAAGCCGTTCACATAACACGCAACAAAATAGAGCCGCTTATAGAGGATAATAGCTCCATCCCTTCCACAGAGATAAATATCAGCAAGTGCCAGCATCAAAAGCATGAACCCTTTATACGGCTCATGAGTGCAAGGATATGCAATTGCGATACGGAAGCATTTAGTTTCTGGCTATAGCGAAGACAACATGAAACGAAGAAGATTCACGCAATTAACTGGCAACTTCCTAGCTGGCGTTACTATAGCAAGCTGCTCTAAAACCTCAGAGATATTGACGCAAACAGCTGATCCTCAAGATAAATCGCTGAGAATCTGGTGGGAAGAGGGTTTCTACCCTGAAGAAATCGATGCATTGAAACAGATTATTGCTAAATGGAAAGAAACTGTTGATATTGATGTTGCTTTAACAGTCATCCCACAGAAAGATATTATTCAAGATATCGAGAATGCCGTTGAAGCAGGCACACCCCCAGATATTTTTTACTCCGGCTCTGGCGACTTAACGGTCATCCCTCGTCTTGCTTGGAACAACCAATTAGCAGATGTTTCAGACATTACGCTGCCGCTCCAAGACAAATACAGTCTCAACGCATTGGTTGGAGTTAACTACCGAAATAGAGAGACCAATGAGCGGAGTTATTACGCCGTTCCGCTGATGCAATCTGCCATCCATATTCACTATTGGGAAGATCTACTCATCAATAGAGCCGGTGAGAGGCGAGCAAGCATCCCCTCTGACTGGCAAGGATTTTGGAAACTGTGGGCCTCAGCCCAGGCCAAACTAGACAAAAACAGCGAATCCAAGATCTATAGCTTGGGCATGCCGATGTCATTGAGCTTAGATACCTACAACAATTTTGAGCAGTTTCTAGAAAGTTATGATGCACAGATCATTTATCCATCAGGGCAGCTCAACATCAGCAGACCTCAAACAAGGGCAGCTCTTGCAAAAGCATTAGAGGCCTATACAAGTTTCTTCCGCAACGGACAAGTCCCGCCAGAGGCAGTAGATTGGGACAATACAGGAAATAACGTATCACTCCTCAGCAAAACCAGTTTAATGACGGTTAACCACACATTATCTGCGCCAGGATCTCAGCGGAACGATCCAGAAACATATTTTCGCAAGCTCTCTACAATCAAATGGCCGGATAAACCGAACGGACAGTCTATGCGTTTTGTTGTAGAACTTAAACAGGCAGTCATTTTTGAAGCCTCAGAGAAGAAAGAGGACGCAAAGAAATTCTTGGCCTACCTGGCCCAACCACAAAATTTAGCCACCTATACGAAAGGAGCACAGGGAAGATATCTCCCCGTGATGCCAACCCTTTTTGAAGATCCATTTTGGCAGGATGCAAAAGATACCCACATTTCAGTGGCCGTTGAACAACTACAAAATACCCGGCCCGCCTATCAAGTCTTTAATCCGGCATACGGAGAAGTCGCCGCTCAGAATGTCTGGGGAGAGGTGATTCGCAAAATTGCTGTTGACAATCTCTCCATCGAACAAGCAACAGAGCAAGCGACTGCTAAGATCGAACAGATTTTTTCAGCGTGGCAATAGACTTGCAAGCACTAGTTTCATGTTAAATAGGAAGCAGGTTGTATTGTCTGAAGAGATCCGTTTGCGAGAAAGATTCAACTCAGTGCAGCAGCATGAAATGATTTCTAAAATCGGCAATGCTAAAGAAACTTAAAAAGCCTCAGAACAGCTTATCTTTAAAGCTGATAATTCCTCTCTCAATTTTGTCAATCATCACTATTGTCATCATATCGGCAAGCTCTTACATCTCAGCAAGAGAAACACTGAAACAGTCGATTTATAATCGCTTAAGTGTTGCCTCATCCTTGAAAGACGACGAAATTGATCAGTGGTTTCAGGGGCAGTACAAAGATGCACTATTGCTTGCAGGTTTAGACGAAGTCAAAGAACCCACTCAGCGCCTCTCGGAACAGAACAATTCTTCACGGCGTGGTCAAGACTTTTATAACAAGCTATCGAACTTGTTCCAGCGAGTAGGAGCGATCAAGCCTAACTTGCAGGAAATTTCGATCCTAAGCACGGGTGGCATTGTCTTACTTTCTACGAATCAAGAGCTTGAGGGTAAATATCAACCCCTTGGCGGAACCACGACCTATTTCTCTGCAGACGATACGGATGTCAAGCCAACTCTATATCGTTCACCCATCACAGGAAAAACAGCCATTACGTTCGCAACCCCTATTCTGAATAACCAAGAAAAGAGGATGGGCGTCCTTTCGATTACATTGGACCTGCAAGAAATTGATGAGCTAATCCGTGAGAGAACAGGACTCGGGGAAACAGGGACAACCTATCTGGTTGGAAGGCTAGAACGAAAAAACACTTTTATTGTTTCTGAAGAATCAGAGACATCCGAGTCTATAGAAGGAGTCAGTAGCAAAGCCATCGATGCTGCCACGGACGGGAAAAATGGGTATGGTCTCTACAAAAATTATGCTGGTACTCCTGTTATTGGTGTTTATCGCTGGCTAGCAAATCAAAATTTTGCACTAATCGCCGAAATCAATCAGAAAGAGGCATTTGGACCAGCCCGTGCCCTGGCGCGAAATATCTTACTCCTCGGCCTAGTGGCAACGGGACTTCTACTTTCTGGCATCTATTTCTTCTCAAGGCGAATCACTAAACCCATTCTCGCCATTACCAATGCAGCGGTCCAAGTTGAGCAAGGCAACCTAAATCATCACGTTCCAGTCGTTAGCCAAGATGAAGTCGGGGTCTTAGCCCATGCCTTTAATCGAATGGCTCAGCAGGTTCGTGATTCTTTCACCGCAATGGAAGAGACGAATCAAGCTCTAGAAACTCGCGTTTCGGAACGTACTGCCGAGCTATCAAAAGCTAAAGAGTCTGCAGAGGCATCAACTCAGGCTAAAAGCGAATTTCTAGCTAATATGAGCCACGAATTACGCACACCGCTCAATAGCATCATCGGCTATAGCGAGATTTTAGAAGAAGACGCCGAGGATATTGGACAAAT